>NZ_AMXD01000095.1 GCF_000310185.1 Thauera aminoaromatica S2 | reverse complement strand
CCGGCGGTGCGCGAGGCCATGCTGCCCTGGCTCGGCGCCGCCGAGCCGGCGCGCTTCGGCAACGCCTCCAGCCGCCACGAATACGGCCGCCAGGCGCGTGCCGCGGTGGACGAGGCGCGCGCGCGGGTGGCCGCGGCGGTCGGCGCGCACGCGACCGAGGTGATCTTCACCAGCGGCGGCTCGGAAGCCAACAATCTCTTCCTCAAGGGCGCCGCGCCCAACCGCGAGCCGGGCGTGGTGGCGGTGAGTGCGATCGAGCACCCCTGCGTGCGCGAGCCGGCCCGCCAGCTGCGGCGCGCGGGCTGGACGCTGCGCGAGATCGCGGTCGATGCGCAGGGCGTGATCGACCCCGCCGACTGGAGCGCGGTGCTGGAAGCCCGCCCGGGCCTGGTGTCGGTGATGCTGGCCAACAACGAGACCGGCGTGCTGCAGGACGTCGCCGCACTGGCGCGCGCGGCGCGCGCCGCCGGCGCCTGGTTCCACACCGACGCGGTGCAGGCGCTGGGCAAGGTGGCGGTGGATTTCCGCGCGCTCGGCGTGCATGCGATGACGCTGTCCGCGCACAAGATCGGCGGTCCGCTCGGCGCGGGTGCGCTGGTGCTGGACAAGCGCGTCGAGCTCGCGCCGCTGATCGCCGGCGGCGGCCAGGAGCGCGGGTTGCGCTCGGGGACCGAGAACGTGGCCGCGATCGTCGGCTTCGGCGTGGCTTGCGAGCGCGCGGTCGCGCGGCGCGAAGGCGAGGGCGTGCGCCTGGCCGCCCTGCGCGACGAACTCTGTGCCGCGCTCGCCGGGCGCGGCGCGCGGATCTTCTCGGCGGCTGCCCCGCGCCTGCCGAATACCGTATTCTTCGCGGTCGAGGACATCGACGGCGAGACCCTGGTCGGCCGCCTCGACCGTGCAGGCTTCGCGTGCGCGAGCGGCTCGGCGTGCTCGAGCGCGAACCCCGAACCGTCCCGCACCCTGCTGGCGATGGGCGTGGAGCGCGGGCTGGCGCGCGCCGCGGTGCGTGTGAGCCTCGGTCGCGACACGCGCGCGGACGACGTGCGCAGCTTCATCGAAACCTTCGTCCGGGTGACGGACGAACTCAAGAACCTGGCCTCGATCGGGGCCTGAACCGGCCACGCTGGCCATTCACCGAACTCGCTAACGAAGAAAGTGCGGAGAGACACAATGCTGAAGTTCCCCATCTACCTCGACTACTCGGCGACGACTCCGGTCGATCCGCGCGTGGCGGCAAAGATGATCCCCTGGCTGACCGAGCATTTCGGCAACCCGGCGAGCCGCTCGCACGCCTACGGCTGGGAGGCCGAGAAGGCGGTCGAGGATGCGCGCGAACAGGTCGCCGCACTGGTCAATGCCGACGCCAAGGAGATCATCTGGACCTCGGGCGCGACCGAATCGAACAACCTCGCCATCAAGGGGGCGGCGCACTTCTACCAGGGCAAGGGCAAGCACCTGATCACCGTGAAGACCGAGCACAAGGCGGTGCTCGACACCGTGCGCGAGCTCGAGCGCGAGGGTTTCGAGGCCACCTATCTCGACGTGCAGGAGAACGGGCTGATCGACCTCGAGGTGTTGAAGGCGGCGATCCGTCCCGACACCATCGTGGTCTCGGTGATGTTCGTGAACAACGAAGTCGGCGTGGTGCAGCCGATCGCCGAAATCGGCGAGATCTGCCGTGAGAAGGGCATCGTGTTCCACGTAGATGCGGCGCAGGCCACCGGCAAGGTCGATATCGACCTCGACAGGCTCAAGGTCGACCTGATGAGCTTCTGTGCGCACAAGACCTACGGCCCGAAGGGCATCGGCGCACTGTACGTGCGCCGCAAGCCGCGCGTCCGCCTGGAAGCGCAGATGCACGGCGGCGGCCACGAGCGCGGCCTGCGCTCGGGCACGCTCGCCACCCACCAGATCGTCGGCATGGGCGAGTCCTTCCGCATCGCGCGCGAGGAGATGGCCGAGGAGAACGCCCGCGTCGGCAAGCTGCGCGACCGCCTGCTCGCCGGCCTCACCGACCTCGAGGCCACCTTCGTGAACGGCGATCTCGCGCAGCGCGTGCCGCACAACCTCAACATTTCCTTCGCCTACGTCGAAGGCGAGTCGCTGATCATGGCGGTCAAGGACATTGCGGTGTCCTCCGGCTCGGCCTGTACCTCGGCCAGCCTGGAACCATCCTACGTGCTGCGCGCGCTCGGCCGCAACGACGAGCTCGCGCACAGCTCGATCCGCTTCACCATCGGCCGCTTCACCACCGAGGAAGAGATCGACTACACGATCAAGCTCCTGCACGACAAGATCGGCAAGCTGCGCGAGCTCTCGCCGCTGTGGGAGATGTACAAGGACGGCGTCGACCTCGACGCGGTGCAGTGGGCAGCCCACTGAACTTTAGTGCAGAAGATGATGTAAATTGCAGGTGAAGCGATTCACCGCCCCAGCAGGAGAAAAAACATGGCATACAGCGAAAAGGTCCTCGACCACTACGAAAACCCCCGCAACGTCGGCTCCTTCGGCAAGGAAGAAGAAGGCGTGGCCACCGGCATGGTCGGCGCGCCCGCCTGTGGCGACGTCATGAAGCTGCAGATCAAGGTCGGCAAGGACGGCGTGATCGAAGACGCGAAGTTCAAGACCTACGGCTGCGGCTCGGCGATCGCCTCGAGCTCTCTGGTCACCGAGTGGGTCAAGGGCAAGACCCTCGACCAGGCGCTCGACATCAAGAACACCCAGATCGCCGAAGAGCTTGCGCTGCCGCCGGTCAAGATCCACTGCTCGATCCTCGCCGAAGATGCGATCAAGGCCGCCGTGGCGGACTATAAAAAGAAGCATGAGGCCTGAGCGGCCTTCGTCGAAGAGGAGGAAACATGGCTGTCACGCTATCTGAATCGGCTGCGCGCCACGTCTCGAACTTCATCGCCAAGCGCGGCAAGGGCTTCGGCATCCGTCTGGGCGTGAAGACCTCGGGCTGTTCGGGCATGGCCTACAAGCTCGAGTTCGTCGACCAGACGGAAGACGAGGACGAGGTCTTCGAGAGCCACGGCGTCAAGGTCGTCATCGACCCCAAGAGCCTGGCCTATCTCGACGGCACCGAGCTCGACTTCGTCAAGGAGGGCCTCAACGAGGGCTTCAAGTTCAACAACCCGAACGTCAAGGACCAGTGCGGGTGCGGCGAGAGCTTCAACGTCTGAGCCGGACCCGATGAGCATCGACCTGACGCAGGACTACTTCGCCCTCTTCGGCCTCCCGCGCCGCTATGCCCTCGACGAAGGCGCGCTCGAAGCCGCCTGGCACGAGCTGCAGGGGCGCGTGCATCCCGACCGCCACGCGCACCTGTCCGACTTCGAGAAGCGGCGCTCGATGCAGTGGGCGACGCGGGTCAATGAAGGCTTTCGCGTGCTGCGCAAGCCGCTCGCGCGCGCCCAGTACCTGCTCGAGCTCGCCGGCGTCGACGCCGCGCTCGAGACCAACACCGCGATGTCCCCCGAGTTCCTGATGGAGCAGATGGAGTGGCGCGAGGCGGTGGAGGAGGCGCGCGAGGCGGCCGAGGTCTCCGAGCTCGAAGATCTGCACAGGCGCCTGCTCGGGCATGCGCGCGAGGTGCGCGGGCATCTCGCCGCGCAGCTCGACGAGCACCAGGACTACGAGGCCGCGGCCGACACCGTGCGTCGGCTGATGTTCATCGAGAAGCTCCAGCAGGAAATCGACGAAGCGCTGCTCGCGCTCGAAAACTAGAACTCGAAAAGGCACGGAACAGCACCGATGGCTCTGTTGCAAATCACCGAACCCGGCATGTCCACCGAGCCGCACCAGCACCGGCTCGCCGTCGGCATCGACCTCGGGACCACCAATTCGCTCGTCGCCACCGTGCGCAACGGCATCGCGATCTGCCTGCCCGACGAGGCCGGCCGCACCATGCTGCCCTCGGCCGTGCGCTATCACGCCGATGGCGGCATCGAGGTCGGTCTGGGTGCGCTCAAGGCGCAGGCGGTCGATCCGCGCAACACCATCGTCTCGGTCAAGCGCTTCATGGGCCGCGGCCTCAAGGACGTCACCCACATCGAGGCGATGCCCTACGACTTCGAGGACAGCCCCGGGATGGTGCGGCTGCGCACGGTGCAGGGCGTCAAGAGCCCGGTGGAGGTCTCCGCCGAGATCCTGCGCCGCCTGCGCGAACGCGCCGAGGCCAGCCTCGGCGGCGCGCTGGTCGGCGCGGTGATCACCGTGCCGGCCTACTTCGACGACGCCCAGCGCCAGGCCACCAAGGACGCGGCGCGCCTGGCCGGGCTCGACGTGCTGCGCCTGCTCAACGAACCGACCGCCGCCGCGGTGGCCTACGGCCTCGACAACGCGGCCGAGGGCGTCTACGCGGTGTACGACCTGGGCGGGGGCACCTTCGACCTCTCCATCCTCAAGCTCTCGCGCGGCGTGTTCGAGGTGCTGTCGACCAACGGCGACGCCGCGCTCGGCGGCGACGACTTCGATCATCGCCTGTTCTGCTGGATCCTCGACCGCGCCAAGATCTCGCCGCCCTCGCTGGAAGACGCGCGCCGCCTGCAGATGAAGGCGCGCGAGGCCAAGGAGCTGTTGACGAGCTGTGACGAGGCCCCGGTGCATGTGCGCCTGGCCTCGGGCGAAGAGGTCGACCTCGTGGTGACCCGCGAGGAGTTTGCCGAGATGACCACGCATCTGGTCCAGAAGACCCTGGCCCCGGTGCGCAAGGCCTTGCGCGACGCCGGCCTCGCGCCCGACGAGATCAAGGGTGTGGTGATGGTGGGGGGCGCGACCCGCATGCCCCACGTCCAGCGCGCGGTCGCGAACTACTTCGGCCAGGAGCCCCTGACCAACCTCGACCCCGACAAGGTCGTCGCACTGGGCGCGGCGATGCAGGCAAACGTGCTCGCAGGCAACCGCGCCGACCAGGACGACTGGCTGCTGCTCGACGTCATCCCGCTCTCGCTCGGCCTCGAGACCATGGGCGGCCTGGTCGAGAAGGTCGTGCCGCGCAACGCCACGCTGCCGATCGCGCGCGCGCAGGAATTCACCACCTTCAAGGACGGCCAGACCGCGATGGCCTTCCATGTCGTGCAGGGCGAGCGCGAGCTCGTCTCCGACTGCCGCTCGCTCGCGCGCTTCGAGCTGCGCGGCATTCCCCCCATGGTGGCGGGCGCGGCGCGCATCCGCGTGACCTTCCAGGTCGATGCCGACGGCCTGCTGGCGGTGTCGGCGCGCGAGATGTCCTCGGGCGTCGAGGCCAGCGTGCTGGTCAAGCCCTCGTACGGCTTGTCGGACGACGAGATCGCCGAGATGTTGCGCTCGGGCGTGGATCACGCCGGCGACGACATGGCCGCGCGCGCGCTGCGCGAGCAGCAGGTCGAGGCCGACCGTGTCGTCGAAGCCACCGAGCAGGCGCTCGGCCACGACGGCCACCTGCTCTCCGCCGTCGAGTCCGCCGAAATCCGCAGCGTGATCGCGCGCCTGCGCGAGCTGCGCGCCGGCACCGACAACCGTGCCATCAAGGCCGGCATCGACGCGCTCGCGCGCGCCACCGACACCTTCGCCGCGCGCCGCATGGACAACAGCATTCGCAGCGCGCTGGCCGGCCACAAGGTCGACGAACTCCCCATCTGATACTTCGCCCATGACCCAGATCATCGTCCTGCCCCACGTCGAACTCTGCCCGGACGGCAGCGTCCTCGAGGCCGCCCCCGGCACCACCCTCTGCGACGCGCTGCTCGAACACGGCATCGACATCGAACACGCCTGCGAGAAGTCCTGTGCCTGCACCACCTGCCACGTCATCGTGCGTGAGGGGTTCTCCTCGCTGAACGCCGCCGAGGACGAGGAGGAAGACCTGCTCGACAAGGCCTGGGGCCTGGAACCGCAGTCGCGCCTGTCCTGCCAGGCGGTGGTCGCCGCGACCCCGCTGGTGGTCGAGATTCCGCGCTACACCATCAACATGGCTCGCGAAGGAAAGCACTGACATGAAGTGGACCGAGGTTCAGGAGATCGCCATCCAGCTCGCCGACGCCCACCCCGACGTCGACCCGACCCGGGTGAATTTCGTCGACCTGATGAACTGGACGATGGCGCTGCCCGATTTCGACGACGATCCCAAGCGCTGCGGCGAACGCATCCTCGAAGGCATCCAGCAGGCCTGGATCGACGAGGTCGCCTGAAGGTGCGCGCGTCCGGTGCGCGAGCGCCGGACGCGGCATGCGTCGTCGTCGACGCGGTTCGGCTGGAATCGCGACTGGCGTCGCGCCTACGGGGGACTCCCGCGTCGCTCAATACGCCCCGCGCGCGACCGTTTCGGTGGACTCGTTGAGTTCCAGCCAATAGTGCCCGATCAGGCCGATCGCACGCTCGAAGCGGTCGAAATCCACCGGCTTGCGGATGTAGCTGTTCGCTCCGAGGCGGTAGGCCTGGGCGAGATCGAGCGGCTCCCGCGAGGTGGTCAGCACCACCACCGGCAGCAGCGCCGTGCGCTGGTCGGCGCGGATGCGGCGCAGCACCTCCAGGCCGTCGATGCGCGGCAGCTTGAGGTCGAGCAGCACGACCGCCGGCAGCGGCGGCAGCGGCTGTCCCGCGCGACTCCCGGTCGAGAACAGGTACTCCACCGCCTCCACGCCGTCGTGCGCCACCACCACCGGGCTGGTGATGCGGTTGCGCGACAGGGCGTGGAGCGTCAGCGCCTCGTCGTCCGGATTGTCCTCGACCAGCAGGATCGGTCTTTCGCTTGCCATGTTCCTGAATGAGGTGAGGGGGGTAGGGGCGGCCGAGGCCGCCGAGGCGGCGGGATTACAGGTCCTTGCGCCGCAGGACGAACACCATGTCGTCGCCGCCGCGGGTAGGCAGCCACTCGAAGGGCAGGTCGGGGAAGGCGGCTTCGACGATGGCGCGATTATGCCCGACCTCGACCGCCAGGATGCCTTCGGGATTGAGGTGTTCGGCAGCCTCGGCGAGAAGGCGGCGCACCACGTCCAGCCCGTCCTCACCCGAGGCGAGCGCCATCTGCGGCTCGTGCAGATATTCCGGCGGCAGGGCTTCCATGGCCTCTGCGGTCACGTAGGGCGGGTTGCTCAGGATGAGGTCGAAGCGGCGGCCTTCCAGCCCCTCGAAGACATCGCCGTGCACCAGCTCGATGCGATCCTCCAGGCCGTAGTCGGCAACGTTGATGCGCGCCACATCGAGCGCGTCCTCCGACAGGTCGACCGCGCTCACGTGCGCGTTCGGGAAAGCGTGCGCCATCAGGATCGCCAGGCAGCCCGAACCGGTGCACATGTCGAGCACGCTGCCTACCGCCTCCGGATCCTCCACCCAGGGCGCGAAGCCGTCCTCGAGCAACTCGGCGAAGAAGGAGCGCGGCACGATCACGCGCGGATCGACGGTGAAGCGGAAGTCGCCCAGCCAGGCCTCGCCGAGGATGTAGGCGGTGGGGACGCGCTCGTCGACGCGCTGCTCGATGGCTTCGAGCAGGCCGATGCGCTCCTCGGACGGGATGCAGGCGTCCATGAACGGCTCCAGGCGGTCGAGCGGCAGGGCGAGGCTGCCGAGGATCAGCCACACCGCCTCGTCGAAGCTGTCCTGCACGCCATGGCCGCAGAAGACGCCGGCGCGATTGAAGCGGGTGACGGCGTAGCGTAGCCAGTCGCGCACGGTCACGAGCTCGGCGAGCGGGCCGTGTTCATGCTCGTGGTCGTCGTGCTGTTCAAGGGCGAGGTTGTCGTCGTCGGCGTGTTGTTGGTTGGCCATGGCAAGTCTGTTCGGTAGATTGGGGGCGGAGGGGGCCGTCATCGCGACTTGCGTCGCTCCTACAGGCGGCCGGGGACGAGCAGGGCGGTCAAGGTGCGCTCATAAACCACGGACAAGGGTTCGATCGCATCGGCTGCGATGTGCTCGTCGATCTTGTGGATCGAAGCATTGACCGGGCCGAACTCGACTACCTCGGCGCAGATCTCGGCGATGAAGCGGCCGTCGGAGGTGCCGCCGGTCGTCGACAGTTCTGTCTCGACTCCCAGCGTCTCCCGGATCGCGGCCGACAGCGCGCCGACCAGCCTGCCGCGCCCGGTGATGAAGGGCTTGCCGGACAGGTGCCAGTCGATCTCGTAGTCCAGCCCGTGGCGGTCGAGCACCTCGCAAGTGCGGCTTTTCAGCTCGTCCGCGCTCGACACCGAGCCGAAGCGGAAATTGAACATCACCTCGCACACACCGGGGATCACGTTGTTGGCGCCGGTGCCGGCGTGGATGTTCGACACCTGCCAGGTCGTGGGCGGGAAGAACTCGTTGCCCTGGTCCCAGTCGCTCGCCGCGAGCTCGGCGAGCGCCGGCGCGAAAAGGTGGATCGGGTTGCGGGCGAGCTGCGGGTAGGCGACGTGGCCCTGCTGGCCCTTGACCCGCAGCGTACCCGACAGCGAGCCGCGGCGGCCGTTCTTGATCATGTCGCCGAGCGTCTGCACCGAGGTCGGCTCGCCCACCACGCAGTAGTCGAGGCGCTCGCCGCGCGCGGCCAAGGCCTCGACCACCTTGACCGTGCCATGGGTGGCGATGCCTTCCTCGTCCGACGTCAGCAGCAGCGCGATGCTGCCAGCGTGGTCGGGATGGGCGGCGATGAAGCGTTCGATGGCGGTGACGAAGGCGGCAAGCGAGGACTTCATGTCGGCCGCACCGCGACCGTACAGCACGCCGTCGCGGATCGTCGGTGCGAAGGGCGGCGAGGACCACGCGCTGTCCGGCCCGGGCGGCACGACGTCGGTGTGGCCGGCGAAGCACAGCACGGGCGCCGCAATGCCGCGCCGCGCCCACAGGTTGCAGACGCCGCCGCTGTCGATGCGTTCGAGGCGGAAGCCGAGCGGGGCAAGGCGGGAGGCGACGAGTTCGAGGCAGCCGGCGTCCTCCGGCGTGACGGAGGGGCGGGCGATGAGCTCGCAGGCGAGCGCGAGGGTGGAGGAGCTGGAGGGGCTGGTCTGCATGGGGGAGGGCGGCCGCGCGGGCGCCTAGTTGTTGTTGAGGTCCAGGGTGAACTCCTGGAAGGAGGCACCTTCCGTGTTGGTCGCCTCGAAGCCGGAGATGGCACTGTTGCCGTTGACGGTCAGCATCGGATCGCTCTGCATCTGCGCGTTGTTGATCAGCCAGTGCAGGTTGCTCGGCGAGTCGGCGTTGGCGAGCGCCTCCTCGAGGGTGATGATGTTGTCGTGGTGGAGACGGTAGAGCGCCTGCTCGAAGGTCTGCGAGCCCTGGGCGAGCGACTGCTCCATGGCCTCCTTGATCGCATTGAGCTCGCCGCGCTCGACCAGCTCGGCGATGTGCCGCGTGTTCATGAGGATCTCGACGGCCGGGATGCGCTTGCCGTCGGGCTTGCGCACCAGGCGCTGGGAGATCACGCAGCGCAGCGCCACCGCGAGGTCGAGGTAGAGCAGCTGGCGGTTCTCCAGCGGGAAAAAGTTGACGATGCGATTGAGCGCGTGATAAGCGTTGTTGGCATGCAACGTCGCCAGGCACAGGTGGCCGGTCTGCGAGTACGAGATGGCGGCTTGCATGGTCTCGCGGTCGCGGATCTCGCCGATCAGGATGCAGTCGGGCGCCTGGCGCATCGCGTTGCGCAGCGCCTCACCCCAGCTCAGGGTGTCGATGCCCACCTCGCGCTGGTTGACCACCGATTTGCGGTGCTTGAAGAGGTATTCGATCGGATCCTCGATGGTGAGGATATGGCCGCTGCGGTTGCGGTTGCGGTGGTCGATCATGGCCGCGAGCGTGGTGGACTTGCCCGAGCCGGTCGCGCCCACCACGAGCACCAGGCCGCGCTTCTCCAGCACGATGTCGTCCAGCACCGGCGGCAGGCCGAGCGCGCCGATGCTCGGAATGTCGCTCTGGATGTAGCGCACCACCACGGCCATCGAGTTGCGCTGCCAGAACACGTTGACGCGGAAGTTGCCGAGATCGCGCCGACCGAAGGACAGGTTGAGCTCGCGCTCGCGTTCGAGCACCGCCTGCTGGGCCGGGGTGATCGCCTCATGCAGCATGCGCTGGATCATCAGCGGGTCCATGACCTGCTGGTTGATCGGCATGGTGTGGCCCTGGATCTTGATGTGGATCGGGGTGCCGGCGGTGATGAAGATGTCCGAAGCTTTTTTTTCGGCCATCAACTGGAAGAGATTGTCGAAGATCACGCCTTCGGACTCCTGTCGTCACCCAAGGATTTGCCCGGGAACCGCGCGCAGGCCGGTCCCCGGAGTGCGCCGCTCAGGCGCCGCGCAGCAGCTCGTTGATGCCGGTCTTGGCGCGGGTCTGCGCGTCCACCTTCTTGACGATCACCGCGCAGTACAGGCTGTACTTGCCGCAGGCCGAAGGCAGGCTGCCGGGCACCACGACGGCGCCCGCCGGCACGCGGCCGTAGGTGATCTCGCCGGTCTCGCGGTCGTAGATCTTGGTGCTCATGCCGATGTACACGCCCATCGACAGCACCGCGTTCTCCTCGATGATCACGCCCTCCACGACCTCGGAGCGCGCGCCTACGAAGACGTTGTCCTCGATGATCACCGGTCCGGCCTGCACCGGCTCGAGCACGCCGCCGATGCCCACGCCGCCCGACAGGTGCACGTTCTTGCCGATCTGCGCGCACGAACCGACGGTGGCCCAGGTGTCGACCATCGTGCCTTCGTCCACAAAGGCGCCGATGTTCACGTAGGACGGCATCAGCACGACGTTCCGGCCGATGAAGCTGCCTTTGCGGGCGACCGCCGGCGGCACCACGCGGAAGCCACCCTCGCGGAACTGCTCGGGAGTGTAGTCGCCGAACTTGGTCGCCACCTTGTCGAAGAAGTTGAGGCCGCCGGCCTGCACCAGCTCGTTGTCGCGCAGGCGGAAGGAGATCAGCACGGCCTTCTTGATCCACTGGTTGACCACCCACTGGCCGTCCTTCTTCTCGGCCACGCGCAGCGTGCCGGCATCCAGGCCGGCGATGACCTCTTCGACCGCGTTGCGGATCTCTGCCGGGGCGGAAGTGGGCGACAGGCTGGCGCGGTTCTCGAAGGCGGTGTCGATGATCGATTGCAGAGCGTGCATTGGGGGGTTCTCTCTCAGAGGGTTTTGCAGAAATCGATGATGCGCCCGGCGGCCTCGACACATTCGTGGGTGTCGGCCACCAGCGCGATGCGCACGAAGCCGGCGCCCGGGTTGACGCCATTGGATTCGCGGGCCAGGTAGCTGCCCGGCAGGACCGTCACATTATATTCAGCCTGCAGACGGCGGGCGAACTCGGTGTCGGGCAGCGGCGTACGCACCCAGTAGTAGAAGCCGGCATCGGGCAGGCGCACTGGCAGCCAGGGCTGCAGCATGGGCGTGATGCGGGCGAACTTGTCGCGGTAGAGGCGGCGGTTTTCCTCGACGTGCTCTTCGTCGTTCCAGGCCACCACCGAGGCCGCCTGCACCGCGGGGTTGAGGGCGCAGCCGTGGTAGGTGCGATAGAGCAGGAAATCCCCGAGGATCTTCGCGTCGCCCGCGACGAAGCCCGAGCGCATGCCGGGCACGTTCGAGCGCTTGGACAGGCTGGAGAACATCACCACGTTGCGGAAGTCGGTGCGCCCGAGGCGCCAGGCCGCCTCCAGGCCCCCGATCGGCTTGTCGGCGTCGTCGAAATAGATCTCCGAATAGCACTCGTCGGCGGCGATGACGAAGCCGTAGCGGTCCGAGAGCTCGAACAGCGTCTTCCACTCGTCTAACGTCAACAGCCGGCCGGTGGGATTGCCAGGCGAGCACACGTAGACGAGTTGGATGTCGCGCCAGGTGGCCTCGTCGATGCTGCCGAAGTCCGAGCCGAAGTCGCTCTCGGGCAGGTTGTTGATGAAGATCGGCTCGGCGTTGGCGAGCAGGGCCGCGCCCTCGTAGATCTGGTAGAAGGGGTTCGGGCACAGCACCTTGGCGCCCGGCTTCGTTCCGTCGACCACGCACTGCGCGAAGGCGAAGAGCGCCTCGCGCGTGCCCGCGACCGGGATCACCTGGCTGGCCGGGTCGATCTTCGGCAGCCCGTAGCGGCGCTCGAGCCAGTGCGCGATCGCGCCGCGCAGCGCGTCGCTGCCGAGCGTGGCGGGATAGCTCGACAGGCCGCCGAGGTTGTCGGCCAGGGTCTGGCGGATGAAACCGGGGGTGGGGTGCTGCGGCTCGCCGATCGACAGCCGGATCGGCTTGAGGTGCGCAGGCGGCTCGACACCGGCGAAGAGGGCGCGCAGCTTTTCGAAGGGATAGCTCTGCAGGCGGGCGAGGTTAGGATTCACGGGTACGCGGGCTCCTTGGCCGGCAATGGACGCGGGCGCCGAGTATACCTGCGTATGGCGGCGGCGCCCGTCGGAAGGCGACGGCGCGAATCCGGGCGCAGGACCGCGCTGCGCGGCGACGATGCCTGAATCCGCTGCGTAACGTTTCGATGCGAGGCTGATGCACGGGATGACTTCGGCAGGGTGGTATGATGCCGGCCGCAAAAGCGGAGTGCGGCGGGGTGGATCGCCGGCCTGCACGTCCCGCTGTCTTCCCACTGCCCGCTGTGCGTCTCTCCAAGCTCAAACTCGCCGGTTTCAAGACCTTCGTCGATCCCACCACGGTGCTCACCCCCGGCAACCTCGTCGGAGTGGTCGGGCCCAATGGCTGCGGCAAGTCGAACATCATCGACGCCGTGCGCTGGGTGCTGGGCGAGACGCGCGCGTCCGCGTTGCGCGGGGAGTCGATGCAGGACGTGATCTTCAACGGCTCGACCACGCGCAAGCCGGTGTCGCGCGCGAGTGTCGAGCTGGTCTTCGACAACGCCGAGGGCAGGGCCGCCGGGCAGTGGTCGCGCTATGCCGAGATCTCGGTGAAGCGTGTGCTCGACCGCTCGGGCGAGTCGACCTATTACATCAACAACGTCCATGTCCGCCGCAAGGACGTGATCGACCTCTTCCTGGGCACCGGTCTGGGTCCGCGCGCTTACGCGATCATCGAGCAGGGCATGATCTCGCGCATCATCGAGGCGCGTCCGGAAGAGATCCGTGGCTTCCTGGAGGAGGCCGCGGGCGTCACCAAGTACCGCGAGCGGCGCAAGGAGACCGAGGGTCGGCTGCGCGACGCGCGCGACAACCTCGCCCGCCTCGACGACATCCGCATGGAGCTCGGCGAGCGCATCGTGCACCTCGAGGCGCAGGCCGCGGTGGCGGCGCGCTACCGCGAGCTCGACGCGGCGCACGTCGAGAAGCAGCAGCTCTTGTGGCTGGTCAAGCGCAACGAGGCGCGCGCCGAGCAGGCGCGCGTGGCGGCCTCCCTGAACGAGGCGAGCAGCCGCATCGAGGCCGACAGCGCCCGCCTGCAGGAGCTCGAGACCAGCGTGGAGTCGCGGCGCGACGCGCACTTCGAGGCCTCCGAAGCGGTGCACGTGGCGCAGAACGACCTGTTCGCGGCGAGCGCCGAGGTCGCACGCCTGGAGACCGAGCTGCAGCATCTCGGCGAGGCGCGCAGGCGGCTGGAGGCGCGCCTGGCGCAGCTCGAACTCGACCGCGGGCACTGGTCCTCGCGCCGCGAGACGCTCGCCGCCGACCGCGCGCGCTGGCAGGAACTCGCCGAGAACGCAGCGCTGCGCGCCGAGCACGCCGAGGCCCGCCACCTGGAGATCGCCGACCGCCTGCCTGAGCTGGACTCTTCGCGCCAGGGCGCCGACGCGACCATGGCGGCGGCGCGCCGCGAGCTCGCCCAGACCGAGCAGCAATTGCGCGTCGAGGAAACCAAGCGCGCGAGTGCCTTGCGTGCGCTCGAAGCCCTTCAACAGCGTCGCGGCCGCCTGGAGGGCGAGCGCGGCGGGATCGTCGGCCCGGACGAGCGTGTGCTCGCCGAGCGCGAGGCGCGGCTCGAAGCGCTGCAGGACGAGCTGGAGGGGCACCAGCAGGAACTCGCCGCGGCGCAGCCGCGCCTGCCCGACGCGCAGGCCGCGCTGAAGGCGGCGCTGGAGCACGAGCGTGCGGTGCAGCGCCGGCTCACCGAGCTGCGCGCGCGTCGCGACGCCCTGATGCAGCTGCAGGCGCGCGTGCAGTCGCAGGGCAAGCTCGGCGACTGGCTCGAGCGCCACGGCCTCGACCAGCTGCCGCCGCTGTGGAAGCAGCTGCAGGTGGCGGCGGGCTGGGACGAGGCGGTGCAGGCCGTGCTGCGCGAGCGCCTCGCCGCGCTCACCTCGCCCGATCCCGCGCTCGCGCTCGCGGCCGCACGCACCGTGCTCGACGAGACGCCCCCCGAATCGCTCGCCATCGCGCTTCCGGCAAGGTCCGGCGCACCCGCCGAGCGCGCGAATTCTGCACAAGGACCGCGTTCGCCGCAGGGCCGCGTGACCGTCGCCACGACGGCGACGGAATCGTCGACGGCAATCGCGACGGATGTCGCTCCTGCGGTGTCGGCGCTGGCGGGGCTGGTGGAGGTGCGGGATCCGGCCTTGCGCGCGCTGGTGGACGACTTTCTTTCCGGGGCGTGGGCGGTGGAGCGGCTGGAGGACTGGCTGCCACTGCGCGCGCAGCTGGGGCCGAGCACCTGCCTGGTCGGCCCGCGCGGCCAGGTGCTGACCCGCGACGCGCTGGTGCACCACGCCCCCGACGCACGCACCCACGGCGTGATCGAGCGCCAGCGCGAGATCGAGGGGCTCTCCGCCGAATTGCAGGCGCACGAGGACGAGGCCCACCTCGCGCATGACGCGCTCGTCGTTGCCGAGTCGGCTGCGAGCGCGCTGCAGGAACGCATCAACGGCCTGCGCCGCGAGTTGCAGACCATCCAGGCACAGGTGCATGCCGAGCAGGTCGAGGTGCTCAAGCTCGCGCAGGCACGCGCCCGCGCGCAGGAGCGTCGCGAGCAGCTCGCCCGCGACCTCGAAGATATCGTCCATCTCGAGAGCGCAGAGCGCGAGCACCTCACCCGCGCCGAGCTCGAACAGGCGCGCGCGGCCGAGCTCGCGGAGTTGCAGCGCGAACGCCTCGACGCCGCCACCGAGGTGCTGCGCGAGCGCGAACACGCCGTGCGGGAGGCCCGCGCGCTCGAACAATCGGCCGCGCGCGAGTTGCAGGAAGCGAGGTTTTCCGAGCGCGAGTGCGCGGGCAAGCTCGAGGACATCGCACGCAACCAGCAGCTCGCCGGCGAGCAGCTCGAACGCGTCGTCGCCGAGCTCGCCGCGCGTGCCGCCGAGCTCGACGCCACCGACGACCACCGCAGCGCCGAAGCACTGCAAGAGGCGCTCGCGCTGCGGGGGCGCCGCGAGGCCGCGCTCGCCGCCCGCCGCGATGCGCTCGCCGAG
>NZ_AMXD01000094.1 GCF_000310185.1 Thauera aminoaromatica S2 | reverse complement strand
GCCTGCAGCAGCCGCAGCAGCGTCGCCTGCGGCGCCGGGCGGCCGTCGCCGGCGAGGTGCAGGCGGTGCGCGGCGACGTGGGGGAAGAGGGCCTGCACGTCCTCCGGCAGCACGTGGTCGCGGCCGTCGAGCTGCGCCCAGGCACGCGCCACGGCGAGCAGGCCGAGGCCGGCGCGCGGACTCAGTCCGCCGGCGAGCTCCGCGCTGTTGCGGGTGGCGGCGAGCAGGGCCTGGACATAGGCGACGAGCGCCCCGGTGACATGCAAGCCCTGCGCCGCCTGCTGCATGGCGAGCAGTTCGGCCGGGCCGATCACCGCCGGCTGGCGCTCGAGCAGCCCGCGCCGGTCTTCGCCCATTAGCAGTGCGCGCTCGGCCAGCGGGTCCGGGTAGCCGAGGCGGATGCGCAGCAGGAAGCGGTCGAGCTGGCTCTCGGGCAGAGGGAAGGTGCCGATCTGGTGGGCGGGGTTCTGCGTGGCGATCACGAAAAAGGGTTCGGGCAGCGCGCAGGTCTGGCCGTCGGCGGTGACCTGGCGCTCCTCCATGGCTTCCAGCAGCGCGCTTTGCGTCTTCGGCGTGGCGCGGTTGATCTCGTCGGCGAGGACGAGCTGGGCGAACACCGGCCCGGGGTGGAACCGGAAGGCGGCGGTGTCGCGGTCGAAGATGGAGACGCCGAGGATGTCCGCGGGCAGCAGGTCGCTGGTGAATTGGATGCGCTGGAACTGCAGCCCCATCAGGCGGGCGAGCGCATGCGCGAGCGTCGTCTTGCCGACGCCCGGTACGTCCTCGATCAGCAGGTGGCCGCGCGCGATCAGGCAGGCGAGCGCGAGGCGCAACTCGCGCTCCTTGCCGAGGATGATGCGCGAGGCGGCCTCGAGCAGACGATTCGCATGGTGCAGGGTCATCGTGCGCACTGTGAAATTGGCCTGGAAGCGGTGATAATAGACGACAAAGGCGAGCGGCCCGACGATCGGGCTCAACACGGTTGGCGGCCGCCAGAGTCGGCGCGGGGTGCGTTTCGCCCCGCGTCCGTCGTCCGCGAGGCGAGAGGGAGGAGTATGACCACGACAGCATTCATTACTCACCGTGACTGCTGGTTGCACGACATGGGCGCGATGCATCCCGAGTGCCCCGACCGGTTGTCGGCGATCAACGATCGCCTGATCGCGTCGGGGCTGGATATGTACGTGTCCTTTTTCGATGCGCCGCTCGCCGAGCGCGAGCACATCCTGCGCGTGCATCCGGCCGAGTATTTCGACAACCTGATCGAGAGCGTGCCGGAGCACGGCATTCGCCACCTCGACCCCGACACCGCGATGAGCCCGGGCACGATGAAGGCGGCGCTGCGTTCGGCGGGTGCGGGGGTGTACGCCACCGACCTGGTGATGAAGGGCGAGATCGAGAACGCGTTCTGCGCGGTGCGTCCGCCCGGCCACCATGCCGAACGCGCCAAGGCGATGGGGTTCTGCTTCATGAACAATGTTGCCATCGCTGCCCGTCATGCGCTCGAGGCACACGGGCTGGAGCGCGTCGCGGTGGTCGACTTCGACGTGCACCACGGCAACGGCACCGAGGACATCTTCCGCAACGACCCGCGGGTGATGATGGCGGGGATCTTCCAGCATCCCTTCTACCCGTATTGCGGCACCGAGAATCCCCCCGCGCACATGTGCAACGTGCCGCTGCCGGCGGGTACGCGGGGCGATGCCTTCCGACAGGTCTTCGGCGACATCGTCGTGCCCGCGCTGCGCAGCCACAGCCCGCAGATGATCTTCATTTCCGCCGGGTTCGACGCGCACTACGAGGACGACATGGGTTCGCTCGGCCTGCTCGAGGCCGACTACATCTGGGCCACTCAGCAGATCAAGGGCGTCGCCGAGTCCTGTGGCCACAAGCGCATCGTTTCCGTGCTCGAAGGCGGCTATTCGCTGTCCTCGCTGGCGCGCTCGGTGGTGGCCCACATCAAGACCCTGGCCGATCTCTGAGCCCCGCTCGCCGAGCCGCCGCCGCCGGCCGGCACGCCCGCGCAAAGGGCCTGCCGGCCGCGTCCTGTAACAGCGGCGGGCTCGACCGCGCGCGGCGATCGGTTAGAATCCCAGCTTTAATTCACTGTCGGATGCCATGATTACCGGATCGCTTGTCGCCATCGTCACGCCCATGCACGACGACGGCAGCCTGGATTTCCCCCGCCTGCGCAGCCTCATCGACTGGCACATCGCCGAAGGTACCGACGGCATCGTGATCGTCGGCACGACCGGCGAGTCGCCCACGGTCACCGTGGACGAACATTGCGAGCTGATCCGTGTGGCCGTCGAGCACTGCGCGGGGCGCGTGCCGGTGATCGCCGGGACCGGTGCCAACTCCACCGCCGAGGCGGTCGAACTCGCACGCTTCGCCGCGCAGGCCGGTGCGAACGCGCATCTTTCGGTGGTGCCCTACTACAACAGGCCCACCCAGGAAGGCCTCTACCGCCACTTCCGCACCATCGCCGAGGCGGTCGAGCTGCCGCTGATCCTCTACAACGTGCCTGGCCGCACCGTCGCCGACCTCGCCAACGAAACCGTGATGCGCCTTGCCGAGGTGCCCAACATCGTCGGCCTCAAGGACGCCACCGGCAACCTCGACCGCGCCTGCGACCTCATCGAGCGTGCGCCGGCGGACTTCGGGCTCTACAGCGGCGACGACATGACGTCTGCCGCCTTCCTGATGCTCGGCGGCCACGGCGTCATCTCGGTGACCGCCAACGTCGCGCCGCGCGCCATGCATGCGCTGTGCGCGGCCGCCGCCGCGGGAGACATGCGCACGCTGCGCGAGACCAACGCCGGGCTCACCGGCCTGCATCGCGACCTCTTCTGCGAGGCCAACCCGATCCCGGTGAAGTGGGCGGTGGCGCGCATGGGGCTGATCGGCGACGGCCTCCGCCTGCCCCTCACCCCGCTGTCCGCAGCCCATCACGAGCGCGTGCGCGCGGCGATGCGCAAGGCCGGCATCCAGGCCTGATCCGAACCTCTCTGCCCAGGACTTCCATGATCCGCTCCAAGCGCACCTCCCTGTCCCTGCTCGCGCTCTCGATCGCGCTCGGCGGTTGTTCAGGATCGCTGCTCGAATCCAAGCGCATCGACTACAAGAGCGCGAAACAGATCGAACGCCCCCTCGAGATCCCGCCCGATCTCACCGCGCCGCAGCGCGACGACCGCTTCGCCGTGCCCGATGTCGCCCCGCGCGGCGTCGCCACCTACTCCGCCTACACGGCCGATCGTGCCGGCCAGCCGGCGCAGGCCTCCAGTGGTCCTGCGGTGCTCGCCAAGTCCGACACCATGCGCATCGAGCGCGCGGGCAGCCAGCGCTGGCTGGTGGTGGGTGGCACGCCCGAGGAGCTGTGGCCGCAGATCAAGGATTTCTGGCTCGAACTCGGCTTCATCCTCAACATCGACAGCCCGGAAATCGGCGTCATGGAGACCGACTGGGCCGAGGATCGCGCCAAGATCCCGCAGGATTTTCTCCGTTCCAGCATCGGCAAGGTGCTCGACGGCCTGTTCTCGACCCCCGAGCGCGACAAGTTCCGCACCCGCCTCGAGCAGGGCAAGGAGACGGGCACGGTGGAGGTTTACATCTCGCACCGCGGCATGATGGAGATCTACCCGACCGAGGCCAAGGACTCGACGATCTGGCAACCGCGTCCGGCCGACCCCGAACTCGAGGCCGAGATGCTGCGCCGCCTGATGGTCCGCCTCGGCGCGGAGGAAGCGCGCGCGGAGGCCGCAATCGCCACGCCGCAGCAGGCGTCGGAGCGGGCGCGTATCGCCGCCGCGCCCGACGGCCAGGTAATGCTGGTGATGGACGAGGCCTTCGATCGTGCCTGGCGTCGCGTCGGCCTCGCGCTCGACCGCATCGGCTTCACGGTCGAGGACCGCGACCGTGCGCAGGGCTTGTACTTCGTGCGCTACGTCGACCCGGATGCGGACAACCGCAGCCCCGAGAAGGGCTTCCTGTCGCGGCTTGCCTTCTGGCGCAGCGACGCCAAGCCGGCCGCCGGGGGGAGCGAATACCGTCTGCGCGTGCAGGGGCAGGGCGAGGCTTCGCGGGTCAGTGTGCTCACCCGCGAGGGCGGGCTCGACAACTCCGACACTGCGCGCCGCATGCTGGGCCTGCTGCGCGAACAACTGCGCTGAACTACAAGGGGGAGAGGGCCTCAACGAGGCCGTGTCCCCCGACCGCGGGAGCGGCCTTCTGCGAAGCGACAGCATGAAAAAAGCCGGCATGAAGCCGGCTTTTTTCCGCGTCGTGCAGCGGGCGCTTACTTCGCTGCCGATTCCTTGGCGGCGCCGACCGCGGCTTCGGCGGCCGCCTTGGCTTGGGCCGCGGCATCGACGGTGTCCGCTTTGGCTTCGGCGGCGGCGTCCTTGACCGCCTCGACCGCGGCATCGGCCTTCTTCGCAGCCGCGTCAGCGGCGGCGTCCGCCTTGGCCGCCGCGGTGGCGGCGGCTTCCTTGGTGGCCTCGACCGCAGCGGCGGCCTCTTGCTTGACGGCCTGCGCGCCGGCCGCGGCAGCGTCGCCGGCGGCCTTCGCGCTCTCCTTGGCCGCTTCCACCGCCTGGGCGGCCGATTCCTTCATCTGTTCCTGGGCCGAGGGTGCCGGCTGAACCGCGACCGGCTCTTCCTTCTTGCCGCAGGCAGACACGGCGAGGGCGACGAGGGCGGCGGCGAGGATGGAATGCTTCATGGTCTGTCTTCCTTGTTCTGGGGGTCGGGGTGCGTACGGCTTGTTTCGGCGGACGCCGGGAGACCCCGTCTTCCGCGCTGTATGCCGCAATGCACAAAGATTCTAGCATGGGGGATCATGTCGTCCGGATGAGGTGGCGGCGCGCAAGTGGGGCCCAAAGGTAAGGAGACATTGCCTGAAGCGGACATCCGCGCAGGCGTGGCGCGGTAGAATCGCGCGCTTCCCGAACCCTCTCGCACGACCATGCCGACAGCCAAGATCGATTCCCTGGACCACGAAGGCCGTGGCGTGACCCGCGTCGAGGGCAAGGCGGTATTCGTCGAGGGCGCCCTGCCGGGCGAGCGCGTCGAATACGTCGTGCGGCGTGCCAAACCGAGTTACGAGCAGGGTGAGGTGGTGCGCGTGCTGCGCCCGAGCGCGCAGCGCGTGGCGCCGCGCTGCCCGCATTACGGCGTGTGTGGTGGCTGCTCCATGCAACATCTGGATGCGGATGCGCAGGCCGCGGTGAAGCAGCGCCTCCTCGAGGACGCGCTGCGCCACATCGGCAAGCTGCACGCCGACCGCATCCTGCCGGCGATCCACGGTCCCGCCTGGGGCTACCGCTACCGCGCGCGCCTGGGCGTGCGCCTGGTGCCGAGCAAGGGTGGGCTGCGCGTGGGTTTTCACGAGCGCCGCTCGAGCTACATCGTCGACATGCGCACCTGCCCGGTGCTGCCGCCGGCGATCTCGGCGCTGCTGCCGCGCCTGCGCACGATGCTGGCCGGGCTGTCGATCGCGGAGCGCCTGCCTCAGGTCGAGATCGCGGTGGGCGAGGACAGCACCGTGTTCGTGTTTCGCAACCTGCTGCCGTTCTCCGCGGCGGACGAGAAGCAGCTCGCCGCCTTCGCCGATGCCGAGGGCATCCAGGCCTGGGTCCAGCCCGCGGGCCCCGATTCGGCGCGGCCTCTGCACCCGGCGAACGCGCAGCTACCGTTCTACACCTTGCCCGAGTTCGGCCTGCGGCTGGATTTCCGCCCTACCGACTTCACCCAGGTGAACGCAGACATCAATCGACTGCTGATCCGGCGTTCGATGCAACTGCTCGACCCGCGCCCGGGCGAGCGTATCGCAGACCTGTTCTGCGGGCTGGGAAACTTCAGCCTGCCGATCGCGCGCCTCGGCGCCGAGGTGGTGGGTGTGGAGGGCAGCGAGGCCCTGGTCGAGCGCGCCCATGCCAACGCGGCGCGCAATGGGCTCGCTGCGCGCTGTGAGTTCCACTCCGCGAATCTGTTCGAGACCACCGAGGACAGCCTGGCCGCGCTCGGCCGGCTCGACAAGCTGTTGATCGATCCGCCGCGCGAGGGCGCGATCGCGGTGGTGAAGGCGATCGACCCGTCACGCGGGCCATCGCGGATCGTGTATGTGTCGTGCAACCCGGCGACCCTGGCGCGCGACGCCGCGGTGCTGGTGCACGAGAAGGGCTATCGGCTCGCCGCGGCGGGGATCGCCAACATGTTCCCGCAGACCTCGCACGTCGAGTCCGTGGCGCTCTTCGAGCGCACCCCGGGGACTGAAGTCGGGCCGGGCTGAGCGGGGGCGCTCGCCCTCCGATGTGGGTGCGTCGCGGTGGTATACTTTGCAGTCCTGCGGAAGCTTGGCAGAGTGGTCGATTGCACCGGTCTTGAAAACCGGCAACCCGCAAGGGTTCCAGGGTTCGAATCCCTGAGCTTCCGCCAATAATATAGGCATTCAGCGCATTCCATTGAGCGCGCAGCAGCTTGAAGATGGCGACAAAAAGCCCCGCTAGCCGGGGCTTTATTGTTTGTGGAGAATTCTCACGCCGTATGTGATCAACTGCTCCGCCTCGAGATTCCAAGGCAGGAGGGCCTCGAAGTGTTCGACGGTGGTCGTGGTGGGCAAGGCGCGCACCACTTGGCGCAGCCACAGGTACGGCTCGACGCCGTTGGCCTTGGCGTTTTCGGCCGGGTTGTTGTCGATCGGCAGATCGCCGCGCTCGAGGTAGCGCGTCGGACGCGGCCACTGCCGATGCAAGTCGCCCAGCGCACCTCCGAGCACCGAGGACGGTGGCACGGTAGGGAGCACTTGGTCACGACAGCAGCGCAGTTCATTGATGACAGCGCGGCTTCGGCCCTGGCGTAGCGCGAGCCACTCGGTGGCCTTGAGTTTGCGCGTGTTCTTCTAGATGGCGTAGAGCTTGCCGATCAGGACGAGCACTTCGTGGGCGCGGCGGTGCTTGCCGGCGGGCAGCCCCTTGCTGACATCGACGAAACGGCATCGCGCGTGCTCCCGGCCAAATTAATGGTTATGGAATTCTTGCCGACATGCCTAAGAAGCCCCTGGAATGAGGAAGCACAGGAATTTCATGGATTTGCCGAAACGAGTGCCCAAGCGCGAGCCTGCATCGGGTGTAAAAAAATCCGACACTCCTGCCGAAGGACGAGCTGAGACACGCCTCTTGCTGCTCAACAAGCCGTTCGGCGTGCTGTGCCAGTTCACCGACGAAGCCGGTCGCCGCACGCTGAAGGACTACGTGGAGGTGCCCGGTGTCTATGCCGCGGGCCGCCTCGATGCCGACAGCGAGGGCCTGGTGCTGCTCACCGGCGACGGTGCCCTGCAGCACCGCATTGCCGATCCGCGCCACAAGCTGGCCAAGACCTATCTGGTGCAGGTGGAGGGGGAGATCGACGAGGCCGCGCTGGCGATCCTGCGTGCGGGGGTGGATCTGGGGGACTTCCGCAGCTTGCCGTGCGCCGCGCGCCGCATGCCGGCGCCCGACTGGCTGTGGCCGCGCGATCCCCCCGTGCGCTTTCGCAAGTCGGTGCCGACGAGCTGGATCGAGATCGTGCTGTGCGAGGGCAAGAACCGCCAGGTACGCCGGATGACGGCCAAGGTCGGCCATCCCACGTTGCGGCTGGTTCGGGTCGCAATCGGGCCCTGGACCTTGGCCGGGCTGGGCGTGGGCGAGTGGCGCGAGCTGGCGGGCGCGGAAATTGCGGAGGTCCTGCCCGCTGGTGCTCCGGCGGCGGCGCGCAGGGGCCGGTTGCGGCGCTAGAATCGGGCGTTTCGAAGAGCGCTGGTGGAGGCGTCCGTGAAAGTCATTCTCGATCTGTGCGTGGTTCCGCTCGGCGTGGGGCTGTCGGTTTCATCGTATGTGGCGGCTTGCGAGCGGGTGATCCGCGAGGCGGGCCTCGTGTCGCAGCTCCATGCCTACGGTACCAATATCGAGGGCGAGTGGGACGAGGTGATGGCCGCGGTCAAGCGCTGCCACGAGGTCGTCCATGCGATGGGCGCGCCGCGCATCACCACCTCGATCCGCCTGGGCACGCGCACCGACCGCGAGCAGACGATGCAGGACAAGATCGACAGCGTCGAGCGGGCGCTCGACCGGGCGGCGAGCGGCCCCGGTGCCTGACAGGTCCGGGGCCGCGCTCGGCAAGGACGCGCTTCAGCCGGTGCTGCGCGCGAGCTCGTTGCGGCGCAGCTTGCCGGTGTCGGTGCGCGGGAAGTGGTCCACGAGGTGGATCTTCTCGGGGCGCTGGTAGGGCGGCAGGCTCTCGATCGCGGCCTGCGCGGCGGCCAGCACCTGCGGTGGCGGCAGGTCGCCGGGAATGGCGAAGAGGTGCAGGCGGATCATGTCCGCGTCCTCGCCCTGCGCCGGGATCACGCACACCTCCTCGGCCTTGCCGCGCATGCGTTCCTGCACGGCCTGCTCGACCGCGACCACGTCCACCCAGCGGCCGAACACCTTGACGAGCTGGTCGCTGCGGCCGGCGAACAGCCAGCCTTCCCCGTCGGGGGCACGGCGGAACACGTCGCCGGGGGCGAAGCGGCCGTCGGCGAAGCGCGCGCTGTCGTGGGTGACCACGCGCGTATAACCGAGCGCGACTGCGGGGTGGGAGAACCACAGCCGCCAGGTCTCGAGCTCGCCGCTGGTGAGCTGCTCCGGGTGGATCTCGGTGAGTGGAGTGGGGCACGCGGCGTCCATCTCCGGCGTGCGGTAGAGCACCAGCGACAGCGTCTCGGTGGTGCCGTAGCCATTGACCAGCGGCACTCCGGTCATCGCCTGCCAGTCGCGCGCAAGCGCGGGCGGACAGGCCTCACCGGCGGAGACCGCGGCGTGCACGCCGCGGAAACGCACGCCGGCATCGATCAGGCGGCGGTAGAGGGTGGGCACGCTGAAGAAGATGTGCGGCTCGTGGCGCTCGACCATCGCCGCGACGCGCGCCGGGTCGGGCCATTCGGGGTCGAGCACGACGGTGGCGCCCAGGCGCAGGCCGGCGAAGAAGGCGTTGGCGAGCGGGTAGGCGAAGAACAGCTTGGAACTGGAATAGAAGCGGTGCTCCGGGCGGGCGCCGAGGAGGTCGCGGGCGAACACGTGGGCGTCGCGGATTGCACGGTGGGCGTGGAGGATGCCCTTGGGGCGGCCCGTGGTGCCGGAGGAGTAGAGCAGGAAGGCGGGATCGTCGTCGGCGGCGGGTGCGGCCGCGGGGGTCGCGGTGGCGCGCTCCACGCGGCGGCGCCACTCGGCGAGGTCGATCGCGCGCTTGTCGCCGAGCGCACGCGCGGCCTCGTCCTCTAGCAAGGCCGCGGCGGCGCCCGAGTCCAGCATCAGGTCGGCGAGTGCCGTGGTGGTGGTGCGCGGGTTGATCGCGATCGGCCGCACCCCCGCCCACAGCATGCCGATGAAGGCGGCAGCCCATTCGATGCCGTCGGGCAGGGCGAGCACGCAGGCGTCGCCCGGGCGCAGCCCGGCGTCGAGCAGGGCTGCGGCGCTGCGGATGGAATCGGCGCGCAGGCCGGCGTAGTCGATGCGGACATCGCCCTCGATCAGCGCGATCCGCCCGGGATCGCCGGCGAGCAGCCGTTCGGCGGCGTTCATGATGTCGCTCCGCAGACGGTGGTTCGCAGCGCGGGCGCGTGGCCCGAAATGGGATGGGTGGACATGATCGGTGTGTCTCCTCGGCAGGACTCCCCTCGCGGGCGGGGACGTCATCTGTTTGTCCGGACCATTAAATTCCCCCGGGCGATGCTGCACAATACCAATGAATGGATTACCTTTATTGACCCTATCAATAACACTCGGGCCAGCATGAGTCTGCGCGACTTCGACCTGAACCTGCTGCGTGTCCTGCTCGCGGTCTATGAGGCCGGCAGCGTGAGTCGTGCCGCGGAGCACCTCGGCCTGAGCCAGCCGACCGTGAGCAGTGCGCTCGGCCGCCTGCGCCGCGCGCTCGGCGAGCCGCTGTTCATCAAGACGGCGTCGGGTGTCACGCCCACCGCGCGCACGCATGCGCTGGCGAGCAGCGCGCGGGCGATGCTGGCGCGGCTGGAAACCGATTTCTTCGTCGCCGACCGCTTCGACCCGGCGAAATACGAGGGCAACCTCACCGTCGCCCTCTCGGACGTGGGCGAGCTGGTCTTCCTGCCGCGCATCCTCGACAGCGTGCGCCGCCTCGCGCCGCTGGCCATGCTCGATTCGGTGACGCTCGCGCCGGGAGAGCTGATGCGCGCGATGGAGGATGGAGAGGTCGATCTGGCGATCGGCTATTACCCCGACCTCGACGCCGCCGGCTTCTACCGCGAGAAGCTGCTCGACCACCGCTTCGTGTGCCTGTTGCGTGCCGATCATCCGGTGCAGGACCGTCAGCTGTCGCTCGAGCGCTTCCTCTCGCTCGAGCACGCCGCCGTCCGTGCCAAGGGGCGCAGCCAGGAGATCTTCGAGAAATACCTCGAGCGTCTGCGCATCCAGCGCCGCATCGTGCTGCGCACCCCGCACTTCATGAGCCTGCCCGGCATCATCGGGCGCTCGGACCTGGTGGTGACGCTGCCGCATGCGATCGGTCATTACTTCACGCGCGTGGGCGAGAAGGTGCGCATGGCCGAGCCGCCGCTGGCGATCCCGCATATCGAGCTGTACCAGCACTGGCACCGGGGCTTCCACCACGACCCGCGCAACCGCTGGCTGCGCACGCTGGTCGCGAGGCTGTTCTCCGACGGACAGGACGAGTGGCCCTATCCCTTCGCGTGAGCGGTCCGGCGCAGCCGCGTCGAGCGTTCAGCCGGCACGCCGGCGCGCGTCGCTCAGCGGCATGACGTCGGGCATCTCGAAGCGCGCGCGCTCGCGGTCGCCCTCGCGCAGCGGTTCGCAGGGCTTCAGGCTGGCGAGGCTGCGGCGGGCGAGGTTCTGGTAGCAGTCGGTGCCGATCACCTTCCACTTGCGCTCCTGCTCGGTGAGCTCGCGCAGCACCTTGGCCGGCACACCCGCCACCAGCACGCCGGGAGGGATCTTCATTTCCGCCTTCACGAAGGCGGCGGCGGCGATGATGCTGCCTTCGCCCACCTCCGCATGGTCCATCACCACCGCGTTCATGCCGACCAGCGCGTTGCGCCCGATCCGACAGGCGTGCAGCACCGCGGCATGGCCGACATGGCCGTTGACCTCGACCACGGTGTCGATGCCGGGAAAGCTGTGCAGCACGCAAGCGTCCTGCACATTGCTGCCCTCCTCGAGCACGATGCGGCCGAAGTCGCCGCGCAGCGAGGCGAGCGGGGCGACGTAGCAGCCGGCGCCGACGAACACGTCGCCGATCAGCACGGCGTCGGGATGCACGTAGGCGGTGGGATGGACGACCGGGCGGACGCCGTCGATTTCGTAGCAGGGCATGGCTGGGCTCCGATGGGATGGGACTCGTGCGGCCGACAGTAGCATGCCGGTGCGCGGGGCGCGTCGCCCCTCGCGTCGATGCGCGGCCTGCGGATCGAGGACGGGCCCCGGTCCCGGCTGCGGTGCAGGGCGCGCGTGAGTGCATGGGAAGGGCGCGGCACGCAAGCCGGGGTGCAAGAAAACCACTCGTGTCTTGATGTAGCGCAACATTGTTATTGATCGACTGGTTGGTCGGATCTGTTGCCGGGCACAATCCTGTTAACGGCGATCGAGCGCAAGCACCAGCCCGCGACCCGCAAGGATGCAGGGGCGAGGCGATGCGGACGATCCTCTCGATCGGCGACGACAGGCGCCGAGGGCGTGCGGCGTGCCCCCTCGGTGTGCCCCGGACAACCCGGTCGGCGTGCGTGCGCCTGCGCACCACGGAGCGGCCGCAGCACAGGAGCGAGACCCCGATGGCCAGAGGCAGGGCGCCGACCTTCCAGTTGCAGCGCGCGACGATCCTCGACGCCGCCGCGGGCCTCTTCGCGGCCGAAGGCTTCCATAACGCGTCGATGGCGGAGATCGCGCGCGCGTGCGGGGTTTCCAAGGCGCTGCTCTATCACTACTACCGCGACAAGGAACACATCCTCTACGACATCGCCGCGGGCCACGTCGAGGATCTGCTGGCGATCGTGGCGGATGTCGAGGCCGCGGCAGAGTCGCCGCGCGAGCGTCTCGAGCGCCTGATCCTGCGCTTCATGCAGGCATATGAGGGCGGGCGGCGGCAGCACGTCGTGCTGATCCAGGACGTCAAGTTCCTCAGCCCCGAGCAGCGCGCGCGCATCCACGAACAGGAACGCCGGGTGGTGCACGCCTTCGCGCTCGCGATCGAGGCGGTCGAGCCCGGCCTGCGCGTCGTGGCGCTCGACAAGGCGGTCACGATGGCGCTGTTCGGGATGATGAACTGGACCTTCACCTGGCTGCGCCCGGATGGTCCGCTGTCCTACGAGGACATGGCCCGGGTGGTGGCGCGGATCTTCCTGCAGGGCGTCGCGGGCTTCGCCGCGCAGGCGGGCCATCCGTCCGCCGCGGCGGTCGAGATCGCGCTGCCTTGAAGGCCCGGGTCGCCGCGGACAACGACTTCCCGGTGGCGCCCGGATCACACGGCTGCGCAAGTCCTTGCGCGGACGTTCGTTGACGTTTACGTTAGCGGAACTTCTGTGCAATCATCCAGGTCGGATCGATTGCATGCGAGCCCGGTGCGAGCCCCGTCGTGCGAGCGGCGTGAGAATGGGGCATGGGCGGACATCGCAGAACGGAGAATGAAATGAATCAAGAGATCGCCGGAAGGGCTGGCCGGGTGCGCGAATCGGCGAATGCAACGACGTATACGATATCCGATCTCGCCAAGGAGTTCGACATCACCACGCGCGCGATCCGCTATTACGAGGACCAGGGCCTGATCAGCCCGGCCCGTCGCGGCAGCCGGCGCATCTACAGCCGCCGCGACCGCGTGCGCCTGAGCCTGATCCTGCGCGGCAAGCGGCTGGGTTTCTCGCTGCAGGAGACGCGCGAACTCTTCGACCTCTACGACAACGCACCCGGCGAGCAGGCACAGATGTCGCACTTCATGGAACTGCTCGGTGCGCGCAGGGCGATGCTCGAACGCCAGATGGAAGACATCCGCGCCATCCTCGACGAGATCGGCGCGGCCGAGAAGGAGGCGCTGCGCTCGATCGCCGCACGGGCACCGCATCCGAAGGCGGCGACGAGCCCGAGCGCCTAGCGGCGCGCGCCCGCATCCGGGCCGCCCGATCAGTCCCCTTCAGGCCGCTCGGCCCCCTCGGTCCCGTCGCCGCCGTCCGCGCCCGTGCGCTTGCGGCGCGGCGCGGTCTTGGGGTCGATCACGATCGGCTGGTAGATCTCCACCCGGTCGCCTTCGGCGAGCACGGTCTCGAGCGGCTTGATCTTGCCGAAGATCCCCACCTTGTTGCGCTCCAGGTCGATGTCCTCGTAACGCGCGAGGATGCCCGAGCGCTCGATCGCCGCACGCAGCGTGCAGCCTTCGTCCACATCGAGGCGCATCCACGCCGGTTTCTCGGGGTGCGCGTAGCTGACGCTGATCTTCATCCTTCCCTCCTGCAGTGCAGTGTGCGATTGCGCTTCGATCAGGTGCCCGCGGTGATCCCCGCACCTGCGCTGGCGCCGAGGCTGCGCGCGCGGGCGCGGGCGAGCATGCGCTGGCGTGCCGCGACCAGAAAGCCGAGGGCGAGGAAGCCGCCCGGGGGCAGGATCATCAGCAGCACGCCGCGGTAGCCCTCGAGGCGCAGTTCGAGAAAGGCGAAGTGCTGGCCGAGCAGCATCGAGGCATCGGCGAACAAGGTGCCCTGGCCGATCGCCTCGCGCACCCCGCCCAGCACCATCAGCGCGAGGGTGAAGCCGATCCCCATCATGAGGCCGTCGAGCGCTGCCATCCCGGGCGCGCGCTTGGAGGCGAAGGCTTCGGCGCGCCCCATGATCGCGCAGTTGACCACGATCAGCGGGATGAACAGGCCGAGCACCTTGTGCAGCTCGTGCAGCCAGGCGTTCATCGCCATGTCGACCAGGGTGACCACGGTGGACATCAGGAGCACGTAGATCGCGATCCGCACCTCGCGCGCGATGACGTTGCGGAACAGCGAGACGAGCACACCGGAGCTCACCAGCACCACGGTGGTGGCCAGGCCCATGCCGAGCCCGTTGGTGGCGCTGCCGGTGGTGGCCAGGGTCGGGCACATGCCCAGCATCTGCGCGAACACCACGTTGTTGTCCCACAGGCCGTCGCGGACGACCCTGCGCACTTCGCTCATGACGGGATCTCCGATCGAGTTGCCGCGACGTCGCCACCGGGGCCGGCCGGCACGGCGAGCAGGCGCGCGCGGTTTCCGGCGAAGAATTTCAGGCTGGCATGGACGGCCCCCACCACCGCGCGCGGGGTGATGGTGGCGCCGGCGAACTGGTCGAATTCGCCGCCGTCCTTGCGCACCGCCCAGCGTGTGCCGGTGTCCAGGCCGCGGCCGTCGAAGCCGCGGATCCAGTCCGACTTGCGCACGTCGATCTTGTCGCCCAGGCCCGGCGTCTCGCTGTGCGAGAGCACGCGCACGCTGGCGATGCGCCCGTCGCGGCCGATGCCGACGGTGAGCGTGATCGGTCCGCCGTAGCCGGCTTCGCTCACCCAGTTGAAGGCCACACCGCGCACCTCGCCCGCCAGGCGCGCGCGATACACCGTGACCGCGCGGCCCTCGTCCTCGACCGCGACCGTGTCCGCGGCCGGATTGTTGTCGTGGGGCACGGCGGAGAGGGTCTGGTCGAGGGCGTTGCGCAGGTCTTCGGCCTGGCGCAAGCGGATCTCCTCGTGGGTGGCGAGGTCGCCCATGCCCAGCATGGCACTGCAGCCGAGGGCGAATGCCCCGAGCAGCAGCCCCGGGCGCTGGCGCAGGCCGCCGGCAGCGATCGAGCTCATCGGCCATCCTCCTTCGGGGCCAGGGGGATCGGGTTGCCCGTGCGCAGGCGGCCGTAGCGGCGCGGACGCACCAGGCGATCGATCAGCGGCGTCGCCGCGTTCATCAGCAGGACCGCGAAGGCGACCCCCTCGGGATAGCCGCCCCAGGTACGGATCACGTAGATCAGCGCGCCGATGCCCGCGCCGAAGATCGCCCGCCCGAGCGGGGTGACCGGGGCGCCCACCGGATCGGTGGCGATGAAGAACGCGCACATGACCGCGCTGCCGCCGAGCAGGTGGAGCAGCGGCGGCGGGTAGTGCGCGGGGTCGATCTGGTTGAACAATGCCGCGAGCAGCGCGAGCGTGCCGAGCAGGGCCGCGGGGATCTGCCAGGGCACGATGCGGCGCGCCACCAGCAGGGCGCCGCCGGCGAGCAGCGCGAGCGCGGAGGTCTCGCCCAGGCTGCCCGGCACCGTGCCGAGCGCGAGCGCGAGCAGC
>NZ_AMXD01000093.1 GCF_000310185.1 Thauera aminoaromatica S2 | reverse complement strand
GTCGCACGCTCGCCGCGCTGCTCGGCGCCGAGGGCGCGCGCCGCGCCTTCGCGCTGCTGGTGCTGCTGCCCATCCCGACGCTGATCCTGATCGCCGCGAGCGGCGCGCCGGGCGCGATCCTCGGCCTCGTCGGCGCGCCCGCGCTGGCGCCGCTGGTGTGGCGCTTCGGTCGTGCCGAGGGCGGGCCGGCGCTCAACGCCCTGCTGGTCGACACCGCGCGTGCCGGTACGCGCACCGGCTTGCTCGCCGCGGCCGGCATCGTCTTCGTCTCCAGCCTGTAGATCGCACCGATGAGCATCGACGTCCTGCTCCCCGCCGCCCTCGCCTTCATCATGTTCTCGGTCGGGCTGGCGCTGCAGGGGGCGGATTTCCACCGCGTGTTCGCACGCCCGCGCGCGCTGCTGATCGGCCTCCTCGGCCAGCTCGTGCTGGTGCCGCTGGCCGCGCTCGCGGTGGTGCTGGCCTTCGACCTGCCGGTGCTCCTCGGCATGGGCCTGATGGTGCTGGCGGCCTGCCCGGGCGGGGCGAGCTCGGGCTTCCTGACCCACCTCGCGCGCGCCAACGCGGCGCTGTCCTTGAGCCTTACCGTGATCAGCAGCCTGGCCGCGCTGCTGACCTTCCCGCTGCTGGTCAAGGCGGTGCTCGCCGCATTCGGCGAGGGCGTCTTCGGTGCGGACGGCAGCGTGCTGGCCGCGCTGCCGGTCGGCCGCCTGATCGGCAGCGTGCTGGTGGTGACGACAGTGCCGATCGTCGCCGGGATGCTGCTGCGGCGCCGGGCGCCCGCGCTCACGGCGCGCGCCGAGCCGCTCGTCGCCCGCGTCGCCACGCTGTTCTTCGCCGCCATCGTGGTCGCCACCTTCGTGTCGCATCGGCACACCATCCTCGCCAACCTGCTGTCGGTGGGACCGGCGACCCTGGTGCTCAACTTCGTCGTCATGGGCCTGGGCTACGGCCTGGTGATGCTGGCGGGCGCCGAGCGTCGGGACGCGGTCGCGGTGGCGATGGAGTGCGGGCTGCAGAACGCGGGGCTGGCGATCTTCGTCGCCATCGTGCTGCTGCGTCAGCCCGAGCTCGCCGTCGGCGCGGTGGTGTATGCGCTGACGATGAACTTCGGCGCGCTCGGCCTGGTGTTCGTGGCGCGCCGGCGCGAGGGCGCGCTCGCGCACGACGCCAAACGAGTCCTGCGGCTGCCCCCGGGGCCTCCGACGGGCTCTCGCGCCACGCCGCCGCGGCGTTGAACACCCACGTTCCGCGCCGGCGCCGGCTCTGCGGCGTGCGATACGGCCTCGATCGGGGCGCGTGCATCTGCACGCCGTATTCCGCTAACATCGGGCAGTTGATGACCGGCGGCTGAGATCCGCCGCCCCGACCGGCCCTCGATGTCGACGAGCGATCTGCCCCGCAAGCCGACCGGCGTGCTTGCCGCAACCCTGTTGATCCTGTTCGGCCTGGCGCTTTTTGTCGCGCTGGCCTGGTCCAGCCACGCCAGCCTGCGCGAACTCGAAGCGGTCACCGATGCGCGCTCGCGCTCGCGCAACGGGCTGCTGCTGGCCGCCGAGGCGCTGCGCCGGACGCTCGACGACCTGCCGCAGGCCCGCCTCGAGACCCTGTGGACCCTCGTCGAGCATCGCGTCGCGCTCGCCGAACGCAACATCGCCGACCGCCGCGCCTACGCGGAAGAAAATTCGCCGTGGAAGCAGCGCCTCGACGAGGGCCGCGACACCATGGATCGCATCCGCGCGCGCTTTGCCGGCATCGAGGCCATGCTGCGCGCCGAGATCGAGGCGCGCGATCGCAGCTTGTCGGCACTGCGGGCGCACGCGCTGCTTCTCAACGTGCTGCTGCCGGCAATCGGTGGCGCGCTGATTCTCGCCGCCTGGGGGCTGCTGCAGCGCGAGCGGCGCCGGCGCGTCGATGCGGAGGCGGCGCTGCTCGCCGCGAACGCCCGCCTGGAGGACACGGTCGCGTAGCGCACCGTCGAGTTGCAGAGGGCGCTCGGCGAGATCGAGGCGTTCGTGCACGGCCTCGACCGCAGCATCGAGGACGAGCGCAGGCGGCTCGCGCGCGAGGTGCATGACCAGCTCGGGCAGCTGCTTACCGCGCTCAAGATGATGGTGCACCGCGCCCTCCAGGGCGCGCCCGGACGGGAGCAGGACTGGCCGCAGATCGAGGCCGTGCTCGGCGAGGGCATCGCCACCGTGCGGCGGATCTCGGCGGCGCTGCGCCCGCCGCTGCTCGACGACCTTGGCCTGGAGGCGGCGCTCGGCCTCGCCGGCCGCCAGTTCGCCGAGCGCACCGGCCTGGCCTGCGAGGTCGCGCTCGTCGATGCCGGGCAGCTGAGCGCCGACCAGGCCAATCAGCTCTACCGCATCGCCCAGGAGGCGCTCACCAACGTCGCCCGCCACGCGCAGGCCCGCCGGGTGCGGGTCGAGGGCGTGGCGGTCGACGGCGAGTATCGCCTGGCGGTCGAGGACGACGGCGTCGGCATGGCGCCGCAGGCGCGCTCCTCGCTCGGGCTGCTGAGCATGCGCGAGCGCGCGGCGCTCGCCGGCGGCGAGCTGCACGTCGGCTCCGGCGCCGGGGGCGGGGTGAGGATCGAGGCGAGGGTGCCGCTGATCGCGACCGGGGGGGGAGGAGGATGAAGCTGTTGATCGTCGACGATCATCCGGTGATGCGCTTCGGCGTGCGCCAGCTCGTGACCCAACGCTGGCCCGACGCCGTGATCGGCGAGGCCTCCTGCCTGGCGCAGGCGCTCGAACAGGTGCGGGCGGCGGAATGGGAGCTCGCCGTGCTCGACCTGTCGATGCCCGACACCAGCGGGCTGGAGGGGCTCGTGCGGCTGCACCGTGCCGCACCGCACACCCGGCTGCTGGTGCTGAGCATGCACGACGAGGCGGCTTATGCGGCGCGTGCGCTGCAGCTCGGTGCCGCCGGCTACCTGACCAAGGAGCACGCGACTACCGAGCTGGTCGCCGCGATCGAGCGCGTGCGCGGCGGCCAGCGCTACATCAGCTCCGACCTCGCCGCCCGCCTCGCCGATCTGCTCTCGGGCGAGGCGCCGGCGCGTGCGCCGCACGAAACGCTGTCGGCGCAGGAATACCGCGTGCTGCTGCTGATCGCCGCCGGGCACGGCGCGAGCGAGATCGCCGAGATCATGCATCTGTCGGTGAAGACGGTGGGCACCTACCGCAGCCGCATCATCGACAAGACCGGACTCGCCAATACGGCGGAGATGGCGCGCTACTGTTCCGAGCACGGGCTGGTGGATCGGGGGGGCTGAGGGCGCGCGGGGGGAGGTTTTTCGGGCGAGGTGTCGCGAGCGAACCGGCGGTGGGGCGGGACTTGCGGTCGCCGCCTGCACTCGCGGCCCGTCGCTTTCGCGCCGGGCTGCCCTCGGCGGAGCACGTCGCGGGGGCGGCGACGCAAACTCGTCGCTGCGCTCCTCGGACATGCGTCGCCTTGTCTCCCCCGCGACGCCCTCCGCCTCGGCGCTCCTGAAGTTGGCGACCGCAAGTCCCGCCCCGCCGCCTGCGGCGTGCAGGCTGCGGTGTCGTCGGGTGAGGCTGCGGTGCCCCGCTGCCGATGTTGTAGGTGTTCGCCCTACAGCATGATCGGCGGGCCGCCGACCCCTGCATCGGCGAGGCGCCGCTGGGGGCGAGCGGCGCGGACGCGGAACATGGATGACGTCCGATCCCTCCGTGGAACCGCCATCATGCGCATCGTCATCGTCGAAGATTCCCCGCTCCTGCGGGACAACCTGATCCGCCTCTTTGCCGACCATCCCGAGCTGAGCGTGCTCGGCAGCGCGGCCGGCGAGGACGCGGCCGTCGCGCTGATCGCGGCGCAGCGCCCCGACACCGTGCTGCTCGACCTCTCGCTCTCCCAGGGCAGCGGCCTTGGCGTGCTGCGCCGGCTGCGCGCCACCCCGGGCCTGGCGCCGCGTGTGCTGGTGCTGAGCAGCCGGCCTGCCGACCCCTGGGAGGCGCTGTGTCTCGACGCCGGCGCGGATGCCTTCCTGGACAAGGCCGGCGACCCCAGCGTGCTGCTCGCCCAGCTCGCGAGCTGGATGCCGCCGCTGCCGCTCGACGAGCTGCGCCGCCGTCGCCGGCTGCAGCAGCTGCAGGTGCTCGATACCCGGGCCGAGCCCGCGCTGGACGCGATCGCCCGCCTCGCCGCACGCATCGCGGAGGCGCCGGTCGGGGTGATCAGCCTGGTGGACACCCACCGCCAGTGGTTCAAGGCGCGCGTGGGCGTCGAAGTGCAGACGACCTCGCGTTCGGTGAGTTTCTGCGCCCATGCGCTGCTGGGTGACGGCCTCTTCGAGGTCGAGGACGCCACCCTGGACCCGCGCTTCGCCGACAACCCGCTGGTGCGCGGCGACCCGGGGATCCGCTTTTATGCCGGCATGCCGCTGGTGATGCCGGGCGGCGAGGTGGTGGGGACGCTGTGCGTGATCGACTCCCGGCCGCGCCGCCTGGGTGCGACGGCGCGCGAGGCGCTGGCGGTGCTGGCGCGCAGCGTCACCGACGAGCTCGAGCTGCGCCAGCGTGTGGGCGAGCTCGAGGAGGAGGTCGCCCGCCGCCACGAGGCCGAGGCGCGCATCATGCAACTCGCCACCCGCGATGCGCTTACCGGGCTGCCCAACCGCGCCGCGTTGATGGACCGGCTGCACCAGGGGGTACGGGCCGCGCAGCGCAGCGGTAACCTGCTCGCTGTGCTCTTCCTCGATCTCGATCGCTTCAAGTGGATCAACGACACGCTCGGCCACGACCTCGGCGACGCCCTGTTGCAGGAGATGGCGCTGCGCCTGAGCCGGGCGGTGCGCGAGTGCGACACCGTCGCCCGCCTCGGCGGCGACGAGTTCGCGATCGTGCTCGGCGATCTCTGGCAGGTCGCGGATGCGGAGGCGGTGGCGGCCAAGATCGTGGACGTCATCACCCGGCCGCTGGAGGTGCGCGGGCATGCCCTGCGCGTGGGCGGCAGCGTGGGCGTGGCGGTGTACCCGTTCCAGGCCCACGACGAGGAGTCGCTGCTGCGCCACGCCGACCTGGCGATGTACCACGCCAAGGAGTCGGGCGGGAACCGCCACCAGCTCTTCTCCGAGCAGATGAACGCGCGCGCGGTCGAGCGCATGACCGTCGAGTCGGAGCTGCGCGCCGCCATCGCCGCCGGCCAGCTCGAGCTGCACTACCAGCCGCAGCTGTGCCTCGAAGACGGCCGGCTTGCCGGCATGGAGGCGCTGGTGCGCTGGCGCCATCCGCGCCTCGGCCTGCTCGCACCCGGCCGCTTCGTGCCGCTCGCCGAGGACTGCGGGCTGATCTGGGAGCTCGGTCTCGCGGTCCTGGAACTCGCGCTGGCGCAACTCGCGGCCTGGGACCGGGCCGGGCTGGAGGTGCCGCGCATCGCGGTGAATGTGTCCCCGGCGCAGCTGCGTCCGGAGCTGGTCGAGCGCATCGTGGAGATCCTCGACCGCCACGGCGTCGCCGCGCGCCGGCTGGAGATCGAGCTCACCGAGAGCGCGCTCACCGCCGACGGACCGGCCGCCAACGGCCTGTTGCAGGCGCTGCGCCGCATGGGCGCCTCGATCGCGATCGACGATTTCGGCGTGGGCTACTCCTCGCTGACCCTGCTGCGCCGGCTGCCGATCTCGGCACTCAAGATCGACCGCAGCTTCGTCGCCGAGCTCGCCACCAACCGCCAGGACGCGGCCATCGTCGAGGCGATCCTGCGCATGGCGCACAGCGTGGGCCTGCGCACCGTGGCCGAGGGCGTGGAGCATGCCGAACAGCAGGCGGCGCTCGGGGAGCTCGGCTGCCAGGAGATCCAGGGCTATCTGTGCGCGCGCCCGCTCGAGGCGAAGGCGGCAAGCGCCTGGCTCGCCGGGCAGCATGCGGGCGGGTTGGTGCCGAGCGCCGCGGCGGCGTGAGGGGGCGCCGGCTTGCGTCGGAACGCGGCTGCGGCCGCCGGTTCAGTGCGCTGCAGGCAGGCTGCGGGGGGCGACGACGACCGGGGTGGGCGCCGCGTGCGTGCGGTGCGGCGTACCGTGGAGCAGGGCGGCCTGTTCGGCGAGGGTGAAGTTGCCGTACTGCGAGTCGTGGGTGATCTCGTCGCCGATCCAGTGCGGCAGGCAGAGCGGGGTTTCCTCGTGCGGCAGTTCGACCTCGGCGACCACGAGGCCGGCGTGATGGCCCTGGAAGACATCGACCTCGAACACGTGGTGGGCGTGGTCGACCAGGTAGCGCGTCTTGCGCACCACCCGTCCGGCGCAGTGCCGCACGATCATCTGGTGGGCGTCGTCCACCGGGATCGGGTACTCGAATTCGTCGCGGCTGAAGCCCTGCTTGGGCGACTTCAGCGTCAGGAAGGCGCGCTCGCCGCGGATGCGGACTCGCGTCGACATGGAGCCGACCTCCTTGGCGAGGTAGCCCTGGATGATGGGCTCGCCTCTGCGTCCGTCGAGGATCCGGACGTCGCGGACGAGGAACCTGCGCTCGATCTCTTGCGCCATGGCTGGAAACCCTGTTGCAGAAGGTTCGAATTGTAGCAAAGGATTGCGGCGTGATTGTTGCGGTGCAATATTTCTCGGGGCCTCGATTGCGGACCTTCCCGTGCAGGACGTTGTTGCGGCCCAGGGCGGTCGCATGACCGGACGCCGGCTCCCACCGCGCGGTCACGGGACGCCTCTGGCGGGCCACGGCGGGCGGCCGATTGGCTAGACTGTCGGCCATCACCTCCACGGGATGGACCATGAGCGCACCCACCCTGATCGCATTGATTTCCCAGAAGGGCGGCTCGGGCAAGACCACGGTCGCCATGCAGCTCGCCGCCGGCCTCGCCCTCGAGGGCTACCGCGTCGCGCTGGCCGACCTCGATCCGCAGGAGAGCGCCTCGCGCTGGGCCGAGTCCGCGCCCGCCGATGCACCCTTCCCCGCCCGCGTGGTGCGCCTGTCCGGCAGTGCCGACGAGATGGGCAAGACCTTGAGACCGGTTGCCAACAAGGTCGATGTGGTGGTCATGGACTGCCCGCCGTCGATCGAGCATGCGCACACGATGAGCGCGCTCGCGCTGTGCGACATCGCCCTGGTGCCGGTGGTGCCGGGCCCGACCGACCTGTGGGCGACGCGCGGCATCGAGCGCCTGATCCTCGAGCGCAAGCGCAGCCGCCCCGGCCTGCGCGGCGCGCTGCTGCCCAACCGCGTGACGCGCACCGCGCTGTCGGCGGACGTACTCGAGGTGCTGCGCGACTTCACCCTGCCGGTGCTCGACGCCGCGCTGTCGCAGCGCAGCGCCTATGCGCTGGGCGCGGTGCGCGGGACCTCGGTGTTCGGCCTGGGGCGGTCCGCCGCGCCCGCGCAGGAAGAGGTGGCGCGCCTGGTCGCGGCGGTCGTCAAGTTGATCGAGGAGCGAGGATGAGCGCCACCAGCAGCGGACTGAAGTCGAAGCTGCGCGAGACCCTGAAGCAGGAGGACGCCGCGCTCGCCGAGCGCAGCCGGGCGGTCGCGAAGCCGGCTGCGGCGCAGCCTCGTGTGGGCAAGCCGGACGCCGCGGAGCCTGCCGCCACCGCGACGCCGACGACCGCCGCGCAGGCGCTGCAGCCGACGGTGGGTGGATCCGCTGCGGCGGAGAAGCGTGCCACGGCAACGCTGCTCGAGCTTGCCGCGCCCGCCGCGGCCGGGCGCCGCGACAAGGGCGAGAAGGTCGAGCGCGATTCGTTCTCGATGCCGGCGCGCGAGCACAAGCGCATCAAGGCGTTGCGCGAGGCGCTCGGCGAGCACGGTGTGCTCGTGAGCAAGTCCGCGCTGCTGCGCGCCGGCCTCGCGCTGCTGGCCGAGCGCGACACCGGCGAGATCGCCCGCCTGGTCGCGGCCCTGCCCAAGGTGGCGAAGGGCAAGCGCAAGAGGCGCTGACGCGGGAACCGCGATGGTGCCCAGGGAGCAGCGCCGCAAGGCGCGAACCGGGCTCCCGGGAGACTTCGGGCCTGGGCTCGGGCGGGAGCGCGGTGGTCGCAGCGCAGCGGATTTGCGCACACGCCTGCGCAAGCGCGGTATCGCGACTCGCGTCGCTCCTACAGGCCCTGCGGAAGCCGCGTCGGTTTTCCGTCGGCGCGACGCGCGTCGCGATTTTCGGCGCCTGCGAATCCGAGCAGCCGCAACCAGTAGCGCAGTCCGGCCGGCCAGGTGTCCGCGGCCGCGCGCAGCAGGTCGGCGGTCGACACGTGGGTGGAGAAGGCGCGCGAGTCGGGCTCGGCGAGCAGGCGTGCCGGCCACTCGGCGGCGAAGCGCTGCAGGCCGAGGCCGAGCAGCGGCAGGTCGGTGTCGTGACCGGCGCCGAGGTCGCCGAGCACGCCGGCGAGCGACAGCCAGCTCTTGCGGAACACCGCGAGTTGCTCGCCGAAGCCGCCCGCGCCCTGCAGCGCCAGCGCATCGAGCAGCCCGACCAGCCAGTCGAAGCCGAGCGGCCGGCCGCTGCGCACCAGGGTATCGAGCGCGTGCTCGACGGTGGCGCCGATCGGGGCGGCGCGGGTGTCGCGCAGGCCCAGCCCGGCGAGGCCGGCCATGATGCGTGATGCGTCGAGTGCGAGAGCGGCGAGAGCGACTTCCACCAGGGCCTCGCGCTCGGCCTTGCTCAGGCGCGCGGTGAGGCTCCAGTCGAGCACCGCCACGCGGCCGTCGGGGGCGAGCAGCAGGTTGCCGCCGTGGAGGTCGCCATGGAAGGGCGCGTCCTCGCCGCACGACCAGAAGGGGCGGGCGAGCAGGCCGCCGACGAGGGCGCGGCCGAGGCGGCGGGATTCGTGCGCGGACAGCGCGGCGTCGGCGAGCTTGGGGCCGTCGATGCGCTCCATCGCGGTCAGCGCGGGCGTGCACCAGGGCAGCAGCGCCGGCACGAAGACGTCGGCGTCGGCGGCGAACAGCGCCGCGGCGGCGCGCAGGTTGGCCTGCTCGCGGTCGAGACGGATCTCCTGCACGAGCAGGCGGCTGGCGGCGGCGAGGTGGCTGCGGTAGTCGATGGCGGGCAGGCCGAACTCCGCCCCCCGGCGTTCGAGGAAGTCGCCGAGCGCGGGCAGGATGGCGAGCTCCTCGGCCAGCCGTTCGCCGATGCCGGGCTTGAGCGCCTTGAACACGCCCTCATGGCTGCGCCCGTCCTGCCGCCACGAGAAGGGCAGCACCACGGCCACGCTGCCTTCGGCGAGCGCGCGGTCGGCGAGGTGGAGGCCGTGGCCAGCGCCGAGCTCGGCGCGGATGCGGGCGTGCAGGGCGCCGTCGTCCGTGCTCGCGGGGAGGGATTCGAGCGCCTGCAGGTGGCGGCGCAGTTCCGCGTCGAGGCCGGGCTGGCGCGCGACGACCTGGCCGAGCTTGTGCAGTGTGGGACAGCGCGCGAGCAGGGCGGTGGCGCGCGCGGCGGAGACGCTCGCGGCGAGCGCGAGCTGCTCGGCGACGATCGCCCCGAGGCGGGCTTCCGGCAGCCGATCGAGGAAGAAGGCCATTCCCTCGAGCAGCAGCGGACGCCAGGCGGAGAGGGACTCGGGCAGCAGGGCGTCGAGGCCGAGCGACTCGAACAGTTCGGTGCCGAGGTCGGGATCCATGGCGGAGAATCTGCGGAAGCGCGCCGGGCTCAGCGCTTGCGGGCCGCAGCCTTGCGCTGCGAGGATTTCTTCTTGCCGGCCCGGGCCTTCTCATCATCCTTCGCGGCGGTGCGCTTCAACGGCGGCAGCGCATCGAGCAGAGCGATCGTTTCCGCATGGTCGAGGGCCGCGAGCGCCGCAAGGCCGGCGCGCACCAGCTCGGACTTGCGCGCCGGCCGGCCGGCGGCCTTCATCGTGCTGCGCAGGGCATCGAGGCGGCGCAGGTCGCTGGCGACCAGAGCGAAGGATTCGCGCTTGCGCTTCTCGGGTTTCGCCTTGGCGGGCTCTGCCGGCAGGGGTGGGGCCTCGGTTTCCGGGCGGGTTGGGGGCCGTGTTCCGGCGATTTCGGGCAGACGCTCGTCGAGCGCGACATCTTCCTGCTTCAGGCTGGCGCGCAAGGCGCTGCGGGTGTGGGTGCTCACGGTGCGCTCCTCGGGGGCTTCAGCGCCGCATTCTAGGCTGCGCTTGCGCGCTCATGCACGTGCGCACGGGCGCGCGCAAGGAGATCAGCCGTGCTCGCCGCGGCGCAGGCGCTCCAGGTTGCGATGCCAGTCGGCGAGCGCGTCGGCGTCGTCGAGCAGGTCGGCGACGTGCTTCCTCGTTCGCGATTGCCAGCGCGCGGTGAGCTGCGCACCGAGGCTCTCGAGGCCTGCATGGAGGCCGAGGCGGTCGCCCGTCGGCGTGCCGGGGGCGGTGAGATGAGCGTGCGTCTGCATGATGCTTCCTCCTGTCGAATCGAAACCAAGCAAAAAATCCGCGCTGCGCCCGCAATTCACACTCGACCCCTCGCGGCTCACGCTTCCAGCACATACGTCCCCGGTGCATCCCCCAGCGCGGGATGGCGTTCGTCGGCGGCGGGGCGTGCGGCTACGAGCTCGCCGGCGCGCGGCTTCAGCCAGGCCATCCAGTCCTCCCACCAGCTGCCTTCGCGCAGCGCGGCGCGCTCGCGCCAGAGTGGCGCGCGGTCGGCGCGATGGGCGGTGGCGACACGGTAGTGGCGCCTGGGCGGCGTCACCGGCGGGTTGACGATGCCGAGGATGTGGCCGGAGCTCGACAGCACGAAGCGCTTGTCGGCGGCGACGTGGTGCATGGTGTGGAAGGTCTGCGCCCACGGCGCGATGTGGTCGTCTTCCGCGGCCACCGCGTAGAGCGGCTGGCGGATGCGGCGCAGGTCGATCGGCTCGCCCGCGACGACGAGGGCGTCGGGCTGGACGAGGCGGTTGTTCAGGTAGAGCTCGCGCAGGTACCAGGCGTGCATCGCGGCGGGCATGCGCGTGGTGTCCATGTTCCAGTACAGCACGTCGAAGGGCGCGGGCGACTCGCCATAGAGCCAGCCGTGCACCACGTAGTGCCAGATCAGGCTGTTCGAGCGCAGCAGGCGGAAGGAGGCGGCCATGTCCTTGCCATCGAGGTAGCCCTTCTCCTTCATCTGTTCGCTCAGGTGGGCGACGCTCTCCTCGTCGATGAAGACCTCGATGTCGCCCGGCTTGTGGAAGTCCACCAGGGTGGTGAACAGCGTCCAGTCGCGCACCGGCACGGCGTCCTCGCCGTAATGGCGCGCCGCCCAGGCCATCCAGGTGGCGAGCGCGGTGCCGCCGATGCAGTAACCGACCGCGTGCACCCGCTCGGCCCCGCTGCATTCGCGCGCCACCCGCACGATCGCGGAGATGCCCTCGACGAGGTAGTCGTCGAAGCGGACCTCGCGCATCGATGCGTCGGGGTTCTTCCAGCTCGTGATGTAGACGTCCAGACCCTGGTCGAGCAGGTAGCGCACCATGCTCTTCCTGGGGTTGAGATCGAGGATGTAGAACTTGTTGATCCAGGGGGTGACGATGACCACCGGCTCGGCATGCACCTGCGGCTGCGTGGGCGCGTAGTGGATGACCTCGAGCAGGCGGTTGCGGAAGATCACCGCGCCCGGCGTGGTGCCGAGGTTGTCGCCGACGTGGAAGCCGTCGGGATCCGTCATGCGCACGTTGCCCGCCTGCAGGTCGGCGAGCATGTTCTGCCAGCCCTGCCACAGGCTGTGGCCGCGGGTGTCGATGAAGCGTCGCAGCGCGATCGGGTTGGACCAGAGATAGTTGGTCGGCGCCACCGCGTTGAGCCACTTGCGCCACCAGAACGCCGCGCGCCGGCGCTCCTTGCCGGACAGCCCGGGGGTCTCGTAGAGCATGTCCTGGACGTGGTGGGTGAAGGCGAGATACCACTCCTTCACCAGGTCCCAGGTGGCCGAGTCGGTCCATACGGGGTCGGCGAAGCGTGGATCGTCGGCGTGCGGCTTGACCGGGTCGGCGCTGGGCAGGCCGAGCGCGCGCCGCCAGGTGTGCCACTGCAGCTGCCAGAGGTCGGTGCCGAGGCCGGCGAGGCGCTCGCCGAGCTCCTGCGGATGCATCAGCCAGGCCATCTGCGCATGCAGGATGGGTGCGGCGATGCCGAAGGGGTCGGCGCGTGCGGTCAGGCCCTCGCCGATCGCGGCGATGTGGCGGTAAACCGCCCGTCCGTCGGGGAGGCCGTTGCGGCCATTGGAGACCATGCGGCCATTGTGGCCGTTCGAGTCGGGCGGGGCCGGGTGCGCGCCCCGGTCCGGTTGCTGCTTGGCAGAAGGGGCCGTCGCCGGCCGTTTGCCGCCCCGTCGTGAAGCTGGCATGAGAAATCGCCTCCGTGCGCATCCCGTGCGGAGGGGGCCGCTACCCCGCCCGACGATCGCGCGCTGGTCGTTGAACATAATCTGCGCCCGGCGCTTGACAGCCGTATTGCGCTTTCGTGAAGCGTGTCTTGCGCAGCGCAGCAAGGTGCGGATTCATCGTGACATGACTGTCACATTTCACCCACAGAATCCTTCACGAATACCGGGAGGATGTCATGGAGAAGATCGAGGCCGTCGCCAGCCTGGGACAGGCGGAACTGCTCAGGCCGGCGCGCGTGCGTGCGGCGCTGGCCGCCAACGATCGACTGAAGCTCTATCTCAGCGTGCTGCAGGCGGCGCACGACTGCGCGCAGCGCGGCGACGCCCGCGCGCTCGACCTCGCGCGCGAGTTCGCCGTCGCCGGAGTCGATGCGCCCTGGCTGGCGCAGCTGCCGGCCACCGCCTACCGCGAGGGCAAGGAGCTGCATGTGGCCGGGCTCGACCGGCTGGCCGGCCTGCTCGCCGAGGACCTGTGCACCATGGCGCGCCCGCTCGAAGGCGATGCGGACTTCGCCGCGCGCTGTGCGCACTGGTGCGCCTGGCTCGAAGCGCTCGCGCCGGACACGCTGTCGTCGGCCCAGCTCCACGCGCTCACCAGCGGCAAGCGCGGCAAGGACGACAGCCTGCACCTGCTGGTGATGGACCTGCACAAGGCGCTCAACCGGCTCGCTTCGGAGCTCTCCAGCGAGACCATCGACGGCGCCCACGTATGGCAGGTGGATGCGACCGATCGCTCGCGCATCGCCGCCTTCATGCGCGGGCTCAACGCCACCCGTGCGCTCAAGCTCGATCATCCCGGGCTGGACACCGCCGCCACCCGCGACGGTGCGCGCCTGCTGCTGCAGAACGACATCTGCACCAACGACGCCCACGTGCTGGTGATTCAGGTCGAGGGTCTGCGCGTCGTGCTCACCTACTCCGATCTCCACCGTCGCCGCTTCGCCTTCTTCCAGTCGCTGCTGTGCGAGGTCGGCGCCAACTGGAGCGAGCCGCAGGCGCGCACCAGCGCCGGGCTCAACTTCGGCGCCACCTATTACGTCGGCACCGCGACCTTCGACTGTGCGGACGAGGAGGCGCTGTGCGGGGTGCTGGAGGGCATCGGCACGCGCATCGTGTTCCTCATCGACTGGAACCGCGCGCGCAAGCGGCTCGAACAGTTCGTCGGCAAGACCGACGCGGTGGCGATCCTCGCCGAGGCCGCACGCCGGCGCGTCGGTCACATGGCCTGGCTGGCCGCCGGCGGCGAGCAGCTGGTGTTCGGCGCGATGCAGGCGCTAGGGCCGGAGTACTTCCGCATCGGCGACCGCCTCGACGGCGTGCTCGGCACCGAGAAGGCCCGCGCCTTCGTACTCGAGAGCATGGCGCTGGCGAGCGCGGCGATGCAGCAGCGCCAGCCGCTCGCGCTGGTCGCGGACGACACCCGCCTGCTGCTCGCGCGCTACCTGCACCGGCACGACGAGTTCGACCTGCTCGCCGAACACGCGGCCTACTGCCATGCGCTCGCCGAGGGTCTGCGCGACGGCCTCGCCCACGGCCACGAGCGCGACCGCAAGGCGGCGCGCGAATTCTCCGAGCGCGCCAAGGACTGGGAGCGCCGCGCCGACCAGCTGGTGATGGACGCACGTGCGCGCGCCGAGGCGCGACCGCGCTGGGAGGCCTTCGCCGAGCTGGTGGAGACCGCCGACGACGTCGCCGACGCGCTCGAGGAGGCCGCCTTCCTGCTCTCGCTGATCGCCGCCGATCACCACCAGGGCTGGCGCGGCGAGGTGCACCAGACCATGCAGCTGCTCGCCGACGCGGTGCTCGGTGCGGCGCAGGACCACGTGCGCGCGCTCGAGATTGCGCGCGGATTCGGCGAGGACAGCAGCGCCGAGGACCACGAGGCGTTCGTCGCCGCGCTGTGGCGGGTGCTCAACGCCGAGCGCCAGTGCGACGTGCTGCTGCGCGACGTGCGCCGCGCGCTCGCCGAGCACGTCAGCGACGCGGCGACGCTGAACCTGAGCACGGACTTCGCCCAAGCGCTCGAGTCGGCCACCGACTGGCTGCTGGCGACCGGCTACGGCCTGCGCCGGCTGGTCTTCAGCCGCGCGGGGGTGGGGCGATGAGCGCGCAACACAACGAGGAGAGTCCGATGATGGCGCATCCCGATGCGGCGTCCGCCGCCGCGCCGGCCGACGCCCGTCGTGTCGTCCGCCTGATCCACGCCGACGCGCCCCTGCCCGCCGATTGCAGCGCCGAGGCGCTCGGCTCCAAGGCGTGGAACCTCGCGCGCATGGCCGCGCTCGGCCTGCCGGTGCCCCCGGCCTTCGTGATCGGTACCGGATGGTGTGCCGAACCCGGCGCGCTCGCCGAGGCCGCGTGGCGGCCGGCGCTCGCCGAGCTGGAGCGCCTGAGCGGGCTGCGCCTCGGCGACACGCGCCATCCGCTGCTGCTTTCGGTGCGCTCCGGTGCGCCGGTGTCGATGCCGGGGATGATGGAGACCCTGCTCGACATCGGCCTCACCGAGACCACGCTGTCCGGCCTGCTGCGCGTCAGCGGCCATCCACGCCTGACCTGGGATGCCTACCGGCGCCTGATCGCCGGCTATGGCGAGGTGGTCGCCGGGATCGACGCGCAGCATTTCGACGCCGACCTCGAGGCCGTGCGCGGCGAGTGTGGCGAGTGCGGCCAGGGCGACGAGCGCGTGCTCGACTTCGCGGCGCTGCGCGAGCTCGCCGCCCGCCACCTCGACACCTACCGGCGCGAAGCCGGCGAGGCCTTCCCGCAGGATGCGCACGAGCAGCTGCGCCAGGCCATCGCCGCGGTGTTCGCGTCCTGGCATGCGGACAAGGCGCGCGCCTACCGCGCGATGCACGGCCTGGCCGACGACATGGGCACTGCGGTCACGGTGCAGCGCATGGTGTTCGGCAACGCCGGCGGGCTGTCGGGCGCGGGCGTGGGCTTCACGCGCGACCCGAGCAGCGGCGAGCCGCGGCCATGGGTGGATTTCCTCTTCAACGCGCAGGGCGAGGACGTGGTCAGCGGCCGGCGCAGCGCGCACGGCCACGACGAGCTCGCCGCGGTCGCCCCCGCGGTGTGGCAGGCCGTGCTCGACGTGACCGCCCGCCTGGAGCGCGCCTTCGGCGACATGCAGGACTTCGAGTTCACCGTGCAGCAGGGCGTGCTCCACCTGCTGCAGACGCGTGCCGGCAAGCGCACGCCGCAAGCGGCGGCGCGGATCGCGCTCGACCTGCTCGACGAGGGCGTGATCGATGCGGAAACCGCGCGTGTCCGCACCGCCGCGCTGGATGTGCGCGCGCTCGCCGAGCACCGCATCGTGCGCGCCGACGGTGCCGCGCTCGTGCCGCTCGGCCGCGCCGCGAGCGCGGCGAG
>NZ_AMXD01000092.1 GCF_000310185.1 Thauera aminoaromatica S2 | reverse complement strand
CGCGCGGGTTCGACACTGCGGCGGCGATGGGGGCCGCTCGCGCGGTCGCGGCAGCGGCGGCTGTGCGCGGGGTCGGGGCCGCGAGAGCATGCACTTGTGCGCTCATGTTCGTCTCCTTGGTCTGGTTGTGCTGGGGGTCTGCCGGTGCCGCGGGTTGCGGCCGCGCACCGGTTGCGGTTCGGCAGCGCGTGCGGTGGCCGGGCAAACGGCGGCGCCCGAGGCAAGCATCGGCCGACGGCGGCCAGGCTCCCGGCATCCGTCGACACCCCGGAGTGGGGAGTCGCTTGGGGATGTGATGGTATGTCACAAAGTTGTTTTGTGCAAATCTAATAAAGGCATACTCGGAGGAAGCTCTGCTGCCGGCCGCGGCGCCCGTGGCCGCGCCGGTTCTCGACCGCCGCGATCGCGACTTGCGTCGCTCCTACGACACCATCACAGTTGCATCGGGATCGGCATCGGGATCGGCATCGGGATCGGCATCGGCATCGGGATCGGGATCGGCATCGGGATCGGGATCGGCATCGGCATCGGGATCGGGCGATGCGTGGCGCGCTGCCCGGGCGACGATCCAAGGCGATGGCCTTGATTTGGTTCACGTAGGAGCGACGCAAGTCGCGATTCCGGCCTTCGGGCAGCGCGGCGTGGGCGGAAGCGCCGCATTCGCGACTTGCGTCGCGCCTGCCGGAGAGCCGCTGCGCGGATGGCTTGCGCTTGCCTTGCCCCCTCCGCACTCACTAAGCTGAAAAGGTTCCCCACGAATGGAGCGCACCATGGACTTCCGCAACGGCAGGGAGAGCGACAACGTCGAGGACCGCCGCGGACAAGGCGGGCGCGGCCTGCGCGGCGGGGGCAAGATCGGCATCGGGACGATCGTGCTCGCGCTGGTGGCGATGTACTTCGGGATCGATCCGAGCGTGGTCCTCGACACGGCCATGACCGACCCCGCGCCGGTCGAATCCACCCAGACCCGCCCCGCCGCCGAGAACGCGCAGGCGCGCTTCGTGTCGATGGTACTGGCCGACACCGAGGACACCTGGCGGACGATCTTCCAGCAGGGGGGCGCGACCTACCGCGAGCCCAAGCTCGTGCTCTACACCGGCGCAACGCGCAGCGCCTGCGGGGTCGGGCAGGCGGAGATGGGGCCGTTCTACTGTCCGGCGGACGCCAAGGTGTATCTCGACCTGGCCTTCTTCGACGAGCTGCACCACCGCTTCGGCGCGCCCGGCGACTTTGCCCAGGCGTACGTGATCGCGCACGAGATCGGCCACCACGTGCAGAACCTGCTGGGCATCTCGGACAAGGTGCAGCAGGCGCGCACGCGGGTGTCGGAGCGCGAGGCGAACCAGCTCTCGGTGCGCCTGGAACTGCAGGCGGATTGCCTCGCGGGCATCTGGGCCCACCACGCCAACCGCAGCCGCAGCGTGCTCGAGGCCGGCGACATAGAGGAAGGCCTCGCCGCCGCCACCGCGGTGGGCGACGACCACATCCAGAAGCGCAGCCAGGGTTACGCGGTGCCGGACAGCTTCACCCACGGCAGTGCCGAGCAGCGCCGGCGGTGGTTCGCGATCGGATTGCAGCAGGGGCAGTTCAAGTCCTGCGACACGTTCAGCGCGCCGCGGTTGTAGTTACGCCGTCGCCGCAAAGGCACGGCGCCATCGCCCGGGAGCCCGTCCAGGGCGATGACGCCGATTGTTTTCGCGTAGGAGCGACGCAACACATCGCACCGACGTCACCCGGGAGCCCGTCCGCGGCGCGCGTTCCGGTCCCGCGGTGGCCGGACAAAAAAGAGGCCTGCTTGCGCAGGCCTCGTGCCGACAGGCACCCGGGCGTGGCCCGGGTCTCCCTCCCCATCGATCAAAACGGTTTTCGGGTGGCGATCACTCGAACTCGATGATGACCTCGTCCACCGACAGGCTGGCGCCGGGCTTGGCGACGATCTTCTTGACCTTGCCGTCCTGCTCGGCCTTGAGGACGTTTTCCATCTTCATGGCTTCGATGATGGCGAGCTTCTCGCCGGCCTTGACGTCCTGGCCCTCGGTCACCGCGATCTCGCGCAGCAGGCCGGGCATGGGCGAGAGCAGGAACTTGGAGAGGTCGGGCGGCAGCTTCGCGGGCATCAGCGACAGCAGGTGGGCCGCGCGCACGGTCATCACGACGGGTTCGACCTGCAGGCCGAAGTGCGAGATGCGGTAGCGCAGGCCGCGGCGTTCGATCTGCAGGCCGATCGGGGCGCCGTTGACGGTGCCCGCGAAGAGCAGCTCGCCGAACTTCCAGTCGGAGACGATGTTGTAGGTCCGGCCTTCGCAGGTGACGGCGAGGCCGCCTTCGATGGCGGCGGTGCGCATGGCGTACTGCTTGCCGCCCATGACGACGACCCATTCGCTGGCGACCTTGCGGCCGTGGCCGGCGAGCTGACCTTCGATCTGCACGGCGCGCTCGATGTAGCGCATGCGGGCGAAGGTGGCGACGGCGGCGAGCAGCGCGGGGTCGTCGTGCGGGACCATGGAGGCGTCGAAGCCCTTCGGATACTCCTCGGCGATGAAGCCGGTGTTGAAGTGGCCCGAGCAGAAGCGCGGATGCTGCAGCAGCGCGGCCTGGAAGGGGATGTTGGAGCTGATGCCGCGGATGACGAAGCCGTTGAGGGCGTCGCGCATGCGCTCGATCGCATCCTGGCGGTCCTTGCCGTGCACGATGAGCTTGGCGATCATCGAGTCGTAGAACATCGAGATCTCGCCGCCTTCATACACGCCGGTGTCGACGCGCACGCCGTTGCCTTCGGCCGGGGGCTGGAACTTGATGAGGCGGCCGGTGGAGGGCAGGAAGCCGCGGAAGGGGTCTTCGGCGTTGATGCGGCATTCCATCGCCCAGCCGTCGATCTTGACGTCGGCCTGGGCGAGCGGCAGCTTTTCGCCGTAGGCGACGCGGATCATCTGCTCGACGAGGTCCAGCCCGGTGATGAGCTCGGTGACCGGGTGCTCGACCTGCAGGCGGGTGTTCATCTCGAGGAAGTAGAACTCCTTGGTCGCGCCGCTGACCACGAACTCGACCGTGCCGGCCGACTCGTAGTTCACCGCGCGCGCCAGGGCCACGGCCTGCTCGCCCATGGCCTTGCGCATCGCGGGGTCGACGAAGGGGCTGGGGGCTTCCTCGATGACCTTCTGGTGACGGCGCTGGATGGAGCAGTCGCGCTCGTTCAGGTAGACGTAGTTGCCATGCGAGTCACCCAGCACCTGGATCTCGATGTGGCGCGGCTCGAGCACGTACTTCTCGATGAAGACGCGGTCGTCGCCGAAGGCGTTGCGCGCCTCGTTGACGCAGGAGGCGAAACCCTCGTGCGCCTCCTTGTCGTTGAAGGCGACGCGCAGGCCCTTGCCGCCGCCGCCGGCGGAGGCCTTGATCATGACCGGGTAGCCGATCTTCTTCGCGATCTCGACCGCCTCGTCGGGGCCGGAGATGGCGTCGTTGTAGCCGGGGATGGTGTTCACGCCGGCCGCGATGGCGAGCTTCTTGGACTCGATCTTGTCGCCCATCTTGGCGACCGAATAGTGCTTCGGGCCGATGAACTTGATGCCTTCCTCTTCGAGGCGGCGCGAGAACTCGGCGTTCTCGGACAGGAAGCCGTAGCCCGGGTGGACCGCCTCGGCGCCGGTCTGCTTGCAGGCGGCGATGATCTTGTCCATGACCAGGTAGGACTCTTTCGAGGCCGCCGGGCCGATGCAGACGGCTTCGTCGGCGAGTTCGACGTGGAGCGCGTTCTTGTCCGCCTCGGAGTACACCGCGACGGTCTTGATGCCCATCTTGCGGGCGGTCTTGATGACGCGGCAGGTGATTTCACCGCGGTTTGCAATCAGGATTTTCTTGAACATTTGGTCGGTTCCTCGTGCGCGGGTCAGAGCGGGATGTTGCCGTGCTTGCGCCACGGGTTGTCGAGCTGCTTGTCGCGCAGCATGGCCAGCGAGCGGCAGATGCGCTTGCGGGTGTTGTGCGGCATGACCACGTCGTCGATGAAGCCGCGGCTGGCGGCGACGAAGGGGTTGGCGAAACGGGCCTTGTATTCGGCTTCGCGCTGGGCGAGCTTCTCGGGGTCGCCCTTCTCTTCGCGGAAGATGATCTCGACCGCGCCCTTGGCGCCCATCACCGCGATCTCGGCGCTCGGCCAGGCGAGGTTCACGTCGCCGCGCAGGTGCTTGGACGACATCACGTCGTAGGCGCCGCCGTAGGCCTTGCGGGTGATCAGGGTGACCTTGGGCACGGTGCACTCGGCGTAGGCGTAGAGCAGCTTGGCGCCGTGCTTGATGATGCCGCCGTATTCCTGCGCGGTGCCGGGCATGAAGCCGGGGACATCGACCAGGGTGACGACCGGGATATTGAAGGCGTCGCAGAAGCGCACGAAGCGGGCGGCCTTGATCGAGCTCTTGATGTCGAGGCAGCCGGCCAGCACGAGCGGCTGGTTGGCGACGATGCCCACCGGCGAGCCTTCCATGCGCGCCAGACCGATGATGATGTTCTTGGCGTAGTCGGGCTGCAGCTCGAAGAAATCGCCGTCGTCGACCATCTTGAAGATCAGCTCCTTCATGTCGTAGGGCTGATTCGGGTTCTCCGGGACCAGGGTGTCGAGCGACAGGTCGATGCGGTCGGCGGAGTCGGCGCAGGGGATCGCGGGCGGCTTCTCGCGGTTGCTGGAGGGCAGGAAGCCGATCAGGCGACGCGTCATCATCAGCGCTTCGACGTCGTTCTCGAAGGCGAGGTCGGCGACGCCGGACTTGGTGTTGTGGGTGACGGCGCCGCCGAGCTCCTCGGCGGTGACTTCCTCGTGGGTCACGGTCTTCACGACCTCGGGACCGGTCACGAACATGTAGGACGAGTCCTTGACCATGAAGATGAAGTCCGTCATCGCCGGGCTGTACACCGCGCCGCCGGCGCAGGGGCCCATGATCAGCGAGATCTGCGGGATGACCCCGGAGGCCAGCACGTTGCGCTGGAACACGTCGGCGTAGCCGCCGAGCGAGTCCACGCCTTCCTGGATGCGCGCTCCGCCCGAGTCGTTGAGGCCGATGACCGGGGCGCCGACCTTCATGGCGTGGTCCATGACCTTGCAGATCTTCTCGGCGTGGGTCTCGGAGAGCGAGCCGCCGAAGACCGTGAAGTCCTGCGAGAACACGAAGACCAGGCGGCCGTTGACGGTGCCGTAGCCGGTGACCACGCCGTCACCGGGGATGTGCTCGGCATCCATGCCGAACTCGGTGCAGCGGTGCTCCTTGTACATGTCCCACTCTTCGAAGCTGTCGTCGTCGAGCAGCAGTTCGATGCGCTCGCGCGCGGTGAGCTTGCCCTTGCGATGCTGCGCGTCGATGCGCTTCTGGCCGCCACCGAGGCGGGCCAGTTCGCGCTTTTTCTCGAGCTGGCGAATGATGTCTTGCATGAGTGCGATCTCCTGTCAGATCTCGGTTTCGGCCGGCTGTCGCGGCAGTCGGCCCTGTTCGTTGGATTGGAGGTGGCCGAGCAGCCGGAAGGCCGCGGCCGCGGGCGTGGTGTCGCCCTCCTCGACCGCGCGTGCGAGGGCGGGAAGTTCCTCGCGCACGCGGGGATGGCTGCGGAAACGGCTGCGCAGCCCGGAATCGATCATCTCCCACATCCAGGCCAATGCCTGGTGGCGACGCTTGGCGGCGAACTCCCCGGAGGCGCCGAGCGCCTCGCGGTAGTCGCACACCGCCTTCCAGAAGTCGGCGATGCCCTGCTTCTGGAGCGCCGACAGGGTGAGCACCGGCACGGTCCAGTTGGGGCTGGCCGGGCGCAGCATGTGCAGCGCGGTCTTGATCTGCGCCTTGGCGCGCATGGCCGCACCGGCGTCGATGTCGGCCTTGTTGATGACGATCAGGTCGGCGATCTCCATGATCCCTTTCTTGATCGCCTGCAGGTCGTCACCGGCGTTGGGCAGTTGCAGCAGGCAGAAGATGTCGGTCATTCCGGCGACCGCGGTCTCGGACTGCCCGACGCCGACGGTCTCGACGATGATGACGTCGAAGCCCGAAGCTTCGCACACCAGCATGGTCTCGCGCGTCTTTTCGGCCACGCCGCCGAGGCTGCAGGCCGAGGGGCTGGGGCGGATGAAGGCCGCGGGGTTCTGTGACAGCAGCTCCATGCGCGTCTTGTCGCCGAGGATGGAGCCACCGGTGACCGACGAGGACGGATCGACCGCGAGCACCGCGACGCGCAGGCCCTGCTCGATGAGGTAGAGCCCGAGCGCCTCGATGAAGGTGCTCTTGCCCACGCCCGGCACACCCGAGATCCCCACCCGCATCGCCCCGCCGGTATGCGGCAGCAGCGCCTCGAGCACCTTCTGCGCGCGCGCCTGATGGTCCTCGCGCTGCGATTCGATCAGCGTGATGGCCTTGGCCAGCGGCCGCAGCTGGCGCGCCAGCACGCCAGCGACCAGCGACTGGTCGGCGGGATCGAGAGGGGTGGATATCGGAGCAGGCATGTCGGGTTTTATAGGGGCGTCCGTTCTACGGTTTGCGGTTCGTGATTCTTGTAGGAGCGACGCAAGTCGCGATTTCGGCGCCTCGATCCGCGCCGCGCGAACGGGTACGCCAGATCGCGACTTGCGTCGCTCCTACGGGAAACATCGGCTCTCCGGCAGGGCGGTGCTGATTCTGGCGCTGCGATCGCGACTTGCGTCGCTCCTGCGGGGACCTCACCCCGCCTTGCGTGCGGCGCGGATCTGCTTGAGCACCTCGCGTGCGGCCGCCGGGATCGGCGTGCCGGGGCCGAAGATGCCCTTGGCGCCGGCGGCGTACAGCGTGTCGTAGTCCTGCGCCGGGATCACGCCACCGACGAAAGTGATGATGTCGTCGGCGCCGAGGCGCTTCAACTCGTCGATGACGGCCGGGACCAGGGTCTTGTGGCCGGCGGCGAGGCTGGAGCAGCCGACCGCATGGACGTCGTTCTCGACCGCGTGGCGGGCGGCTTCTTCCGGGGTCTGGAAGAGCGGGCCGATGTCGATGTCGAAACCGAGGTCGGCGAAGGCCGAGGCCACCACCTTGGCGCCGCGGTCGTGGCCGTCCTGGCCGAGCTTGGCGATCATCACGCGCGGGCGGCGGCCTTCTTCGGCGATGAAGGCCTCGATGTCGGCCTTGAGGGTCTTCCAGTCTTCCTGTTCTTCCACGACGGCTCCATAGACGCCGGAAACGGCTTGCGGATTGGCACGGTAACGGCCGAAGACCTTCTCGAGCGCGTCGGAGATCTCGCCGACGGTGGCACGCAGGCGAATGGCCTTGACCGACAGGTCGAGCAGGTTGCCTTCGCCCGTCTCGGCGCACTTGGTGAGCGCAGCGAGCGCGGCCTGCACCGCGGCGGTGTCGCGGGTGGCGCGGATCTTGTCGAGGCGGGCGATCTGCGCCTCGCGCACCGCATGGTTGTCGATGTCGAGGATGTCGATCGGGTCTTCCTTGGCGAGCTTGTACTTGTTCACGCCGACGATCACGTCCTTGCCCGAGTCGATGCGCGCCTGCTTGTCGGCGGCGCACTCCTCGACCTTCATCTTGGCCCAGCCGGATTCGACCGCGCGGGTCATGCCGCCCATGGACTCGATCTCCTCGATCAGCGCCCAGGCCTTGTCGGCCATGTCCTGTGTGAGCTTCTCCATCATGTAGGAGCCGGCCCAGGGGTCGACCACGTTACAGATGTGGGTCTCTTCCTGGATGATGATCTGGGTGTTGCGCGCGATGCGGGCGGAGAACTCGGTAGGCAGCGCGATCGCCTCGTCGAGCGCGTTGGTGTGCAGCGACTGGGTGCCGCCGAACACCGCAGCCATGGCCTCGATCGTGGTGCGCACGACGTTGTTGTAGGGGTCCTGCTCGGTGAGCGACCAGCCGGAGGTCTGCGAGTGCGTGCGCAGCATCATCGACTTGGCGCTCTTGGGGTTGAACTGCTTCATGAGCCGCCACCACAGCAGGCGCGCGGCGCGCATCTTGGCGATCTCGAGGTAGAAGTTCATGCCCACCGCCCAGAAGAAGGACAGGCGGCCGGCGAAGGTGTCGACGTCCATGCCGGAATTGATGCCGGTGCGCACGTACTCGACACCGTCGGCGAGCGTGAAGGCGAGCTCGATGGCCTGATTGGCGCCCGCCTCCTGGATGTGGTAACCGGAAATCGAGATGCTGTTGAACTTCGGCATGTGCTGCGCGGTGTAGCCGAAGATGTCGGCGATGATCTTCATCGACGGGGTGGGCGGATAGATGTAGGTGTTCCGCACCATGAACTCTTTCAGGATGTCGTTCTGGATCGTGCCCGAGAGCTTGTCCTGGCTCACGCCCTGCTCCTCGGCGGCGACGATGTAGCCGGCGAGGATCGGCAGCACGGCACCGTTCATCGTCATCGACACCGACACCTTGTCGAGCGGGATCTGGTCGAACAGGATCTTCATGTCCTCGACCGAGTCGATCGCCACGCCGGCCTTGCCGACGTCGCCGGTCACGCGCGGATGGTCGGAGTCGTAGCCGCGGTGGGTCGCCAGGTCGAACGCGACCGACACGCCCTGGCCGCCGGCGGCGAGCGCCTTGCGGTAGAAGGCGTTGGACGCTTCGGCGGTGGAGAAGCCGGCGTACTGGCGGATGGTCCACGGCTTGACCGCGTACATGGTGGGCTGCGGGCCGCGCAGGAAGGGCTCGAAGCCGGGCAGCGTGTCGGCGTGCTGCAGGCCTTCGGTGTCGGCCTTGGTGTACAGCGGCTTGACCGAGAGGCCCTCGGGCGTGATCCAGTTCAGCTTGTCGAGGTCGCCCCCCGGCGCCTGCTTGGCGGCAGCCTTTTTCCAGGCCTCGATGTCGGGCTGGGGATAGACGGGATCGTTGGCTTTCGACATGGGAAACCTCGTGAGATCTGCGGCGGCCTGGGGTACAGGCGCGACCCGGATTGGTGATTTATCGGCAAGCCAACCCCCCCCGGGGCGGCGACGAAGCCGCCCGTGGCGATCCCACGAGCGGCCGTCGACGCTCCGGCAAGCGACGCGTCCCCTCTCTTCCGCCGGGTGGTCCCGGCGCCTCCCATGACGCATCGCGCTTCGGAAGTTGACTTGCACTGCAGGAAAAATAATACTTTATCCATAATTATGAATGCAATAGGCGGCAGCGGGCGAATGCGTTCCGACGGTCGGAAAGGGCGCGCAGCGAGCCGGGCCCGTCCGGCGAGAGAGGGCATGCACGCGCCACCACCACCCGTGATGGCCCTGCCCCGCGCCACCTTTTGAATCCGCTCCGAAGAAAGAATCCGCCCATGAACGCCACCCGCATCGCTCCGATCGCGCTCTACCAGGAAGTGGCCGAGCGCCTGCGCCAGCGGATCTTCTCGCACGAGCTGCCGCCCGGCACCTGGGTGGACGAACAGGCGCTGGCCGAGCACTACGGCATCTCGCGCACACCGCTGCGCGAGGCGCTGAAGGTACTGGCCTCCGAGGGCCTGGTGACGCTCAAGCCGCGGCGCGGCTGCTACGTGACCGAGATCTCGGAGCGCGATCTCGACGAGGTGTTCAGCGTGATGTCGATGCTCGAAGGCGAGTGCGCCCGGCTGTCGGCTGCGCGCGCGACCGAGGACGACCTCGCCCGCCTGCGCGCGATCCACGCCAACCTCGAGAAGGCCGCCGGCAAGCCCGACATCGACCGCTTCTTCGAGGCCAACCAGGCCTTCCACCTCGCCCTGCAGGAGATCGCCGACAATCGCTGGTTGCTCCACGTGATCGAGGACCTGCGCAAGGTGATCAAGCTGTCGCGCCACCACTCGCTGTTCTCGGAGGGCCGGCTGGAGCAGTCGCTCGCCGAGCACCGCGACATCCTCCAGGCCTTGCTCGACCGCGACGGCGCGCGCGCCGAGACCCTGATGCGCACCCACATCCTCAGCGGCCGCGCCGCCCTCGCCCGCATCGCCGAGGCGAAGACGCAGGCCGCGTGAGGCCTGGGCACATTGATTTCGTGTGGGAGCGACCCGGCCGACACGCCCGCAATCGCGACTCGCGTCGCGCCTATATCCCACCCGAGCCGCCGCCGGTTTTCGTGAGAGCGGCGCAAGTCGCGATTGCGGCGCTCCCGCACCCGACAGGCATCGGCGCGGACGACGGGCGTCGGAACCGGCTTGTTGCTACCCAGCCCCGACCGGGGTCTCGCGGGTGACCAGCACCTGGTCGATGCGGTAGTTGTCGATATCGACGACCTCGAACTTGTAGCCGAGATAGGTCACGAAATCGGTGCGTTTGGGGACCTTGCGCAGGCGGTACATCAGGAACCCGGCCACCGTCTCGTAGTTCTGGAAGCCCTCGAAGACCTCGATCTCGAGCGCCTGCATGACGTCCTCGATCGGTGTGACACCGTCGATCAGCCAGGAATTGTCGTCGCGGCGCACGATGAGTTCTTCCTGGAACGGGCTCACCAGATCGCCCATCACCGTGCTCATGACGTCCTGCAGCGAGAGCAAGCCCACCACCAGCGCGTATTCGTTGAGGACGAGCGCGAAGTCTTCCTTGGCATCGCGAAAGCGCTCCAGCGCCTCGAACAAGGTCAGGCTGTCGGGCAGCATCAGCACCTTGCGCACGATCGGCTGGGTGCGCAAGGACAGATCCTGGCCCTGCACGATGCGCGGCAGGATGTCCTTGGCGTCGACATAGCCGATGACGCTGTCGATGCCGTCCTCGCAAACCGGAAACTTGCCGTGCGGGTGGGCGGCGATCTTGCGCCGGATGCTCTCCTCGGATTCCGACAGGGTGAGGAAGACGATGCTCTCGCGCGAGGTCATCGCCGAGGGCACGATGCGCGAGTCGAGCTCGAACACGTTGCTGATCAGGTGCTGCTCCTGGCGCAGCAGCGCGCCGGCCTGGGCACCGGCGTCGGCCATGGCCATGATGTCGTCGGCGGTGATGTCCTCGATGCGCACGCTCGGCAACTTGAACCAGCGGAAGATGAGGTTGGCCGCGCCGTTGAAGACCCACACCAGCGGCGCGAACAGCCACATGCACACCTGCATCGGCTGCACCACCGCCACCGCGATGCGTTCGGGCTGGACCATGGCCAGGCGCTTGGGCATCAGGTCGGCAAAAAGCACGAACAGCGAGGTGACGAAAACGAAGGAGACGACGAAGGCGATGGTGTCGAGCATCGGGCCGGCGTAGGCCCGGCGCAGCAGCTCGGTGACGTAGGGAGAAAGCGCCTGTTCGCCGACTACGCCGCCGAGAATGGCGACGGCGTTGAGGCCGATCTGCACCACGGTGAAGAAGTGGCCCGGACTGTCCTGCAGCGCAAGCACGCGCCGGGCGTTGAGATGCCCTGCCTCGGCCATGACGCGCAGCTTGATCTTGCGCGCAGCCGCGAGGGAGATCTCGGACATGGAAAAGAAGGCGCTCGCTGCGATCAGCAGCAGGATGACGAGCAGTTCGTTGACAGGCACGACGACTCCTTTGGGATGAAGGTCCCGCCGGAAGGCAAAACCGGAATCGAGTCTGCGAGTCTACCACCTCGGCCTGAAGGGCAATCGGTGCCCCGGCGCATCGCCGCCCCCCGGGAAGGGATGGAGGAGGAATGCAGGAGGAATGTAGGAGCGACGCGAGTCGCGATTGCGCCCCCGCAGCCCTTTCCGGCCGCGCATCGCCCGCCGCATCGCCCGATCGCGGCTGGCGTCGCTCCCACGAAAACCGTCGTGCCCCGACCAGCGCCTGGAGTTTCTTGCAGGAGCGACGCCCGTCGCGATCGGGCGGCGAAGAGGCGCACCGCCGGTCGACGAAAAACCCGCCCGGCGCGGGAGCGCGGGGCGGGTCGGGGATGCGGCGCGGTTCGGGGAACCGCGCGCTTCGGTCAGTGCGACGAGGCGGTCGCGGCGCCGACACCGGTCTGGGCGCGCACGTACTGGTCCTCGAAGGCTTCCTTCTCGGCCTCGGCCGCCTTGCTCTTGTCGAGCGTGGAGAACAGCCAGGTCATGAAGAAGGCGATCGGCATCGAGAACAGCGCCGGCTGGGTGTAGGGGAAGATCGCCGAAGCGTTGCCCAGCACATCCACCCACACCGACTTGGACAACAGCACGAACAGCACCGCGCTGACCAGGCCGGAGTAGCCGCCCACGAGGGCACCCTTGGTGGTGAGGCCCTTCCAGTACATCGACAGGATCAGCACCGGGAAGTTGGCCGAAGCGGCCACGCCGAAGGCGAGCGCGACCATGAACGCGATGTTCATCTTCTCGAAGGCCATGCCGAGCAGCACCGCGACCACACCGAGGCCGATGGTGGCGAACTTCGACACCCGCAGTTCGGTCGCTTCGTCGGCCTTGCCCTTCATGATGACGCGCGAGTAGATGTCGTGCGAGATCGCCGAGGCACCGGCCAGCGCCAGGCCGGCCACCACCGCGAGGATGGTCGCGAAGGCCACCGCCGACAGGAAGCCGAGCAGAAGGTTGCCACCGACCGCGTTGGCCAGGTGCATGGCGATCATGTTGCCGCCGCCGATGACCTTGCCGCCGATCACGCCGCCTTCGAAGAACTGCGGGTTCTGGCCGACGATGATGATCGCGCACAGGCCCATGATGGCGATGACGTTGAAGAAGTAGGCGACGATACCCGAGGCGTAGAGCACGGACTTGCGCGCTTCCTTGGCATCGGTCACGGTGAAGAAGCGCATCAGGATGTGCGGCAGGCCGGCGGTGCCGAACATCAGGCCGAGGCCGAGCGAGATCGCGGTCACCGGGTCGGCGAGCAGGCTGCCGGGATTGAGCAGCTTCTGGCCCAGCTTGTGCACTTCCATCGCACGGTTGGTGAGCTCGTCGAACGAGAAGCCGAACTGGCTGAACGCGAGCACGCCCACCGCGGTACCGCCGATCAGCAGCATGCAGGCCTTGATGATCTGCACCCAGGTGGTGGCGACCATGCCGCCGAAGGTGACGTACACCATCATCAGCGCGCCGACGACGACGAGCGCGATGTTGTAGTCGAGACCGAACAGCAGCTTGATGAGCTGGCCGGCACCGACCATCTGCGCCACCAGGTAGAAGCACACCACGGTCAGCGAGCTCACCGCGGCCATCGTGCGCACCTTGCCCTGGTCGAGGCGGTAGGCAGTGATGTCGGCGAAGGTGAACTTGCCCAGGTTGCGCAGACGCTCGGCCATCAGGAACAGGATGATCGGCCAGCCCACGAAGAAGGAGAGCATGTAGATGTAGGCATCCACACCCTGCGCGTACATCATCGCGGTGAGACCGAGCAGCGTGGCGGCGGACATGTAGTCGCCGGCGATCGCGAGGCCGTTCTGGAAGCCGGTGATGCCACCGCCGGCGGTGTAGAAGTCGGCGGTCGACTTGGTGCGGCTGGCCGCCCAGTAGGTGATGCCCAGGGTCATCAGCACGAACACAAAGAACATGCCGATGGCGTGGAGGTTGAGCGGCTGCTTCTCGGCGGCGTCCATCGCGGGACCGGCGGCGAGCACCAGCGGGCTGGCGGCCAGCGCGAGCAGGCCGGCGGCGCTACGGGAAAGGCTACGGGCGTTCATCATTTTTCCTCCTTCCAGGCGGCCTTCACGAGTTCCTTGTTGATGTCGTCGAACTCGCCATTGGCGCGGCGGACGTACACCAGGGTCAGGACCCAGAAGAAGATGAACTGCAGCAGGCCGGCGAGGATGCCGAAGGTCAGGTTGCTGCCCTCGAACAGACGCTTGCCGATGAGCTCGGGCGCGAACGCCACGAGCAGCACGAAGCCGTAAAAGACGATCAGGACGATCGCCGCCAGAATGCCCGCGAAGCGGGTGCGCTTGGCGACAAGCTCCGCGAACCGCGGGTTGCGCCGGATGTGCGCATACATCGAGCTAGACACTTTCACTCCCTCCCAAGGATAAGCAACACGAACTGCTTTGCCTCCACCTTTCCTCCTGCCTCGGCGGCCGTCTGACGCGGCATCGTAGGCGAGCGGATGATATATCATCCATAAGACTCCATACACATCCGTATGGAAAAATTTTATTTATCGAAAACGGCGAACCGATGAACACAAGAATCGACCTCGACATCGACCAGGGCATCGCCACCGTGACCCTGCACAACCCGACCAAGCTGAACGCTGTGAACGCGGCGATGTGGCGCGGACTCTCGGCGGCGATGGCGCGCATCGCCGCCGACGATTCGGTGCGCTGCGTGATCGTGCGCGGCGCGGGCGAGAACGCCTTCGCCGCCGGCGGCGACATCGAGGAGTTCCGCAGCGTGCGCGCGACGGTGGACGATGCGCTGCACTACCACGAGGACCTGGTGGCGAGCGCGCTGAACGCGATCCGCGACTGCGCCGTGCCCACCGTGGCGGCGATCCGCGGCGCCTGCGTGGGCGGCGGGCTGGAGATCGCCGGCTGCTGCGACATCCGCATCGCGGGCGAGTCGGCACGCTTCGGCGCGCCGATCAACCGCCTGGGGTTCTCGATGTATCCGGGCGAGATGGCCGGCCTGCTCGCCCTGGTCGGCCCGGCGGTGGTCCTGGAAATCCTGCTCGAGGGCCGCATCCTGGATGCGCGCGAGGCGCTGCAGAAGGGCCTGCTGACCCGCGTGGTGGACGACGAACGCGTATTCGAGGAGGCCGCCGTGTCGGCCGAGCGCATCCGCGCGGGCGCGCCGCTGGTGGCGCGCTGGCACAAGCAATGGGTGCGCCGGCTGACCACCGGCGTGGCGCTGGACGAGGAGGAGAAGCGCCGCGCCTTCGACTTCCTCGCCACCGCGGACTATCGCGAGGGCCTTGCCGCATTCAGCGAGAAGCGGGCACCGGTGTTCCGGGGGCGCTAGCCGCGGCGCCGCAATCGCGACTTGCGTCGCTCCTACGGCACGTCACCGCGCTTCCGAAAGCGCCTGTGGGAGCGACGCGAGTCGCGATCCCGGCGCGGGCAGGCGCTTCATCGCCGCTTCGGCTTCTCCTCGACGTACTCCTCCACCTTCACCGCGCGCAGCTGGTAGCCCGCGGTACCCATGTCGGAATCGATGCGCCCCACCGCCATGACCCCGTCCACCCACACCGGCAGCATGTTCCAGCCGCCCGGCACGGGCTTGTCGGGGATGACGTGGATGAGCTGGTTGGCGGGCGGCGGCGGGACGTGCACGCAGGCACCGAAATACGGGACGAGGAGAAACTCGCGGATCTTCTCGCCGCTGGTCTCGAGCGGCACGACGAAGCCGGGGATGCGCACGCGCGCACCGGCCATGCGCTCGACCAGGGGCGCACGGTCCCACTCCTCGCGCATGCGCTGCAGCGCCTCGGCGGCGCGCGGGTCGTTGTCCTCGAGCTTGTCGAGCTCGAGGCCCGAGAGGAAGCCCTCGGGGTTCCAGTCGGCAGGGATGAGGTCGTCCCAGCTGATCTCGCGGAACTCGCCCTTTCCCGGCGCGGGCGCAGCGAGGCGGTCGCCCACCGCGTACTGGCCGGCGGACTCGCCGGCCGGGGCCTGCGCGCCAGCCGGCAGCGGCGCGAACGCCAACAGGGCAAGCAGCGGTACGACGCGCAGCGCGCGCGGGACCAAGCGGGCGAGGTGCAGATTCGTGTTCATTTCCTGCCTCCGGTTGCAGGCGTGCGGTGATGGATCCGGGCCCTCCCGGCCCCGCGAACGAGGCGGTGCATCCCGCCTCAGGTCCGCACGGTCATGCCGTCGGCGAGCGACTGGCGGTAGGCGCGCAGCGCCGGCAGCAGGCTGGCGACCAGGCTGGCGGCGAGCACCGCGCCGAGCAGGCGCCATTCGCCCGCC
>NZ_AMXD01000091.1 GCF_000310185.1 Thauera aminoaromatica S2 | reverse complement strand
GCACGCTGCTGCGCGCGCGCACCGGCAACGTCGGCGCCGGCGGCCGCACCCGCATCGCGGTGCGCCCGGAGCGCGTGCGGCTCGCCGGGGAGGAGGGCGGCACCAACCGGCTCGACGCCACCGTGCGCGAGCTGATCTATCTCGGCGACCAGATCCGCCTGCGCATCGAACTCGCCGGCAAGCACGAATTCACCATCAAGGCGCCGGTCTCGCAGCTCGACCGCTCGCTGCGCCCCGGCGACGCGATCCGCGTCGGGCTCGATCCGGCGCACACGCGGGCGCTCGACGTGCCCGCGGCGCACTGAGGCATCCGCCCACCGCCGCATCCGCAGTCCCGGCCGGCCGCCGGTCTTCACCCGCAGCACCCACATAACCAGAACCGGAGACACATCATGAAGCACGCCGCATCCTTCCTTCGCGCCGCCGTCCTCGTCGCCCTCGGGGGCGCCGTCGGCACCGCATCGGCCGACATCACCGTCATCTCCTTCGGCGGCGCCTCGCAGAAGGCGCAGGACAAGGCCTACTACGCGCCCTTCACCAAGGCCACCGGGGTCAAGGTCGTCGCCGGCGAGTACAACGGCGAGCAGGCCAAGGTGAAGGCCATGGTCGAGGCCGGCAACGTGACCTGGGACGTGCTCGAGGTCGAGTCGCCCGAGCTGGTGCGCGGCTGCGAGGAAGGCCTGTTCGAGAAGATCGACTTCGCGCAGGTGGGCGACAAGGCCGATTTCGTCCCTGCCGCCGTGAGCGAATGCGGTGTCGGCATCTTCGTGTGGTCGACCGCGCTCGCCTACAACGCCGACCGCCTCAAGGAGGCGCCGACGTCCTGGGCGGACTTCTGGAACGTAGACAAATTCCCCGGCAAGCGCGGCCTGCGCAAGGGCGCGAAGTACACCCTCGAGTTCGCCCTGCTCGCCGATGGCGTGCCGACGAGCGAGGTCTACAAGGTGCTCGCCACCCCGGCCGGTGTCGACCGCGCCTTCGCCAAGCTCGACAAGCTCAAGGCCAACATCCAGTGGTGGGAGGCCGGCGCGCAGCCGCCGCAGCTGCTCGCCTCGGGCGACCTGGTCATGAGCGCCGCCTACAACGGCCGCATCTCCGCCGCGCAGGTCGAAGGCAAGAACCTCAAGGTGGTGTGGAACGGCAGCATCTACGACGTCGATTCGTGGGCCATCCCCAAGGGCTCGCCGAAGAAGGCGGAGGCGCTCAAGTTCATCCGCTTCGCCAGCCAGCCGGAGAACCAGGCGGTGTTCTCGGGCGAGATCGCCTACGGCCCGGTCAACCTGAAGGCGGTGCCGGCGATCGACGCCAAGGTCGCCGCCGGCCTGCCGACCGCGCCCGAGAACATGAAGGGCGCGATGGCGACCGATACCGAGTTCTGGGTCGAGCACGGCGAGAACCTCGAGCAGCGCTTCAACGCCTGGGCCGCGCGCTGAGCGCTGCCTTCGTCGCATGCCCGTGCCGCCGCGGGCGTCCGGCCCGCGCTGGCGGCCGCAACGCGCGGCCACTGTCTCCATCTGCCCGAACGGACTCGTCCATGAGCACTGTCGTCGACACCTCCGCTGCCGTCCCCTTGCCCGCCGAGGGCAATGGCACGCCGCTGAAGAAGCGCCTGCGCCGCGCCGAGCGCCGCCGCAACCTGCTCTTCGGCGCCCTGATCCTGCCGCTCGCGCTGGTGGTGCTGGTGGCCTTCATCTGGCCGATCGGCTCGCTGCTGACGATCGGTGTCGATAACCCCGAGATCCACGACAACCTGCCGCGCACGCTGGCCGCGCTCGAGGACTGGGACGGTCGCGCGCCGCCGGCCGAGGCCGCCTTCCGCGCGCTCGCCGACGAGCTCGCCGCGGCCAAGGGCTCGCCGGCGATCGCCGCGATCGCCAAACGCCTGAACCGCGAGGACGCCGGCTACCGCAGCCTGGTCATGAAGACCGCGCGCAAGCTGCCGCTCGATCCTGCCGTGCCGGCGCGCGAGGCGCTGATGGCGATCGACGCGCAGTGGGGCGAGCTCGCCACCTGGCAGGCGATCCACCGCGCCGGCGGCGCGCTGACGCCGTTCTACCTGCTCGCCGCGATCGACCGCACGATCGACGCCGACGGCAACATCGTCGCCGCCCCCGCGGACGAGCGCATCTATGTGGACGTGCTGCTGCGCACCTTCTGGATGAGCCTGGTCGTGACCGTGTGCTGCCTGGCGCTCGGCTTCCCGGTGGCCTACCTGATGGCGAATCTGTCCACCCGCCACAGCAACATGCTGATGGTCTTCGTGCTGCTGCCGTTCTGGACCTCGGTGCTGGTGCGGGTGGCGGCGTGGATCGTGCTGCTGCAGAACGAGGGCCTGGTGAACCGCCTGCTGATGTGGCTCGGCCTCACCGACAGCCCGCTCCAGCTCCTCTTCAACCGCTTCGGCGTGTATGTGGCGATGGTCCACATCCTGCTGCCCTTCATGGTGCTGCCGCTGTACTCGGTGATGAAGGGCATCTCGCCGGTGTATGTGCGCGCCGCGCTCTCGCTCGGCTGCCCGCCCTTCCGCAGCTTCTGGAAGATCTACTTCCCGCAGACCCTGCCCGGCATCGGCGCCGGCGGCCTGCTCGTGTTCATCATGTGCATGGGCTACTACATCACGCCCGCGCTGCTCGGCGGTCCGAAGGAGCAGATGCTGAGCTACTTCATCGCCTTCTACACCAACCAGACGATCAACTGGGGCATGGCCGCCGCGCTTTCCGCGGTGCTGCTGGCGGCGACCCTGCTGCTGTACATGGTCTATGCCCGCTATCTCGGGCCGACCCGGGTCAAGTACATGAAGGCGCGCTGAGGACGACGACGATGCTGCAACCCTACGCTTCGCCCGTGGAACGGGCATGGTATTACGGCATGCGCGGGCTGGTCGGGCTGATCCTGGCCTTCCTGTTCCTGCCCATCCTGGTCATCGTGCCGCTGTCCTTCAACGCCGACAGCTTCCTGATGTACCCGATGTCGGGCTTCTCGCTGCGCTGGTACGAGGAGTTCGCCACCTCGCCGGCCTGGCGCCAGGCGCTGATGAACAGCCTGATCGTGTCGCCGCTCGCCACCCTGCTGGCGATGGTGCTCGGCACGCTGGCCTCGATCGGCCTGGTGCGCGCCGATTTTCCCGGCAAGGCGCTGCTCACCGCGGTGCTGATCTCGCCGATGGTGGTGCCGGTGGTGGTGATCGGCGTGGCGATGTACATCTTCTTCGCCCCGCTCGGCCTCACCGGCAGCTACACCGGCCTGGTGCTGGCGCATGCCATCCTCGGCGTGCCCTTCGTCGTCACCACGGTGACCGCGACGCTGCAGGGCTTCGACTTCAACCTGGTGCGCGCGGCCTCCAGCCTTGGCGCCAACCCGCTCACCACCTTCTTCCGCGTCACCCTGCCGATGGTCGCGCCCGGGATCATCTCGGGCGGCCTGTTCGCCTTCGCCACCTCCTTCGACGAGGTCGTGGTCACGCTCTTCCTCGCCAGCCCCGAGCAGGCGACGCTGCCGCGGCAGATGTTCGCCGGCATCCGCGAGAACATCAGCCCGACCATCGCGGCAGTCGCGACCATCCTGATCGTGCTGTCGACGCTGATGCTGATGACGCTCGAATGGTTGCGCCGGCGCGCCGAGCGCATGCGTGGCGCGCGCCGCTGAGCGCCGCGCTCGCGCCACCCCCGGCACCGACTCCAAGAACCCAAGCTTTCCCCCGACCACCCGACGGACCCCGACCATGAGCCTGAACCTGAAAGATCCCGACCTCTTCCGCACCCGCTGCCATGTCGATGGGCAGTGGATCGACGCCGACGACGGCGCCACCACGAGCATCCGCAACCCGGCCACGGGCGAGGTGCTCGGCACCATCCCGCGCATGGGCGCGGCCGAGACCCGGCGCGCCATCGCGGCCGCCAACGCCGCATGGCCGGCGTGGCGTGCGCTGACCGCCGGCGCGCGCGCGAAGATCCTGCGGCGCTGGTTCGAGCTCATCCTCGCCAACCAGGAAGACCTCGCCGTGCTGATGACCAGCGAGCAGGGCAAGCCGCTCGCCGAGGCGCGCGGCGAGGTGCTCTACGCCGCCTCCTTCATCGAGTGGTTCGCCGAGGAAGGCAAGCGCATCTACGGCGACGTGATCCCCGGCCACCAGCCCGACAAGCGCATCGTCGTCACCAAGGAGCCGATCGGGGTGTGCGCGGCGATCACGCCGTGGAACTTCCCCGCGGCGATGATCACGCGCAAGGCCGGTCCGGCGCTCGCGGCCGGATGCACGATGGTGCTCAAGCCCGCCACCCAGACCCCTTACTCGGCGCTCGCGCTCGCGGTGCTCGCCGAGCGCGCGGGGGTGCCGAAGGGCGTGTTCAGCGTGGTCACCGGCGGCGCGGCCGAGATCGGCGGCGAGCTGACCGCCAACCCGATCGTCCGCAAGCTCACCTTCACCGGCTCCACCGAGATCGGCGTCAAGCTGATGGCGCAGTGCGCGCCGAGCGTCAAGAAGCTCTCGCTCGAGCTCGGCGGCAATGCGCCCTTCATCGTCTTCGACGATGCCGACCTCGACGCCGCGGTCGAGGGCGCGATCGCTTCCAAATACCGCAACACCGGCCAGACCTGCGTGTGCGCCAACCGCCTGCTGGTGCAGGACGGTGTGTACGACGCCTTCGCCGCCAGGCTCGCCGCCGCGGTGGCGCGCCTGAAGGTGGGCAACGGCCTCGCCGAGGGCAGCACCCAGGGCCCGCTGATCGACATGAACGCGGTGGCCAAGGTCGAGGAGCACATCGCCGACGCGGTGGAGAAGGGCGCGCGCGTGCTCGCCGGCGGCAAGCGCCACGCGCTCGGCGGCAGCTTCTTCGAGCCCACCATCCTGGCCGACGTGACCCCGGCGATGAAGGTGGCGCGCGAGGAGACCTTCGGCCCGGTGGCGCCGCTGTTCCGCTTCAAGGACGAGGCCGAGGCGATCCGCATGGCCAACGACACCGAGTTCGGCCTCGCCGCCTATTTCTTCGCCAACTCGATGAACCGCGTGTGGCGCGTCGCCGAGGCGCTCGAGTACGGCATCGTCGGCATCAACACCGGAATCATCTCGACCGAGGTCGCGCCCTTCGGCGGCATGAAGTCCTCCGGCCTCGGCCGCGAAGGTTCCAAGTACGGCATCGAGGACTACCTCGAGGTCAAGTATCTGTGCATGGGCGGCGTGCAGTGAGCCGCCGTCCCCCCCAAGCGAATCGACAGGAGACACCCATGAACGCCAACACCATCCCCCCCGGCCTGCACAACGCCGACTTCATGGCCCGTCGCGCCGCCGCGCTGCCGCGCGGCGTGGGCCAGGCCCACCCGCTGTTCGCCACCAAGGCCCTCAATGCCGAGGTGTGGGACGTCGAAGGCCGCCGCTTCATCGATTTCGTCGCCGGCATCGCCGTGGTCAACACCGGTCACTGCCACCCGCGCGTGGTCGCCGCGGCGCAGGCGCAGCTCACCCACTTCAGCCACACCTGCTTCCAGGTCGTGGCCTACGACGGCTACCTGCGCCTGGCCGAGCGCCTCAACGCGCTCGCCCCGGGCGATGCGGCGAAGAAGACCATGCTGGTGAGCACCGGCGCCGAGGCGGTCGAGAACGCGGTCAAGATCGCGCGCGCCTTCACCGGCCGCCCGGGCGTGATCGCCTTCAACGGCGCGTTCCACGGCCGCACGCTGCTCGCGCTCGGCCTCACCGGCAAGGTCGACCCCTACAAGCTCGGCGTCGGCCCCTTCCCGGGCGAGATCTACCATGCCCCCTATCCCTGCGCGTTGCACGGCATCAGCGTGGAGGACGCCATCCACGGCATCGAGCTGCTGTTCAAGAACGACATCGAGGCGCGTCGCGTCGCCGCCTTCATCGTCGAGCCGGTGCAGGGCGAGGGTGGCTACTACCCCGCGCCCGCCGAGTTCCTGCAGCGCCTGCGCGCGCTCGCCGACAAGCACGGCATCCTGCTGATCGCCGACGAGATCCAGTCCGGCATCGGCCGCTGCGGCAAGATGTTCGCGGTCGAACACAGCGGCGTGATGCCCGACATCATCACCCTGGCCAAGGGCCTCGGCGGCGGCTTCCCGGTCGCGGCGGTGGTGGGCCGTGCCGAGGTCATGGACGCGCTCGCCCCGGGCGGCCTCGGCAGCACCTATGCCGGCGCGCCGATGGCCTGCGCCGCCGCGCTCGCCGTGCTCGACGTGATGGAAGAGGAGAAGCTGTGCGAGCGCGCGCTCGCGATCGGCGAGCACATGCAGCGCCGCCTGCGCGACCTGGCCGTGCGCCACAAGTGCATCGGCGACGTGCGCGGCCTGGGCGCGATGGTGGCGGTGGAGTTCTTCCACGATGGCGACCATGCGCGTCCGGCGCCGGAGATCGCCAAGGCGGTGATCGCCGCGGCGCTGCAGCGCGGCCTGCTGCTGCTGTCCTGCGGCAGCTACGGCAACGTGCTGCGCCTGATGGTGCCGCTCACCATCGAGCAGGCGGTGCTCGACGAAGGCCTCGACCTCCTCGCCGCGGCGATGGACGCCGCGGCCTGATCGGGGTCGGACCTGTGCGCCGGGGAGCGCTGCGGAGTCAGCGCCCCTCGGCCGCGAGCAGCGCCGCGACGTGCTCGCCGATCGCGAGCGCCGCGGTGAGGCCGGGCGATTCGATGCCGTAGAGATGCACCAGCCCCGGCGTGCCATGCGCCGACGGGCCGTCGATGCGGAAGTCGGCGTCGGGCTCGCCGGGGCCGACGATCTTCGGGCGCACGCCGGCATAGCCCGGCTGCAGCCGCTGCGCGTCCAGGTCCGGCCACCAGCGCCGGATCGCGCCGGCGATGCGCTCCACGCGCGTTGGATCCACGGTGTAGTCCGGCGCGGCGATCCACTCCACGTCGGGACCGAACTTCGCCTGTCCGCCCAGATCCAGGGTCAGGTGCACGCCCAGCCCGCCCGGCTCCGGGATCGGGTAGATCAGGCGCGAGAACGGCGCCTTGCCCGCGTAGCTGAAATACACCCCGCGCGCGTAATGCGCCTGAGGCGCCTGCGCAGAGGCCGGAGCCAGGATCGCGCGCCCGAGCGCCGGCGCATCCAGCCCCGCGGCGTTCACCACCCGCTTTGCCTTCAGCGCGGTGGCGGCCTCGCCTCCGATGCGCAGCACGATGCCGTCGGCCTCCGCGCGGCCCTCCAGCACCGGGCTGCCGAGCGCCAGCATCGCGCCATGGCGCTCGGCCTCGCCGAGCAGCGACAGCATCAGGCCGTGGCTGTCGACGATGCCGGTCGAGGGCGACAGCAGCGCGCCGTGGCCGGCGAGCGCCGGCTCGAGCGCGGTGAGCTCGGCGGCGTCGATGTGGCGCAGGTCGTCCACGCCGTTGGCGCGCGCGCGTTCGGCGATCGCCTGCAGGGCCGGCGCCTGCGTCGCGGTGCTGGCGACCACCAGCTTGCCGCAGCGCGCATGGTTGACTCCGTGCTGCGCGCACCAGGCGTACAGGCGCTGGCGGCCCTCCACGCACAGGCGGGCCTTGAGCGAGCCGGGCGGGTAGTACAGCCCGGCGTGGATCACCTCGCTGTTGCGGGCGCTGATGCCGGTGCCGAAGGCGGTCTCGCGCTCGACGATCACGACCTCGCGCCTGCTGCGGGCGAGGCTGTGCGCACAGGCGAGGCCGACCACGCCGGCGCCGATCACGACGGTATCGACTGTTTCCATGGGGTTGGGACGGCTGGACGCGTGTGCGAGCGTAGGCCGGAAGGGTTGCGGAGCGGCGGTTGTAGCAGATCGCCCACGCGCCGGGGAAGAGGGGGAATCCCCGGGATAGACCCCTGGGGTCGCCCGTGCGCAACCGCCGCTGCGCGGGATTCGAAGTGCGCAAGTGGCGGCCGGACGCGTTCGCCTATCAGGGAAAACGCCGAGCACCGCGGTGGTGCGCTGCGGGCGGGGGTGTTGTTAAAGTGTGGCTGTCCATCGATGGGCAGATAATCGATATTTATTCCAAGGAGGAGTCATCGATGAAGTCCCTGATCCGCAAGTGCGCCCTCGGCACCGTGTTCGTCGCCATGACCACCGCGGCCTCGGCCGCCACCTTCGTGAACGTGCTGACCGGCGGCACCAGCGGGGTGTACTACCCGCTCGGCGTCACCCTGTCGCAGCTCTACGGCGAGATCATTCCCGACAGCAAGGTCCAGGTGCAGGCCACCAAGGCCTCGGCGGAGAACCTCAACCTGCTGCAGGCGGGCCGTGGCGAGATCGGCTTCTCGCTTGCCGACTCGGTGTCCGACGCCTGGAAGGGCAACGCCGATGCGGGCTTCGCCAAGCCGCTCGACAAGCTGCGTGCGATCGCCTCGGTCTACCCCAACTACATCCAGATCGTCGCCCTGGCCGACGCCGACGTGAAGACGCTCGCCGACCTCAAGGGCAAGCGCATCTCGGTCGGCGCGCCGCGCTCGGGAACGGAGATCAACGCGCGTGCCATCCTGAAGGCCGCGGGCCTCTCCTACGCGGACTTCGCCAAGGTCGAATACCTGCCCTTCGGCGAATCGGTCGAGCTGATGAAGAACCGTCAGATCGACGTCACCCTGCAGTCGGCCGGCCTCGGCGTGGCGGCGCTGCGCGACCTGTCGGCGGCGGTGAAGGTCAACTTCGTGCCGGTGCCGGCCGAGGTGGTGGCCAAGGTGGGCGACCCCGCCTACCGTGCGGCCGCGGTCCCGGCCAACACCTACGAGGGCCAGGCCGCCGAGGTGCCGACGGTGGCGATCAACAACCTGCTCGTGACCAACGACAAGGTCTCGAACGAGGTCGCCTACCAGATGACCAAGGGCCTCTTCGACAACCTCGAGCGGCTGGGCAACTCGCACTCCGCCGGCCGCCAGATCAAGCTCGAGAAGGCGGTCGAAGGCCTGCCGATCCCGCTCCATCCGGGTGCGGAGAAGTTCTATCGCGAGAAGGGCCTGATCCAGTAAGCCCTCTCGCCCGCCGCCCGGGTGCGCATCGCCGCGCCTGGGCGGGCCGTGCCCCGCTTCCCTCTCCGGAACTGCCATGAGCTCCTCCGTCGATTCGCCTGTCGCCGTCGCCGGCAAGGGCATGCTGCGCGTCGTCTTCTACAGCGCGATCCTGTTCTCGGTCTTCCAGCTCGTCACCTCGGCCTTCAGCCCGCTGTCGAGCACCGTCGTGCGCGCGCTGCACGTCGGTTTCCTGCTGCTGCTGACCTTCCTGCTCCATCCTGTGCAGGGCGGGCAGGGGCGCACCAGCCTGGCGACCAAGGTCATCGGCTTCGGCGCGCTGCTGCTGTCGGGCTATCACTGGATCTACGAGGCCGACCTCGTGCAGCGTGCCGGTGAGCTCACCCAGGCCGACATGGTGGTGGGCGTCGTCACGCTGGTGCTGGTGTTCGAGGCTGCGCGCCGCATCATGGGGCTGGCGCTGCCGCTGATCTGTCTCGGCTTCCTCGCCTACGCCCTGTTCGGCGAGTACCTCCCGGGCGAGCTCGCCCACCGCGGCTATGGGCTGGACCAGGTGGTGGGCCAGCTCGCCTTCGGCACCGAGGGGATCTACGGCACGCCGACCTACGTGTCCTCGTCCTACATCTTCCTGTTCATCCTGTTCGGCGCCTTCCTCGAGCAGGCGGGCATGATCGACCTGTTCACCAACTTCGCCCTCGGCACCGTAGGCCACACCAAGGGCGGCCCGGCCAAGGTCGCAGTGGTGTCGTCCGGCCTGATGGGCACGATCAACGGCTCGGGGGTGGCCAATGTGGTCACCACCGGCCAGTTCACCATCCCGCTGATGAAGAAGTTCGGCTACACGCCGGCCTTCGCCGGCGCGGTCGAGGCCACCAGCTCGATGGGCGGGCAGATCATGCCGCCGGTGATGGGTGCGGTGGCCTTCATCATGGCCGAGACGATCAACGTGCCCTACGTCGAGATCGCCAAGGCGGCGGCGATCCCCGCCATGCTGTACTTCTTCACCGTGTTCTGGATGGTCCACCTCGAGGCCGGCCGCGCCGGGCTGAAGGGGCTGCCGAAGGAGGAGTGCCCCGACCCGTGGGTGGCGATCCGCGCGCGCTGGTACCTGCTGCTGCCGCTCGTCGGCCTGGTCTACCTGCTCTTCGCCGGCTTCACGCCGATGTTCGCCGGCATGGTGGGCCTGGCGCTGACCGTGGTGCTGCTGTTCGGCAGCAGCCTGGCGCGCCATCTCAACGGCACCTCGCTGCGCCTGCTGTTCTGGATCGTGCTCGGCCTGGCCTGCTCGGCCTTCGCCAAGGTCGGGATCATCTCGGTGGTCGCGGTGGTGGCGGTGCTCGCGGTGCTGCTCGCGCCGCGCGCCGATGGCCGCCACACCCTGCGCCTGGCGGTGAGGGCGCTGGTGGACGGCGCGCTGCACGCGCTGCCGGTGGGCGTGGCCTGCGCCTGGCGGTGAGGGCGCTGGTGGACGGCGCGCTGCACGCGCTGCCGGTGGGCGTGGCCTGCGCGCTGGTGGGCGTGATCATCGGCTCGCTGACCCTGACCGGCGGCGCCACCGCCTTCGCCGGCTACATCATCCAGATCGGCGACGACAGCCTGTTCGTCTCGCTGCTGCTCACCATGCTCACCTGCCTGGTGCTCGGGATGGGCATCCCGACCATCCCGAACTACATCATCACCAGCTCGATCGCCGCACCCGCGCTGCTCGAGCTCGGCGTGCCGCTGATCGTCTCGCACATGTTCGTGTTCTATTTCGGGATCATGGCCGACCTCACCCCGCCGGTCGCGCTCGCCGCCTTCGCCGCGGCGCCGATCGCCAAGGAGAGCGGGCTGAAGATCGGCGTGCGCGCGGTACAGATCGCCATCGCCGGCTTCATCGTGCCCTACATGGCGGTGTATGCGCCCGAGCTCATGCTGCAGGGCGACAAGGGCTTCGAGGCGACGCTGTACGTGGTCTTCAAGGCCCTGCTCGCCGTCACGCTGTGGGGTACGGCGGTGGTCGGCTACTTCCGCTCGCCGATGAACCCGCTCGAGCGCGTGCTCGCCTTTGTCGCCGCGTCCATGCTGGTGGTCGCGCTGCCGATCACCGACGAGCTCGGCTTCGGCCTGGCGGCGCTGGTGCTGGGCTGGCATATCTGGCGCTCGCGCGACACACAGGCGCTCACCGTCTGATGGCGGTCTGCCTCGCCACCAGCGTCGCTGCCGCGGTGGTCGCCGCAAACGCCTTCACCCTGGCGTGGACGCACTCGATCGAGCGCGTGCGCTGGGAGGAGGCGTGGCGGGTGGAAGACGGGGGGCTGGTGCTCGAGCGCGTGCGCGTGCGCGGCCACGGGGCGGGAATGGAACCGGCGGAGGGCGCGGTGCTGCGCGATGGCGCCTGGGAGTGGCACCCGCGCAGCCGCCACGCCGTGCTGCGCCTCACGCGCTCGGCCTATACCGCCGACTACGAGTGGTGTGCAGATGGCGAGTCCTGCAGGCCCTTGTCCGCGCTGATCGCCTCCGATGGCGGCGTCACCGAGCTGCGTGCCTGTCCGGGAGGCGAAGCGGTGCGCTGAGTCGCTCGCGCCGCGCTGCTCAGGCGATGCCCGCGGCCCCCAGCAGCGCGCCGACCAGGATCATCCAGATCGGCGCCAGCTTCGTCCGCAGCGTCACCAGCGCGGTCAGCGTGATCAGCACCAGGGCGCCGTTGCGGTGCGCCGGGTCGCCGAGGAAGGGCAGGGCGAGCAGCCAGCCGGTGGCGAATACCAGGCCCACGGTGACGGGCGCGAGCCCGGCGGTGAACGCGCGCACCAGCGGCGTGTCGCGCCGGCTCGCGCCCCAGCGGCTCACCCCCAGCGAGAGCAGCGTCGAGGGCAACAGGATGCCCACCAGCGCCGCCGCCGCCCCGGGCAGGCCGGCGGCCTGGAAGCCGAGCACCGGCACGAACAGCACGTTGGGCCCGGGCGCCGCCTGGGCGAGCGCGATCGCGGTGGTGAAGTCGGCCTCGCCGATCCAGCCGCGCTCGACGACGAAGTAGCGGTGCATCTCGGGTGCGGTCGACATCGCGCCGCCGATCGACAGCAGCGACAGGGTCAGGAAGTGCAGGAAGAGCGCGAGCAGATCGCCCGCCGGCAGCGTGTTCATCAACGCCCCTCCCCGGTGCGCGCGGCGCGCGCATCCACCACCGCCACCCGCCAGCGCGCCAGGCCCCAGCCGAGCAGGCCGAGGCCGATCACGATCCACGCCAGCGGCAGGCGGAACACCGCGATCGCCACCAGGCTGGCGAGGCCGAGCAGTGCGCACAGCCAGGGGCCGAGCAGGTTGTCGCGCAAGGTGCCGAGCATCTTGAAGGCCATCGCCAGGATCAGCCCCGCCGCCACCGCGCCCATGCCGCGCAGCGCGCCCGCGACCGCGGGGTATTCCGCCAGGCGCTCGTAGCCTGCGGCGAGCGCGATCACGATCAGGAAGGGGGCGAACAGCATGCCTGTGATGGCGGCGAGCGCGCCGCGCCAGCCGAAGTAGCGGTCGCCGATCATCAGCGACAGGTTGACCACGTTGGGCCCGGGCAGCATCTGCGCGATCGAGTACAGTTCGACGAACTCGCCGCGGCTCAGCCAGCCGCGGCGGTCGACCAGTTCGCGCTGGGCGACCGCGAGTACGCCGCCGAAGCCCTGCAACGCGAGCAGGCTGAAGGCGATGAAGAGCGCGAAGGGCGAGGCGGGGCGATTGCCTGCGGGCCCGCTCGGCGCGACGTCGGGGGAAGGTGTGCTCATGGCGTCTCCGGATGGCGGCCCGCTGCCGGCGTGGGGGCCTGGTCCGCGTCGCCGCGCGCGTCGGGGGCAGGGAGGCGCTCGACGGCGGGCACCGCGTCCCGCCAGTGCAGGCGCCGTGTGGCGAGATCCCACTCGGCCAGCGTGAACAGGGCACCGCCGATTTCGGTGGCGGCGTAGCCCATCAGGCTGATGTGCTCGACCGTGCAGTGCAGCGGTGGCTGTGGCGCGAAGGCGTCGAGCCGGGGCGCGACCGCGGCGGTGTGCAGCGCGTCGGCGTACAGGCCCACGGTCACGTGCGGCACGTACTCGCCCTGCGGGTGCGGCGTGTCCGTGTGCAGGCAGGCGCGCAATGCGGCCAGCGCACCGAGGGCGCCGTCGACATGCAGGAAGGGCGCCGACGAGAAGCTCTCCAGGCCGCCGATGGTGAGCGTGAAGGGCTTGATCCGCGCCGCCGCCAGCGCCTCGACGCGGGCCTGCAGCCAGGCGTGGTCGAACTCGTCCGCCGCCGGCTCCGCGCCCTGTGCCGGAAAGCCGCAAAGGGCCAGGGTGATGTGCGGCTGGCGGCGGTAGCCGTCGAGCAGCAGCCCGTCGAGCGCGCGCTGCGCGGCGACCACGCGCGCGCGCACCGCCGGCAGGTCGACGTCGATCGCCCACAGCAGGTAGTGCGGCCGGCCGCGATGCCACTCGTGGAAGTCGCGGCGTTCGTTGCGAAGGGTCTGCGCCTCGGCGAGAAAGCGCCGGCGCAGCGTGGCGGGATCGGTCATGCGGGAGCGCGGGGTGGCGGGGCGGGGGATGCCCGACGGACGGTGGCGGGATGGAATCGACGGCTAGAATGGAAGCGTGATTGTCCCGGAAAAGATGCCCGCCCGCATGCACTACACCGTCCTCGAGCCCTCCTCCACCGAACGCGTCGCCATCCGCGGCCTCGAATACAACGTGCGCCGCTGGGGCCCGGCCGACGCGCCGAAGGTCTTCCTGCTGCATGGCTGGATGGATACGTCCGCCACCTTCCAGTTCGTCGTCGATGCGTTGCGTCACGACTGGCAGCTGATCGCCCCCGACTGGCGCGGCTACGGCGAGACCACCTGGCTGCACCGCCCCTACTGGTTTCCCGACTACTACGCCGACCTCGAGGCCCTGCTCGCCCACTACGCGCCCGCTGGCCCGGTGCGCCTGGTCGGCCACAGCATGGGCGCCAACATCGCCGGCATCTACGCCGGTCTGCGCCCGCAGCGCGTGGCGCGGCTGGCGATGCTCGACTTCATCGGGCTCAAGGCGCCGGCCGACGTCGATGCGCCGCAGCAGCTCGGGCGCTGGCTCGACGCCCAGCTCGCACCGCCGCCTGCCCGCATCTACGCCGACCGGGCCGCGCTCGCGGAACGCCTGCGCGCGGTCAATCCGCGCCTCACCCCGGCGCGTGCGGAGTTCCTCTGCCGCCACCTCGGGCGCGTGCGTGCCGACGGACAGGTCGAGATCGCCGGCGATCCCTGGCACAAAATCCCCTCGCCCGCGGTCTACCGCATCGAGGACGCGATGGCGTGCTGGCGGCGTGTGCGTGCCCCGGTGCTGATGCTGGTCTCCGCCGAGGGCTATGTGCATGACCGCCTCGGCGACGAGCCGGAGGAACTCCAGCGCCGCATCGACTGCTTCGCCGATGCCCGCGTCGTCACCGTGGCCGATTGCGGCCACAATCTGCAGCACGACCAGCCCGAGGTGGTGGCGGCCGAGCTGGAGGCGTTCCTCGACCGGGAGATCCCATGAACCCGACCCGCTTCGCTGCCGGACATGCCGCCCACGCCGACTGGCGGGTGGCGCTCGCACGCGCGCTCGACGCCCTGCTGCTCGACCTGCGCGCCGCGGGAGGCCATGACCATGCGGGGCGGGACGGGCTGCCCGAATATACCCTCGGCTTCTGCTACCTGAGCGACCGCTTCGCCGCCGACGCCGACGAGATCGTCGCCGAGTTGCAGCGCCGCCTGCCCGGCGTGCATTGGGTCGGCACTGTGGGCATCGGGGTGGCCGCGACCGGTGCCGAGCACTTCGACGAGCCGGCGCTCGCGCTGATGCTCGCACCCCTGCCGCGGCGCGCCTTCCGCGTGTTCTCGGGGGTGCAGCCACTGCGTGCGGATGCCGAGGACTTCCACCCGCACACCGCGCTGGTGCACGCCGACGGCCGCACCCCGGACCTGCAGGAGCTGCTGCCCGAACTCGCCGAGCGCACCGCGAGCGGTTACCTGTTCGGCGGGTTGACCGCCTCGCGTGGGCGCAGCGTGCAGATCGCCGACGGTGTGTTCGACGGCGGCGGCCTGTCAGGGGTGGCCTTCTCCGCCGAGGTCGGCGTCGTCTCGCGCGTCACCCAGGGCTGCCAGCCGATCGGGCCGCGGCGGCTGGTGAGCCGCGCGCGGGACAACTTCGTCATCACACTGGACGGTCGCGGTGCGCTCGACTGCGTGATGGAGGATCTCGGCCTGCCGCCCGACATGGCGCTGGAGCCGGTCGCCGAAGCCTTGTCGAACACCCTGGTCGGGCTGCATCCGGGGGCGGACGCGGAGCTCGTCGCCCCCGCCGCCTTCGGTGCCGACATGCTGGTGCGCAACATCATCGGCCTCGATCCACGTGCCGGCGTGGTGGCGATCGGCGATGAGGTGGAGCAGGGCGCCTGGCTGATCTTCTGCCGGCGCGACCCTGCTGCGGCGCTCGCCGACCTGCGCCGCGTGGCGCGCGAGATTCGCGACGAGCTGGTGGACAGCGACCGTGTCGCGCTCGGCGCGGTGTATGTGAGCTGCTCGGGCCGCGGTGGCCCGCACTTCGGCCGTCCGGCGGCCGAGCTCGAGCTGATCCGCGACGTGCTCGGCGACGTGGCGCTGGCGGGCTTCTTCGCCGGCGGCGAGATCGCCCACAGCCGCCTCTACGGCTACACCGGGGTGCTCACCGTGTTCGCCGCGCCGCGCTGACGCCGCCCGTCGGGATCTTCACGAGGCTCGGGCCCTGGGCGGGCCCGCCGGGTCAGCCGCGCGAGCGGCGGTCGTCGTGGCTGCGCTCGCTGCGCGAAGGATGGCCGTCGCGGCTGAAGCCG
>NZ_AMXD01000090.1 GCF_000310185.1 Thauera aminoaromatica S2 | reverse complement strand
CGACCGCGGCGGGCGGGGGCGGTTCGGCGGCGACGGGCGCGAGGCCGGTGGCGCCGGTCTCGTTTGCCAGCCGGATACGCTCGGGATGCAACTGCGCGGCGATGCGCCCCGCCTCGCCCGCCGGCGGCTCGCCACCCAGCCAGCCGCCGATCGCCGCGAAGGCGAGGGCGTTGAGGATGAGCAGCAGGATGAGCAGGAAGCGCAGGGTCGTCATGCCTTGGTGTCGCAGGGGGGGCGGGGAAGGCGGGGCGCTCCGCCGGCCTTGCCGGCCGAGCGCGACCGCCAGCTCGTTCAGCCGACCTTGGGCAGGTGGGCGAGCGAAGTTGCCACCGCCTCGGCCGGGTAGTCGAAGTCCTCGAGCTTGCCCGAGAAGTAGCGCTCGTACGAGCTCATGTCGAAGTGGCCGTGGCCGGTCAGGTTGAACAGAATGGTCTTCGCCTCGCCGGTCGCCTTGCAGGCGAGCGCCTCGTCGATGGCCTGACGGATGGCGTGGCAGGACTCGGGCGCCGGGATGATGCCCTCGGCGCGTGCGAACTGCACCCCCGCCTCGAAGGTCGCCAGCTGCGGCACCGCGGCGGCCTCGATGAGGCCGGCGTGCAGCAGGTTCGACACCAGCGGCGAGTCGCCATGGTAGCGCAGGCCGCCGGCATGGATTCCGGGCGGCATGAAATCGTGGCCCAGCGTATACATCTTCATCAGCGGGGTGAAGCCGGAGGCGTCGCCGAAGTCGTAGGCGTACTGGCCCTTGGTCAGGGTCGGGCAGGAGGTCGGCTCCACCGCCACGCAGCGCAGCGTGGCGGCGCGCTTGTCGCCCGCGGCCTTGTCGGCGAGGAAGGGGAAGGCGATGCCGGCGAAGCTCGAGCCGCCGCCGCAGGGGCCGATGACGACGTCGGGATAGAGGCCGACCTTGTCGAGCTGCTTCTTCGCCTCCAGGCCGATGATGCTCTGGTGCAGCACCACGTGGTTGAGCACCGAACCCAGGGTGTAGTTGGTGTCGGCGCGGCCGGCGGCCTCTTCCACCGCCTCGGAGATGGCGATGCCGAGCGAGCCGGGGTTGTCCGGGTTCTCGGCGAGCAGGCGGCGGCCGGTCTCGGTGTGCGGCGAGGGGCTGGCGAAGACCTCGCCGCCCCAGGTCTGCATCATCAGGCGGCGGTAGGGCTTCTGGTCGTAGCTGACCTTGACCATGTAGATGCGCACCTCCAGCCCGAACATCTGCCCGGCGAAGGCGATCGACGAGCCCCACTGCCCGGCGCCGGTCTCGGTGGTCAGGCGGGTGATGCCGGCCTGCTTGTTGTAGAAGGCCTGCGGCACCGCGGAGTTGGGCTTGTGCGAGCCGGCGGGCGAGACGCCCTCGTACTTGAAGAAGATCTTCGCCGGGGTGCCGAGCGCCTGCTCCAGGCGCACCGCGCGACACAGCGGGCTCGGCCGCCACAGGCGGTAGATCTCGCGCACCTCCTGCGGGATGGCGATCCAGCGCTCGGTGCTCATCTCCTGTTCGAGGATCGCCGGCGGGAAGATGACCCCCATCTGCTCCGGCGTGGCCGGATGGCCGTCGGGGCCGAGCGGCGGCGCGAGCGGCGTCGGCAGATCGGCGGCGACGTTGTACCAGTGCGTCGGGATGTCGGCGGCGTCGAGCAGGATGCGGGTGGCTTCCATCGTTGTTTTCTCCCTTTCGATTCTTGTCAGTGGGTGGGCGGGGCGGGCAGGGTGGCGACCGTGCCCAGGCCGGTCAGCACCAGATTGTCGGTTCGTCGCAGCGGAATCTCGAGCAGGTCGGCGAAGCTGTCGGCGGCGCCGCCGCCGAGCAGGCAGAGCGCGCCGGGGTGCTCCGCGATCTGGCGGAACATGCGCTCGACTGCGCCGGTCTGGGCTTGCAGGCAGCCGGAGCGGATCGCGTCTACCGTGCGTCGCGGTTGCCACGCGAAGTGACCCTCGGCGAGCGGCAGCTGAGCCGTGCCGCGGGCGAGCGCCTGCTGCATCAGCTCGACCCCGGGCAGGATCAGGCCGCCGAGGAAGTCGCCCGCCGCGGAGAGCAGGTCCACCGTGGTCGCGGTGCCGGCGGTGACGACCAGGCAGGGGCCGGCATGGCTGTGGCGGGCACCGATCAGCGCCGCCCAGCGGTCGGCGCCGAGACGCTCGGGGTTCTCGTACAGGTTGCGCACGCCGGCGCGCGCGGCGGTGGGCAGCAGCCAATCGACCCGCAGCGGTGCGCAGGCCGTGGCGATGCGCGCGGCGACGCTGGTGCCGGCGACGTTACAGCCGAACACGCGCGCGAGTCCCGGCCAGGCGCGGCAGGCGGCGGCGAGCATGTCGATCTCGGCGTGGCCGACTGCCCCCTCGGCGAGGGCTCGCGCGGGGGCGTCCGCTGCGATCACGCGCCATTTCACCCGGGTGTTGCCGGCATCCACGAGCAGGATCATCGCGAGCCGTCCAGCAGCGGACGCAGCGACACGTCGCCGGCGAGCACCCGCTGCACGCCGTCCCCGGTGCGCAGCAGCAGGGCGCCGTCGTCGTCCACCCCGGCGCAGGTACCCTGCAGCGTGGCGGACTCCCCGCGGACCGCCACCGGTAACTCGGCGAAGGCGTTGCGCTGCTCCCAGGCGCCGCGCAGGGCGGGGAAGCCCGCGGCCGCGTAGGTGTCGAAGAGGCGGTGGAACTCGCCGAGGATGGCCGCCAGCAGGACCGGACGCGAGGGCGGTTCGCCGCCGAGCGCAGCGGCGAGGTCGGTGACGCCGGCCTGGTCGGGAATGGCGGCGTCGGCCGGCAGGCGCAGGTTGAGACCGATGCCGATCACCGCCGCGGGCGGGCGACCGCGCACGGGGAGGAGTTCGACCAGGATGCCGGCGAGCTTCTCTCCGTGCACCAGCACGTCGTTGGGCCATTTCAGCTGCACCCCCTCGACGCCGAGCTGCTCGAGCGCGCGCGCGAGCGCCAGCCCGGCGGCGAGCGAGAGTCCGGCCGGCGCCGGGGTACCCGGCGCGAAGCGCCACAGCAGCGAGAAGGTGAGGCTGGCGCCCTCCCAGGACAGCCATTGCCGCCCGCGCCGCCCGCGCCCGGCGGTCTGGCGGTCGGCCACGAGCACATGCACACGACCGTCGTCGGCGGGCGGCGCATCCACGAGACGGGCGTTGGTCGAGTCGCAGCACTCCACCCATTCGAGGGCGAAGTCGCGCGCACGCGCGCCGAGGAGGGAGGCCAGTTCGGTCGCGCAGGCGCGCGCCGAAGGCGTGGATGGACGGATGGAGGACAAGTGCGGAAGCGGCGGATCGAAAACCGCATTATCCGCCAAGACCGTGGGGGATGCGCTTCCCGCGGCATGGATGCGCTGCGCCCCGTGCGCCGGCCGCGCCAACGCGCCCCCGCATCGAGGCGACCGGGGCGATCAGCGCCCGCTTTCCTCCGTCTCCGGCGCGCGCTCCTCGTCCATGCCCAGCTCCTGGATCTTGCGGCTGATGGTGTTGCGGCCGATGCCGAGCAGCTGCGCGGCCTCGATGCGGCGGCCGCCGGTGGCGGCCAGCGCACGACGGATCAGGGTGCGCTCGAAATCGCGCGTGAGGCGGTCGAACACCTCTCCGGGGCGCGAGGCGATCAGGCGGTCGGCCTCGCTGCCCAGGCCCTCCATCCAGTTCGATGGCGACTCGCGGCCGGGTTGCTCGCGCATCTCGGGTGGCAGGTCGGCGACCTCCACCACCTGCGCCGGCGCCATCACGGTGAGCCAGTGGCACAGGTTCTCGAGCTGGCGCACGTTGCCCGGGAAAGGCTGAGCCTGCAGGTATTCGAGCGTGGCCTCCGAGATGCGCTTGCGCTCGACGCCGAGCTCCTGCGCGCTCTTCTGCAGGAAGTGCCGCACCAGCAAGGGGATGTCCTCATGGCGCTCGCGCAGCGGCGGCAGGCGCAGGCGGATGACGTTTAGGCGGTGGAAGAGGTCCTCGCGGAACAGGCCCTGGCGCACGCGCTCCTCCAGGTCCTGGTGGGTGGCGGCGATCACGCGCACGTTGGCGCGGATCGGTTGCTGGCCGCCGACGCGGTAGAAGTGGCCGTCGGAGAGCACGCGCAGCAGCCGCGTCTGCAGCTCGGCCGGCATGTCGCCGATCTCGTCGAGGAACAGCGTGCCGCCGTCGGCCTGCTCGAAGCGGCCGCGGCGCTGGGTGGCGGCGCCGGTGAAGGCGCCGCGCTCGTGGCCGAAGAGTTCGGATTCGAGCAGGTCGCGCGGGATGGCCGCGGTGTTGATGGCGATGAAGGGCGCGTCGCGGCGCGGGCTGTGGCGGTGCAGGGCGCGCGCGACCAGTTCCTTGCCGCTGCCCGACTCGCCGTTGATCAGCACGGTGGCGTGCGAGTGGGCGAGCCGCCCGATGGCGCGGAAAACCTCCTGCATCGCCGGGGCCTGGCCGAGGATCTCGGGGGCCAGGGTGGCCTCTTCGCTCGCACCGTTCTGGTGCGCGGTCTGCTCCAGCGCACGACGGACGAGCGCGACCGCCTGGTCGACGTCGAAGGGCTTGGGCAGATACTCGAAGGCGCCGCCCTGGAAGGCCGCGACTGCGCTGTCGAGGTCGGAGTAGGCGGTCATGATGATGACCGGCAGCTGCGGGTGGCGCTCCTTCACCTTCTGCAGCAGGTCCAGCCCGGACTCGCCGGGCATGCGGATGTCGGATAGCAGCGCGGCCGGCGGCTGCGGTGCGCGCTCGAGCTCGGCGAGCGCGTCGCCGGCGGAGCTGAAGCTGGCGTGGTCGATGCCCTCGCGGCCGAGCGCCTTTTCCAGCACCCAGCGGATCGAGCGGTCGTCGTCGATGATCCAGACGGTGTTCATATCGTATGCACTATTCTGGTGCGCGCTCAGGCACGCTCGGTAATCGGCAGCAGGATCGTGAAGCAGGTGCGCCCGGGACGGCTATCCACCTCGATCATGCCCTGGTGTTGCTCGATGAAGCTCTGTGCGAGCGACAGGCCCAGACCACTGCCGCCCTCCCGCCCCGAAACCAGCGGATAGAAGATGCGATCGCGGATCTCCTCGGGGATGCCGGGGCCGTCGTCGATTACTTGCAATTTGAGTGCCAGTTTGTGACGGCGCTTGGCGAGCGTGACCTGGCGCGCGATGCGGGTGCGCAGCAGGATCTCGCCGTGGCCGCCCAGCGCCTGTGCGGCGTTGCGCACGATGTTGAGCACGGCCTGGATGAGCTGCTCGCGATCGGCGGTGAGCTCGGGCAGGCTGAGGTCGTAGTCGGGGACGATGCCGATCGAAGGAAACTCGGCGAGGATCAGGCGGCGCACGCGTTCGAGCACGTCGTGGAGGTTGATCGAGGCCGGGCGCATCATGCAATGCGAACTCAGCAGGCGGTTCATCAGGTCCTGCAGGCGGTCGGCCTCGGCGATGATGACGTCGGTGAATTCGCGCAGCTGCGGGTCGTCGAGCTCGTGCTGCAGCAGCTGGGCCGAGCCGCGGATGCCGCCGAGCGGGTTCTTGATCTCGTGCGCGAGGTTGCGGATGAGCTCGCGGTTGGCCTGCTGCTGGTGCAGCAGCTGCTCCTCGCGCGCGACGCGCAGCTGCGCGTCGATCGGGCGGAATTCGAGCAGCAGGCGCACGCTTGCGGTGTCGACCGGCGTCACCGTGCAGTCGAGCCGCAGCGGCTCGGCGTCGCCGCGCTGCACGCTGATGTCCTGGCCGGTGTAGCTCCAGTTGGTGCGCAGCGCGTTGTCGAGCGCCGCGGCCAGGCCGGGCGGGCTGCCGAGCAGGCGTTCGAGCGGTTGGCCGAGCAGCTTGCGCCGGCTGATCGCGAACAGGTTCTCCGCGCCCGCGTTGAGGTAGCGGATCACCAGCCCGGCGTCGACGAGCACGACCGCCGAAGACAGCAGGTCGAGTCCGGCGAACGGGCTGCTGGGGCTGCTGGCGGCGTGGGTGGGGTGCGATGGCATGGGCGCGTCCTGTTGTTCGGTCGAGGACATGCAAGAAGCGCGCCAGGTCCGGGTCATCGCAGGCCGGAGATCTCCCGGCGCAGTGCATCGACATTGCGCTTGTGCAATTCGACGCGGTCCTTGAAGGGTCGCACGCGGTCGAGCACCTTCTGGTAGTTGCGCTCGTCGCCGAGACGGATGGATTCCTGCTCGGCGAGCGCCTTCTCGGCCTCGGCCAGCTTCTGCTCCTCGGTGCGCAGTTCTTCCTGCAGCACCTGGCGGCGGGCGTCGTCACGGCCGCGCTGCTCGTTGGGGCTCACGCGCGGGAAGTCGCCGCCCGTGGGCGTCTCGCGTGCCGCCGGAGCGGCGGGACGGCGCACGGGGGCGGGCACCGAGGACACCGGCTGGTCGGACTGCAGGCGCACGCAACCGCGCGCGAGTGCGCGATCGTTGGTGTAGGTCACCCTGCCGTCGGCATCGGTGCACTTGTAGATTTCGGCATGGGCCGGCGCGGCAAGGCCGGCGAGCAGGAGCAGCGGGAGGATTCGATACGGTCGCATGCGCAGGTCCGGAGGGGCGCGGGGACGGCAGTAACGGGCTGCAATGCCGTCATCCTTGCGGGTCAGGCCCGATTAGACCCCAGAAAAAAGGGACGGGCAACGCCCGTCCCTTCCGTCCTGCGCAGGATTTCCCGGCTTACAGGCTGTAGTACATGTCGAATTCCACCGGGTGGGTGGTGATGCGCATGCGATCGACCTCTTCCATCTTGAGCGCGATGTAGGCGTCGATGAAGTCGTTCGAGAACACGCCGCCGCGGGTCAGGAACTCGCGATCCTTGTCCAGGTACTCCAGCGCCTGCTCGAGGCTGGTGCACACGGTCGGGATCAGCGCGTCCTCTTCCGGCGGCAGGTCGTACAGGTTCTTGTCGGCCGGGTCGCCCGGGTGGATCTTGTTCTGGATGCCGTCCAGGCCCGCCATCATCAGCGCGGCGAAGCACATGTACGGGTTGGCCAGGGGATCCGGGAAGCGCGACTCGATGCGGCGGCCCTTCGGGTTGGCGACGTAGGGGATGCGGATCGAGGCCGAGCGGTTGCGCGCCGAGTAGGCGAGCTTGGTCGGGGCCTCGTAGTGCGGCACCAGGCGCTTGTACGAGTTGGTGCCCGGGTTGGTGATCGCGTTGAGCGCGCGGGCGTGCTTGATGATGCCGCCGATGTAGTACAGCGCGGTCTCGGACAGGCCGGCGTAGCCGTTGCCCGCGAACAGGTTCTTGCCGTCCTTCCAGATCGACTGGTGCACGTGCATGCCGGAGCCGTTGTCGCCGACGATGGGCTTGGGCATGAAGGTGGCGGTCTTGCCGTACTGGTGGGCGACGTTGTGCACGATGTACTTGAGCACCTGGGTCCAGTCGGCGCGCTGGGTCAGCGTGCTGAACTTGGTGCCGATCTCGCACTGGCCGGCGTTGGCCACTTCGTGGTGGTGCACCTCGACCGGCACGCCGCAGGCCTCGAGCGCGAGCACCATGGCGGCGCGCACGTCGTTGAGGCTGTCGACCGGCGGAACCGGGAAGTAGCCGCCCTTGACGCGCGGACGGTGGCCGGTGTTGCCGCCTTCGAACTTGTCCGCGGTCGACCAGGCGGCCTCTTCCGAGATGATCTTGCTATACACGCCCGACATGTCGACCGACCACTCGACCGAGTCGAAGATGAAGAACTCGGGCTCGGGGCCGAAGAAGGCGGTGTCGCCGATGCCGGTGCTCTTCAGGTAGGCCTCGGCGCGCTTGGCGATCGAGCGCGGGTCGCGGTCGTAGCCCTTGCCGTCGGAGGGCTCGATGACGTCGCAGGTGATGACCAGCGTGGTCTCGTCGAAGAAGGGGTCGATGTATGCGGTTGACGGCTCCGGCATGAGGATCATGTCCGAGGCCTGGATGCCCTTCCAGCCGGCCAGCGAGGATCCGTCGAAGGGGTGGCCGTGCTCGAAGTGCTCTTCCTCGAAGGCCGACACCGGCAGGCCGACGTGATGCTCCTTGCCGCGAATATCCGTGAAGCGCAGGTCCACGAAGCGCACTTCGTTTTCCTGGATCATCTTCATGACGTCTTGGGCGTTCATTTTGACTCCTGGTGAGATGAGGCGTTGTTGCGTTGAGCGGGTGGTGCAGCGGCCTGGGGTCGATGCGCCGGATTCGTGTGAGCAGGGCTAAGCACTTAGCGTGCCAGCCCTATGTCAGCGCGCAGGGCATTGTGCCACAAGGCTGCGAGCCCGAAATCGGTGCCTCGGCCCGGTGCGGATGCACTTCAATGGTGCGGATGTGCTCCCTGAATGCACTACTATGGTGCGAGCTCCACGAAGACGCGGATGTTGCGGTAGTGCGGATGTTCCGCGAGCCAAGTCTGGCGGTGCGATCGCAGTGCATCGAGCGCGTCCGCATCGGGGAGGGAGGGCAGGATGATTTCCACTTCCACGCGCTGGCCGAGGTAGTGGATCTGCACCCGCCGAGGGTCGGCGAAGCCGGGGCCGAGGAGCTTGCGCATGTGCGCGAGGATTTCGTCGCGCTCGGGCAGGGGGCCGGGCGGCACCGCCTGCAGCTCGCCATCGTCCTCGGGGTCGATATGCACCAGCACGTCGCGCACCTCGGGGTGGGCGGCGCGCACGCGCAGGTACACCGCGTCGGACACGCGGTGCCCCTCGGAGACGGTCAGCCGTGGATCGACCTGGACGTGGGCGTCGCACAGCACGCGGTCGGCCATCCGCCGGGTACGCATTTCGTGCAGGCCGATCACGCCCGGCGTCTCGCGGATCGTCGTGCGCAGGCGCTCGAGCTCCTCCTCCGGCAGGCCGGTGTCGATCAGTTCGCGCACCGACTTCAACGCCAGGCGGATGCCCATGTGCAGGATCAGGAAGCCGACCACCGTCGCGGCGAGCGGCTCCAGGAAGGGGTAGCCGGCAAGGCTGCCGCCGATGCCGGCGGCCACGACCAGCGAGGACGCCGCGTCCGAGCGTGCATGCCAGGCGTTGGCCTCGAGCATCGGCGCGTTGAGGCGGCGTGCGGCGGCGAGCGAGAAGCGGAACAGGCCTTCCTTCGCGGCGAGGGTCAGCAGTGCCATTCCCAGGGCCGCCGGATGCAGTACCGGCAAGGCCCCGATGTTCTGCAGGCGGATCCCCGAACTCCACAGGAAGCCGACGCCCACCGCCGCCAGGACGGAGCCGAGCACCAGCGTGGTGACGGTCTCGATGCGGCCGTGTCCGTATGGATGGTTGGTGTCGGCCGGATCGGCGCTGTGGCGGCCGGCGAGCAGCACCAGCAGGTCGGTGATGAGGTCGGAGAGGGTGTGGGCGGCGTCGGCCACCAGGCTGAACGCGCCGGCGAATAGGCCGATGACGACCTGGCCGATGGTGAGCACCGTGTTGGTCACGATGGCCACCAGGGTGGCACGCTGGATGCCACGGCTGCGGGCGAGGTCGTCCGCGCCCGCAGAGGGACGCGCAACCGGGGAGGAGGCTTGGCGGGAGTGCATGAGGGGGGCGCGGCGGACGCGCTATACTTCGACCGCCCTCATTTTAGACGGATGTTCGCATGGGAACCCTGTCGGAACTGTTGACGCTCGCCCACGAGCGCGCCGAAAGCCTCGGGCTGCCCTACCAGGGCGCGCTCACCCCCGCCGAAACCTGGCAGGTGATGCAGCTCGCCCCCGGTGCCAAGCTGGTCGATGTGCGCACGCGCGCCGAGCTCGACTGGGTGGGGCGCGTGCCCGGCGCGATCGAGATCGAGTGGAAGAGCTATCCCTCGATGCAGGAGAACCCCAACTTCCTCGCCCAGTTGAAGCACCAGGTCGACCCCGAGGCGCTGGTGCTGTTCCTGTGCCGTTCCGCCGTGCGCTCGGACTCCGCCGCGCGGCTCGCCGGCGCCAACGGCTACGCCAACTGCTACAACGTGCTCGAAGGCTTCGAAGGCGACAAGGACGCCAACAACCAGCGCAACCGCATTGGCGGCTGGCGCCTCGCCGGCCTGCCCTGGTACCAGGGCTGAGCGGCAACAAATCCTTACCCGGCCCCGCCCGCCGCGGTCGAACCCGCGGCGGCATGCGGGGTCCGACGCCCGCAACCCCGGGATTGCCCCCTCCCAACGGATCCGGAACCCGAAACAATGCAAGTCTCCACCATCAGCTTCGACCGCTTCAACGTGCTCGCCGACAACGAGGCGCAGGAGCGCATCCGCGCCGCCCGCGCACGCCTCGGCGAGCGGGCGGTGCTGCTCTGCCACCACTACCAGCGCGCCGACGTGTACCAGCACGCCGACCTCACCGGCGACTCGCTCAAGCTCGCGCGCCTGGCCTCGCAGACCGATGCCGAGTACATCGTGTTCTGCGGCGTGCACTTCATGGCCGAGGTCGCCGACATCCTTTCCAAGCCCAGCCAGATCGCCATCCTGCCCGACCTCGCCGCCGGCTGCTCGATGGCCGACATGGCGAGCCTGGCCAAGGTCGAGCGCTGCTGGCGCGAGCTCGCCGAGGTGCTCGGAAAGCCCGACGAGCTCATCACCCCGGTCACCTACATCAACTCGGCGGCCGACCTCAAGGCCTTCTGCGGCGAGCACGGCGGCATCGTGTGCACCTCGACCAACGCGCCGGTCATCCTCGACTGGGCCTTCTCCAAGCGCGAGAAGGTGCTGTTCTTCCCCGACCAGCACCTCGGGCGCTGGACCGGCTTCAAGAAGGGCATCCCGCTCGACGAGATGGTGGTGTGGGACCCCGACCTCGAGTACGGCGGCCTCACCCCCGAGCAGATCCGCAAGGCGAAGATCCTGCTGTGGAAGGGGCACTGTTCGGTGCACCAGATGTTCCAGCCGGTGCACATCGACCGCTGGCGCGAGAAGCACCCGCACGGCTTCGTCATTTCCCACCCCGAGAGCATGCTCGAGGTGTGCCAGAAGTCCGATTACGTCGGCTCCACCGAGTTCATCCTCAACACCATCACCCAGGCGCCGCCCGGCACGCACTGGCTGGTGGGCACCGAGCTCAACCTGGTGAGCCGCCTCGCCGAGGAGATGAAGCCGCAGGGCAAGGTGGTGCAGTTCATGGCGCCCACGGTGTGCATGTGCTCGACCATGCAGCGCATCGACCCGCAACACCTGGCGTGGACGCTGGAGAACCTCGCCGAGGGCAAGGTGGTGAATCAGATCAAGGTGCCCGCGCACGAGGCCGAGCTCGCGCGCATCGCGCTCGACCGCATGCTCGCGGTGTCCTGAACACGCGATCCGCGCTCGCAAGAATCGGGGGCGTCTCCCGCGAGGGGGGCGCCCCCGTTGCGTCCACCGGGCGCCGAAGTCGTCTCAGCCGCGCGGCCAGAGGACCATCTGCGTGCAGCGGAAGAGCGCGATCACCCGTCCGCTGGCCTCGTCGGTGACGGTCGCGTCCCACACCTGGGTGGTGCGTCCGAGGTGCTGGGCGGTCGCGCTGCATGCGATCGCGCCCTCGCGCACCGTCCCCAGGTGGTTGCTCTTGAGCTCGATGGTGGTGAAGGAGTCCGCGCCCGCGGGCAGGTGGGCGATGGTCGCGTAGCCGCAGGTGGTGTCGGCCAGCGCGACGACGCTTGCGGCGTGGAGGAACTCGTTCGGTGCCGCGTGCAGCTTCTTTACCGGCATCCGGCTGTTCAGCCGGCGCTCGTCGAGCGCCAGCATCTCGATGCCGAGGTAGCCGGGCAGGTACTCGCCGCCGGCCTCGTTCAGGGTGTGGATGCTGACTTCGGGACGCAGTGCGCTCATCTGGGGCTCCTTCATGAAGATTCGCAATGGAAAACGTTGATGAGGATAGTCTTCTTATTGCTTCCGGATAAGCCGATAATCTTGTTCGTTGCGTCAACGGATCATTGACATGAGCTGGTTACCGGCCTGGGAGAGCTTCGTCCGCGTGGTCGAGGGCGGCAGCATGGCGGCTGCGGCGCGCACGCTCGGCTGCACGCGCGCCCAGGTCAGCAAGCAGGTCGCCGAGCTCGAACGCCGCCTCGGCGCCGCCCTCTTCGAGCGCTCCACCCGGCGGCTCGTCCTCACCCCCGCCGGGGAGGTGTTCCTGCGCCACGCGGCGCGCGCACTGGAGGCCGTGGACAGCAGCGAGATCGCGGTGCGCAACCTCGGCGAGCGCCCGAGCGGCACGCTGCGGGTGAGCGCGACGCTCGCCTTCGGGCGTCACTTCGTCGCGCCCCTGCTGCCCGTCGTCACGGCGGCGAACCCCGGGCTGGAGATCGAGCTGGTGCTCACCGACCGCCTGGTCGACCTGGTGGACGACCGCATCGACCTCGCGCTGCGCATGACCGCGCGGCCGCCGGAGGATGCGGTCGCGCGCCACCTGCTGCGCCTGCGCTGGGTGCTCTGCGCGGCGAGCGCCTATGTCGAGCGCCACGGCAGCCCGCGCGAGCCGGCCGAGCTGGCGCAGCATGCGTGCATCGGCCACCCCGCGATCGGCGCCGCCCCCTGGGGATTGGTCGCCGCGGCTGGCGCGCCGGCCCGCGTTGCGGTGCGCAGCCGCGTCCGTTTCGACAGCCTCGATTGCACGCTCGACACGGTCCTCGCCGGCCACGGCATCGCCATCCTGCCCGCCTACCTGTGCGAGCCGGCGCTGCAGGCCGGCAGCCTGCGCACCGTGCTCGACGGCTGGGAGCCCGCGTTCGACGCCGGCCGCGACCTGTACGCCTGCTACACACCGGGCAGGGTGGGGGTATCCAAGGTGCGCGTCTTCATGGATGCGTTGCAGCAGCGGCTGCAGCCGCTGCCGTCGTGGGCCTGCGCCGCGGGTGTGGGCGGATGAGAAAGGCGGTGAAAGCTTCGGCGAACGGTGGCGAGCCGGGGCGGGCGGCCGACGAATCCGTGCCGTCGATCGTGCGCCGGAGGCTTTAACATCCGCTTCCCGCCCGCATATGATGTCGCGTGGTCTTCACCCCGGCCGGAGTCGCCTCCGCTCATGCCCCTGCGTATCTGCTCCTACAACATCCACAAGGGTTTCTCGCAGTTCAACCGCCGCATGGTGGTGCATGAGCTGCGCGACCGCCTGCGCAGCCTGGATGCCGACCTCGTCTTTCTGCAGGAGGTGCAGGGCCTGCACCTGGGCCATCCGGCACGCCACCCCGACTGGCCCGCGCTGCCGCAGCACGAGTTCCTCGCCGAGGACGCCTGGCAGCAGATCGCCTATGGCGGCAACGCGATCTACGACCATGGCCACCACGGCAACGCGATCCTGAGTCGCCACCTCATCCTCAGCACTGCCAACCAGGACGTCTCTGACCATCGCTTCGAGCGCCGCGGCCTGCTTCACTGCGAGGTGCAGCTGCCCGAGTTCGACGTGCCGGTGCATTGCGTGTGCGTGCATCTGGGCCTGATGGCGGGCAGCCGGCGGCGCCAGATGGAGGCGCTCGCCGAGCGCATGGAAGAGCTCGCCCCGGGCAACGCGCCGCTGATCATCGCCGGCGACTTCAACGACTGGCGCAACCGCGCCGACGACCTGCTCGGGCGCCGGCTCGGGCTTGCCGAGGCCTTCGGCAGCGGACGCGGGCGACCGGCGCGCAGCTACCCGAGCACGCTGCCCTTTTTCCGCCTCGACCGCATCTACGTGCGCGGCTTCCGCGTGCGCCAGGCGCAGGTGCATTACGGCGCGCCGTGGGCGCGCATCTCCGACCATGCGGCACTGACCGCCGACCTGGAGCCGGTGGGCTGATGCAGTTCCTCGCGGGCAACGCGGTCGCGTTGCTGGAGAACGGCGAGCAGTACTTCCCGGCGCTGGAAGCCGAGATCGACCGTGCCGAGCGCGAGATCTTCCTGCAGAGCTACATCTTCGAGGACGACGGTACCGGCGCGCGCATCGCCGCTGCACTCGCACGCGCGGCGGGCCGCGGGGTCGCGGTGCGGGTGATGGTGGACGGCTTCGGCGGGCGCAGCTTCGTCTCGCGGCTGATGCCGCGCCTGCGCGAGGCCGGCGTGCAGGTGCTGATCTACCGCCGCGAGCTGCGTACCCTGTCGCTGCGCCGCCATCGCCTGCGCCGGCTGCACCGCAAGGTGGTGGCGATCGACGGCCGCGTGGCCTTCGTCGGTGGCATCAACGTGGTGGACGACTTCGATGCGGGCGCGCTGCCGCACCCGCGCTACGACTACGCGGTGCGCGTCGAGGGGCCGGTGCTCGCGCCGGTGGTGGCCTCGGCGCAGCGCCTGTGGCGGCTGGTGGCCTGGGCGAGCTTTCGCAGGCGCGCCGCCCAGCCGCTGCTGGCGCCGCCGCTGACCGACGCGGCGGGCTCGATCCGCGCCGCTTTCGTCGTGCGCGACAACCTGCGCCACCGCCATGCGATCGAGGAGGCCTATCTCGATGCGATTGCCGGCGCGCGCGAGGAGATCGTGCTCGCCAATGCGTACTTCTTCCCGGGGCGGCGCTTCCGCCAGGCGCTGATCGACTCTGCGCGGCGCGGCGTGCGGGTGACCCTGCTGCTGCAGGGCGTGTCCGATCACCCGATGCAGGTGTATGCGACGCGCGCGCTGTATCCGATCTTCCTCGACGCCGGCATCCGCCTGTTCGAATACCACCGCAGCCATCTGCACGCCAAGGTGGCGGTCATCGACCACCAGTGGGCCACCGTCGGTTCGAGCAACATCGACGCCTTCAGCCTGCTGCTTGCGCGCGAGGCCAACGTCTTCGTGGACGATCGCGGTTTCGCGGCGGAACTGCGCGCGAGCTTGGAGACGGCGCTGTGCGCCGGCGCGCGTGAACTCCGGCGTTCGGACTGGCGGCGCCTGCCCTTGCTGCGCCGCGGGCTGAGCTGGCTCGCCTACCAGCTCGTGCGCCTGGCGATCGGCATCGCCGGCTACGGCGGCGCGCACTGAGCTCGCGACGACGCCGGCACGAATGCCGGGCGCGGAGTGCGCGGCTTCAGCCGATCAGGCGGCGGTGCTCGATCTTGGTGCAGCGGTCGCTCACCACTTTCAATCCGGCAGCGGCAGCCTTGTCCGCGGCTGCGGGCGCGATCACCCCGAGCTGCAGCCACACGCTGCCGGCGCCCACGGCGATGGCCTCGTCCACCACCGCCATCACGTCTGCCGGCTTGCGGAACACGTCGACGATGTCGATCTTGCCCGGCACCTCGTGCAGGCTGGGATAGCACTTCTGACCAAGCACCTCCCCGTAGGCCGGGTTGACCGGGACGATGGTGTAACCGGCGCGCTGCAGGTAGTGCGCGACCTCGTGACTGGGGCGATCCGGCTTGGCCGAGATGCCGACCACGGCGATCGTGCGCGCCTGCTGCAGCAGGCCGCGGATGGCCTCGGGTTGCGTGCTGATGTCGTTCGGATGCATGGGGTTTCCTCAGGAGAAGCCGTCGGCCACCGCCTGGCGGCGGCGCGGCACGGCGGCGAGCGACCAGTGGGCCCGCGCCCACGCCCACGTTTCGGCAAGCGGCGCGGTGGCGAGCATGTCGGGTGGATTGTGGCCGAGAAAGCGCAGCGCGGCCATCAGGGCGACCTGCGGCGGATGCGCGTCGATCGCGCGCGCCAGGGTCTGCTTGGAGAGCTTCTCGCCCGCGGCGTTGGTGGCCAGCGGCAGGTGGGCGTAGGCGGGCACCGGCTGGCCGAGGAGGCCGAGCAGGTGGATCTGACGCGCGGTCGAATCGAGCAGGTCGGCGCCGCGCACGACGTGGGTCACGCCCGCCTCGGCGTCGTCCACCACCACGGCGAGCTGATAGGCGAAGAGCCCGTCGGCGCGCTTGACCACGTAGTCGCCGGCGTCGGCGGCGAGGTCGATCTCCTGCTCGCCCTGTACCGCGTCGCAAAAACGCACCACCCCTTCCGCACGCACGCGCCAGGCGCGGCCCGCGCGCCCCGGCGGCAGGCCGCCGCGGCAGGTGCCCGGGTAGCGGCG
>NZ_AMXD01000089.1 GCF_000310185.1 Thauera aminoaromatica S2 | reverse complement strand
GCTCGCGGTCTGCGGCGCTGAGCGCGCCCTCGGCGGCGATCTCGCTGCGGCGCCGGCGCAGGCGCCAGGCCAGCCAGCCGGCGCCCCCCAGCAGCAGGGCGAACGGCCCGACCCAGAGCAGCCCGGTCACAGCCTTGAAGGGCGGCTCGTAGAGCACGAAGTCGCCGTAGCGCTCCACGAGGTAGTCGATCACGTCGTCCTTGTCCTTGCCCGCGGCGAGCTGTTCGCGCACCTGGTTGCGCAGGTCCACCGCGAGCGGCGCGTTGGATTCGGCGATCGACTGGTTCTGGCAGACGAGGCAGCGCAGCTTGTGCGACAGCTCCATCATGTCGGCTTCGAGCTTGGGATCGGCGGCGACCGCCGGGGCGACGCCCGGGTCGCTCGCGGTGGCGATGCCGGCGGGGGTGATGGCCGGGCCGCCTTCGGCCGTGGCGGCATGGAGCGGGGCGGCGATCAGCGCGGCGAGCGCGCCGACGCCGAGCACGCGACGCAGGCCGTGGAGCCCGGACGGGACGAGCTTGGGATCAGCCGGCACGACGCAGCTCCTCGACCTTGGGCATGATCTGGGTCTGCAGCGACTCGGGAGTGATCGGGCCGATGTGCTTGTAGCGGATGCGGCCTTCGCGGTCGATCAGGAAGGTCTCGGGCACGCCATACACGCCGAAGTCGATGCCGACGCGGCCGTCGATGTCGAGCACCGAGAGCAGGTAGGGGTTGCCGTGATCGGCGAGCCAGCGCCGTGCGCGCTCGATCGCCATCGTGGTCTCGGCCTCGAGCGCCATGCCGCGGGTGCTGATCGCGCCGTCGCCGCGCACTTCCTTGTAGTTGAGGCCGACCACCGGCACCAGCTTCTGCGCGGCCATGCGTACCAGCACCGGGTGCTCCTGGCGGCAGGCCACGCACCACGAGGCCCACACGTTGAGCAGCCAGACCTGGCCGCGCATCTCCTCGAGCGCGAAGGTCTGCTCGGGCTGGTCGAGACGGGCGAGGCGGAAGTTCGGCGCCGGCTTGTCGATCAGCGGCGAGGGCACCTCGCGCGGGTTGAGGGTGAGGCCGAAGGCGAGGAAGCCGGCGAGGCCGAAGAACAGCAGCAGCGGTACGAGAAACTTGGCTTTCATGGTTTTCCCAGGTCGAACTCAGGCGGCGACGCGACTGCCCACCGCCGCGGCGGCGTCGCGCGCGGCCAGGTGGCGATAGCGGCGGTCGGCGGCGGCGAACACGCCTCCGAGGCCCATCAACACGCAACCTGCCCAGATCCAGCTGATGAAGGGCTTGTAGTAGAGGCTGACGATCCAGGCGCCGTCCTCGAGCTGTTCGCCGAGCGAGACGTACACGTCGCGGAACACGCCGATGTCGAGCGAGGCCTCGGTCATCGGCATGCCCTGGGCGAGATAGACGCGCTTCTCGGGAGTGAGCATGTCGAGCGAGCGGCCGTCGCGCAGCAGTTCGATCCTGCCGCGCGCGGCGTCGTAGTTGGGGCCGTCGGCATCCACCGCGCCACGGAAGACGAAAGTGTAGCCGGCGAGCTCGGCGTGCTGGCCTTCCTTCATCTTGACGTCGAGGTGGCGGTCCAGGCTGCCCACCATGGTGACGCCGATGATGAAGATGCCGATGCCGAAGTGGGCGAGCCACATTCCCCACCACGACGCGGTGATCGAACGCAGGCGCGAACCGGCCGAGGCCCCGGCGCGCTCGCCGAGGCGGCGGACGAGCAGTTGCAGGCTGGCGAGCACCACCCAGGCCGCGAGCGAGAGGCCAAGCGCGGTGCGCCAGGTGAGGTGATCCACCGCCCACGCGCTGCCGACGCCGATCGCCACGCTGGCGACGAAGGCGGGCGCCACGCGGCGCACCTCGGCGAGGAGCTCGTCGTCCTTCCAGCGCAGGAAGGGGCCGAACACCATCAGCACCACGACCGGGGTCATCAGCGGCACGAACACCGCCTCGAAGTAGGGCGGCCCGACCGAGATCTTGCCGAGGCCGAGGGCGTCGAGGAAGAGCGGATACAGCGTGCCGAGCAGCACCGAGGCCGAGGCCACGGTGAGCAGGACGTTATTGGCGAGCAGGGCGGTCTCGCGCGACACCAGGCCGAAGCTGCCGCCGCCCATGAGCTTGTTCGCACGCATCGCGTACAGCAGCAGCGAGAAGCCGATCACGATCACGAGCAGGGCGAGGATGTAGAGGCCGCGCCTGGGGTCGGTGGCGAAGGCGTGCACGCTGGTGATGACGCCCGAGCGCACCAGGAAGGTGCCGAGCAGCGACAGCGAGAAGGCGCCGATCGCCAGCAGCACCGTCCAGCTGCGGAAGGCGCCGCGCTTCTCGGTGACGGCGAGCGAGTGCATCAGCGCGGTGCCGAGCAGCCAGGGCATGAAGGAGGCGTTCTCGACCGGATCCCAGAACCACCAGCCCCCCCAGCCGAGCTCGTAGTAGGCCCAGCCCGAGCCGACCGCGATGCCGGCGGTGAGGAAGACCCAGGCGATCGTGGTCCACGGCCGCGACCAGCGTGCCCACGCGGCATCCATCCGTCCCGACAGCAGCGCCGCGATCGCGAACGCGAAGGCCACCGAGAAGCCGACGTAGCCCATGTAGAGCAGCGGCGGATGGATGATCATCCCCGGGTCCTGCAGCAGCGGGTTGAGGTCGCGGCCCTCAGCGACGGCCGGCAGCAGGCGGTCGAAGGGGTTGGAGGTGACCAGGGTGAAGGAGATGAAGCCGGCGCTGACCAGACCGAGCACGCCCAGCACGCGGGCGAGGAAGGCGTCGGGCAGGTGGCGCGAGAACACCGTCACCGCGACCGTCCACAGCGACAGCGACATCGCCCACAGCAGCAGCGAGCCCTCGTGGTTGCCCCACACGCCGGTGATCTTGTACATCAGCGGGGTGGCGCTGTGCGAGTTGGTGGCCGCGAGCTGGACGGAGAAGTCGCTCTGGATGAAGGCCCAGGTCAGGCAGAAGTAGCTGAACAGGATGAAGAAGAACTGCCCCTGCGCCGCGGGGCGGCCGACCGCCATGAGCGCCGAGCTGTTGCGCTGCGCGCCGACCAGCGGCACGACCGCCTGCACCAGCGACAGCACCAGGGCAAGAATGAGGGCGAAGTGTCCGAGTTCGGGGATCATGTCACTGGCTCAAGGTCTGGGCGGCCTTCTGGGCCTGTTCCACGGCGTGGGCGGCCTCCGGCGGCATGTAGTTCTCGTCGTGCTTGGCGAGCACCTCGGTGGCGCGGAACACGCCGCCCTCGAGCCTGCCCTGCACCACCGCGCCCTTGCCCTCCTTGAAGAGGTCGGGCAGCGTGCCCTTGTAGGTCACCGGGATGACCCTGGCGGTGTCGGTGATCGCGAAGCGCACCGTTACACCGTCGGCCTCGCGCTGGATCGAGCCGTCCTCGACCATGCCGCCGATGCGGAAGGTCTTGCCGGTGGGCGCCTTGCCCTCGGAGACCTCGGTCGGCGTATGGAAGAACACCAGGTTTTGCTGGAAGGCGCTCAGCACCAGGGCGACCGCGGCGAACAGCAGGGCCACCCCGCCGCCGACCAGCATCAGACGTTTGCTACGGGCTTTCATGTTTCCGACTCCATGGCGGGCATCGTGCCTTCGCCGTTACGCTTGCCTGCATCCTTGCCCACCGCGCGGCGCCAGCGCAGCAGGCGACGGGTGGTGTCCTTCCGACGCTGGAACACGAGCACGAGTTCCAGCGCGATCAACGCGAACGCGAGGCCGTAGCTGCCCCACACGTAAAAGGCGGCACCGCCCATGTCCCAGAACGCGGACCAGCTCTCCCACTGCTGCATCAGGCACGCCCTCCGGCGGTTTGCGAAAGCTTCGCGGCGCGCTCGAGCTCGGCGCCGACCCACTCGGTGTGGCGCTCGCGCTCGAGGATCATCGGCCGCACCCGCCACAGCACCACGGCGAGGGTGTAGGCCCACGACGCCAGCGCCATCACCAGCATGCCGGTGAGCATGGTGGTCGCCATCGACGGCGCCTTGGTGAGGCTCACCGAGGCGCCCTGGTGCAAGGTGTTCCACCACTGCACCGAGAAGTAGATGATCGGCACGTTGACCGCGCCCACCAGCGCGATGATTGCGCCGGCGCGGTCGGCGCGACGCGGATCCTCGATCGCGCGCGTGAGCGCGATGAAGCCGAAGTAGAGGAAGAGCAGCAGCAGCTGCGAGGTCAGGCGCGCATCCCACACCCAGTAGGCGCCCCAGGTGGGCTTGCCCCACAGCGCGCCGGTCCACAGCGCGACGAAGCAGAACATCGCCCCGGTGGGGGCGAGCGCCTGGCTCATCACAAAGGACAGGCGGGTGTTCATGACCAGCCCGACCGCCGACCAGAAGGCCATGACGAGGTAGATGAACATCGACATCCAGGCCGCCGGCACGTGGATGAAGATCACCCGATAGACCTGCCCCTGGGTGGCGTCGGTGGGGGCGACGAAGAAGCCGAGCCACAGCCCGACCGCGGTGAGGACGACGGCGCTCGCGGCGAACCAGGGCGCGAGACGACCGGCGAGAGGATAGAAATTCTGCGGTGCAGCAAACCGCAGCAGGCTGCGACCGCGTTCGGGATTCGTCATGCTTCGAGGCTTCGCTTTCTCGGCCCGCCGCGCCCGCCTGGGGGCGCGGCTGCGTCGTCAATCGGTTGAAATTCTGAGCGCTGCCGCGCACGCCACCGGCGCCAGCGCGAGCGCCCCCGCCAGACCACCGCCGAGCAGCAGCAGATGGGCGGCGGCACCGCTACCCGACAGCTCGGCCTCGACCGCGCCGGCACCGAAGATCAGCACCGGGACGAACAGCGGCAGCACCAGCAGGGCCAGCAGCATGCCACCGCCGCGCAGCCCGAGGGTCAGCGCCGCGCCGACCCCACCGAGCAGCGCGAGGATGGGCGTGCCGAGCAGCAAACTTAGTATCAGCACGGGCAGCCCGCCTTGTTCGAGGTCAAGCAGCAGACCCATGGCCGGCGCCACCGCCACCACCGGCAGGCCGGTGCTGAGCCAGAACGCCAGCACCTTGGCCATCACCCACAGCGCAGCCGGCTCGCTAGACAGGAGAAGCTGCTCGAGAGTTCCGTCGCTGTAGTCCTGCGCGAACAGGCGATGCAGCGAAAGCAGGCAGGCGAGCAGCGCCGCGACCCACAGCACGCCGGGCGCGATCGCGCGCAGCTGGTTGGGCTCGGCGCCGACGCCGAAGGGGAACAGGCACACCACGATGATGAAGAAGGCGAGCGTGACGAGCACGTCGGCGCGCCCGCGCCAGGCCAGCAGCAGGTCGCGCCGCAGCACGGCGAGGAAGGTGCTCAGCATGCGAAGACTCCGACGTCGAGCACCTCGGGCGGGCGCGCGAAGGGCGCGTCCTGGTGGGTGGTGAGCATCACCATGCCGCCCGCTTCGCAGTGCTGCGAGAGCGTGGCGGCGAGATCGGCGACCGCACGCACGTCGAGCGCGGTGAAGGGCTCGTCGAGCACCCACAGCGGGCGCGCGTTCGACAGGAACAGCCGCGCCAGGCCGACGCGGCGGCGCTGGCCCTGCGACAGCACGCGCGCCGGCAGGTCGAGCTGGTCGGCGAGGCCGATGCGCTGCAGGGCCTGCACGCAGTCCTCCGCGTCGACCGCGTCGCCGGCGGCAGCGCAGGCGAAACGCAGGTTCTCCAGCGGGCTGAGGAGGTCATTGAGCGCGGCGGCGTGGCCGAGGTAGAGCAGGTCGCCGTGGAAGGCCTCGCGCGCGCGCCGGATCGACTCGCCGCGCCAGCGGATCTCGCCGGCCTCGGGCAGCGCCAGCCCGGTGACCAGGCGCAGCAGGCTGGTCTTGCCGACCCCGTTGGGCCCGGCGACGCGCAGCAGGCCACCCGCCTGGAGGCGGAAGGCGAGGTCGCGGAACAGCAGGCGATCGCCTTTCAGGCAGGCGAGACTTTCGACTTCGAGCATGGGGACGGATTGGAACACAGGCGGCCCGGGATGCGCCATCCCGGCACACACCGGAAAGGCGCGCCCCGCGGCGCACCGCTCGATGCGGCGCAGCGCGGGGCGGGGGCTGCGGCGCAGCTCAGTCCTTCTTCGCGGGCGGGTGCATCACCTCGGGAGCGACGCCTTCGCGCGGCGCGCCGATGTGCTGGTCGACCGGCGGCAGCGAGTGCGCGATGCCCTTGTGGCAGTCGATGCAGGTCTTGCCCTCGGCGAAGCCGGCCTGGTGCATCTGGTTGGAGCGACGGCCCTGCACCGAGTAGTCGAAATACTCGTAGTTGTGGCAGTTGCGGCACTCCTGCGAGTTGTTCGCCTTCATGCGGTTCCACTCGTTCTGCGCCAGGCGCAGGCGCTCGGCGGCGAACTTCTCCGGCGTGTCGATGGTGCCCATCACCTTGCCGTAGAGCTCGCGCGAGGCCTTGATCTTGCGGATCATCTTCGGGCCCCACTCCTTGGGCACGTGGCAGTCCGGGCAGGTCGCGCGCACCCCGGTGCGGTTCTGGTAGTGGATGGTGTTGCGATACTCCTTGAAGACGTTCTGCTCCATCTCATGACAGGAAATGCAGAACTTCTCCGTGTTGGTCATCTCCAGGGCCCAGTTGAAGCCCCCCCAGAACACCACGCCCGCGGCGACGAGCAGGACGATGGCGCCCCAGCCCGCACCGCGGATGCGCTGCATCAGGCTCTTGTTGTTGTCGGTCATGTCGATCCCCGTGTGTCGATTCTTCAGCGCAGGCCTTCCGCGCGCTGGAACTTGTTGCCGACCAGCGGCTTGGCGTCGGTCTGGGGCACATGGCACTGCATGCAGAAATAGCGGCGCGGCGAGATGTTCGACAGTTCGCCGCCGTCACGATCCTTGAAGTGGGTCAGGCTGACCTTGGTGGCGCCCGACTCCTTGTAGCGGCTCCAGGCGTGGCAGTCCATGCACTTGTTGAAGTTGATCGTGACCTCGTAGCCCTCCACCTTGTGCGGGATCAGCGGCGGTTGCTGCACGTAGTCGCGCTCGATCGGCGCCTGGTCGGGAATCGGCTTGTAGTTGCCGACCTGCAGCTCCTGCTCGGCCACGTCGGCGCCGCGAATGCTCTTCACCGCCTGCGCCATCGCCGCGGGCGGCACCATGGCACCGAAGCCGACAGCGGCGACGAGCGCGAGCACCAGATTTCGGGTTTGTTTGTTCATGACTCGCTCCTGTTGAATCGGGTCGTAATGCGGAAAACGTCCTTGCCGCACACATCCACGCAGCGTCCGCAGGTGGTGCAGTCGGCATCCAGAATGAGGGGGTGGTCCTGGCCTACGCCCTTGAGCGCGGGCCGGATGACCTGGGGCTCGGGGCAGACGGCGAAGCAGTCCATGCAGTCGTTGCACGCGCTGCGCTTGGCGGCCGAGACCTTGACGACGGCGGCGCGTCCGAGCAGGGCGTAGAAGGCGCCTTGCGGGCACAGGTGGCCACACCAGCCGCGCGGGGCGATGAGCAGGTCGTAGAAGAAGATGCCGCCGACGATGCCCCAGGCCAGTCCGAAACCGAAGATCAGGCCGCGGTGGAACATCGACACCGGATTCACCCACTCCCACGCCAGCGAGCCGGTCGCCGCCGCGATGACCAGCACGAAGCCGAGCAGCCAGTAGCGCGTGCTGCCCGACGGCACCTTGCCACCCTTGAGGCCCAGCCGCCGGCGCAACCAGGCGGCGGCGTCGGTGACGAGGTTGACCGGACACACCCACGAGCAGAACAGCCGCCCACCGAAGAGCAGATAGAAGGCGAGCACGATGCCGGCGCCGAGCAGCGCCTCCCGGTAGGGCCAGTGCCCGGCGGCGAGCTGCTGCACGACCAGGAAGGGGTCGGTGAGCGGCAGCACGCCGAGGGTGAGGCTGGACGACAGGTTGCCCTTGACGATCCACCACCCCAGCCATGGCCCGACGAGGAAGAGTGCGAGGATGCCGAGCTGCGACGCGCGCCGCAGCAGCAGCCACTTGTGCGCGCGCAGCCAGCCCTTCGCCTCCACCGCCTCGCGCCCGGGACGTGCGACCACGCCGCGCATCGCGGCGCCGCGCACGCTGGTGGGCGGGACCTTGCGTTCCGGCACGCCGCCGGCGCCGAGTCGCGCGCTCATGGCTTCCACCCCGAGTCGAGACCACCGCCCGCCGGCTTCGCGGGAACGTAATCCGGCACCTGCGCGGGCGCCTGGACCGGCCCTTGCCCGGGTTCGACCCGAGTGTCACCGTAGGCCTTGCCTTCGAGGCCGCGCACCGGCAGCTCGACCTGGTCGCCGATGAGCGACTTGCCGGCGGCCTCCTTCTCTTCCCAGCCACGCAGGTAGTGTTCGGCCTTCGAGCCTTGCGCCAGCTTGATCGGCAACACCTTGATCGCCGCCTCGCCGGGCAGCACGCAGGCCTTCTCGCACTTGCCGCAGCCGGTGCAGTGCTCGGAATGCACGGTCGGCAGCAGCATCGCGTGACGGTCGGAGCGCGGGTTGTGCATGCGCTCGAGAGTGATCGCCTGGTCGATGACCGGGCACACCCGGTAGCACACGTCACAGCGCAGGCCGAGGAAGTTGAGGCAGTTCTCCTGGTCGATCAGGACCGCCAGCCCCATCTTCGCCTTGGTGATATCGACCAGCGCACGGTCGAGCGCGCCGGTCGGACAGGCCACCACGCAGGGGATGTCCTCGCACATCTCGCAGGGAATGTCGCGCGCCTCGAAGTACGGCGTGCCCGTCGCCACCCCGTCGCCGAACTCGGCCAGCTTCAGGGTCTTGTAGGGACAGTCGCGCACGCACAGGCCGCAGCGCACGCAGGCCGCGAGAAAAGCGTCTTCGGGGAGAGCGCCGGGCGGACGGATGGCCGTCGCCGGCAACGCCGACGCCTGCTTCGCGTACATCCCGGCACCGAGCGCGAGCAGACCCGCACCGCCGGCGACGCCCGCCGCATCCTTGAGGAAGCGGCGGCGCGAAGCCGGAGCGACGGGTTCAACGCGTCCGGTCGATTGCACCTTGTCGTTCATCAGCATCGCGAGCCCCGCCCTCCGCGCGTCCCCCCGGTCGGCGGGGGCCGGACTCGCGCCTCCTCTCATCAGACCTTAAGGACCTTCACCGCGCATTTCTTGTAGTCGGTCTCCTTCGAGATCGGGCAGGTGGCGTCGAGCGTGAGCTTGTTCACCAGCCGGCCTTCGTCGAAGAAGGGCACGAAGATGAGCCCGACCGGCGGCTTGTTGCGGCCGCGGGTCTCCAGGCGGGCGACGATCTCGCCGCGCCGCGACACCACCTTGACCGCCATTCCGCGCTGCAGGCCGCGCTTCTGCGCGTCCTCGGGGTGCATGAAGATCTGTGCCTCGGGCACCGAGCGGTGCAGCTCGGGCACGCGCCGGGTCATCGAGCCGGTGTGCCAGTGCTCCAGCACGCGGCCGGTACACAGCCACATGTCGAACTCGGCATCGGGCATCTCGGGCGGATCCTGGTAGGGCAGCGCGAACACGACCGCCTTGTTGTCCTTGTGGCCGTAGAACTTCACGCCCTCGCCCGCCTTCACGTACGGGTCATAGCCCTCGCGGAAGCGCCACAGGGTCTCCTTGTTGTCCACCACCGGCCAGCGCAGGCCCCGCGCCTTGTGGTAGACGTCGAAGTCGGCGAGGTCGTGGGCGTGGCCGCGACCGAAGGCGGCGTACTCCTCGAACAAGCCCTTCTGCAGGTAGAAGCCGAGCTCCTTCGACTCGTCGTTCATGTAGCCCGGAATCGCATGCCCGTTGGCCTTCTCGACGTCGGCGAGCGGGAACTTGTTCACCTGGCCGTTGGCGTAGAGCACGTCGTACAGGGTCTTGCCGCGGTACTCGGGCTTCTTGGCGACGAGCTCCTCCGGCCACACTTCCTCGACCTTGAAGCGCTTGGCGAACTGGATGTACTGCCACAGGTCGGACTTGGCCTCGCCCGGCGCCGACACCTGCTGGCGCCAGAACTGGGTGCGGCGCTCGGCGTTGCCGAAGGCGCCTTCCTTCTCGGCCCACATCGCGCACGGCAGGATCAGGTCGGCCGACAGCGCGGAGACGGTCGGATAGACGTCGGACACCACCACGAAGGCCTCCGGGTTGCGCCAGCCCGGGTAGATCTCGTCATTGACGTTGGGGCCCGCCTGCATATTGTTGGTGGTCGTGGTCCAGTAGCACTTGAGCTTGCCGTCCTTGAGCGCGCGGCTCTGCGCCACCGCATGCAGACCGATCTTGGGCGGGATCGTGCCCTCGGGCAGCTTCCACAATTCCTCGGTGAGCGCGCGGTGCATCGGGTTGGTGACCACCATGTCGGCCGGCAGGCGGTGCGCGAAGGTGCCGACCTCGCGCGCGGTGCCGCAGGCCGAGGGCTGACCGGTGAGCGAGAACGGGCTGTTGCCGGGCTCCGAGATCTTGCCCACGAGCAGGTGGACGTTGTAGATCATGTTGTTCACCCAGGTGCCGCGGGTGTGCTGGTTGAAGCCCATGGTCCAGAACGACACCACCTTGCGGTTCGGGTCGGCATACTGCTCGGCCATCTTTACCAGGCGATCCTCCGGCACGCCCGAAAGCTTCGACACCTTCTCGGCGGTGTACTCCGAGACGAACCTGGCGAACTCGTCGAAGCTGATGTCCTTGGCCGCGCCGGTGTCGCCCTTGGGCTTGCCCTCGGCACCCGGGTAGCCGTTGCTCGTGGCCTTGGCTTCCAGCACATGGTTCGGGCGCAGGCCGAAACCGATGTCGGTCTCGCCGATCTTGAACTTGACGTTGCGCTCGACGAAGGCCTTGTTCACCTTGCCGTTCTGGATGATGTAGTTGCAGATGTAGTTGAGGATCGCCAAGTCGGTCTGCGGCACGAAGATCATCGGGTTGTCGGCGAGCTCGTAGGAACGATGCTCGAAGGTCGACAGCACGTGCACCTGGCAGCCTTGCTTGGACAGGCGGCGGTCGGTGATGCGGCTCCACAGGATGGGGTGCATCTCCGCCATGTTCGAGCCCCACAGCACGAAGGTGTCGGCGTTCTCGATGTCGTCGTAACAGCCCATCGGCTCGTCGATGCCGAAGGTGCGCATGAAGCCGGCCACCGCCGACGCCATGCAGTGGCGCGCGTTGGGATCGAGGTTGTTGGTGCGGAAGCCGGCCTTCATCAGCTTCGAGGCGGCATAGCCCTCCCACACCGTCCACTGGCCCGAGCCGAACATGGCGACGGAGTCGGGGCCGTGCTCCTTGATCGCCTTCTTCCACTTCTGCTCCATGATGTCGAAGGCCTGCTCCCACGAGATCGGCGTGAACTCGCCGTTCTTGTCGAACTGGCCGTTCTTCATGCGCAGCAGCGGCTTGGTAAGGCGGTCCTCGCCGTACATGATCTTGGACAGGAAGTAGCCCTTGATGCAGTTCAGGCCGCGGTTGACCGGCGAGTCCGGATCACCCTGGGTGGCGACCACGCGCCCGTCCTGCACGCCCACCAGCACCGAGCAGCCGGTGCCGCAGAAGCGGCAGGCCGCCTTGTCCCAGCGCACCTTGGTGCCGCCCGCGCCGGGCTGCTGCGCCTCGGCGACGACCGGGATCCCGATGCCGGCGGTGGCGGCCGCCGCGGCGATCGCGTTGTTCTTGATGAATTCGCGTCGATTCATGCTCATGTCAGACCTCCGTCAATTCCAGACCTTCATCGGTGTATTCGTAGGCGATCGTCAGCCCCTGCACCTTGGGCAGCAGGTTCACCGCCAGGATCGAGTCGGTCACCGACCAGCCCGCGCCGTCCTCGATGGTGATGACGATGTTGCCCTTCTCGGCGGACTGCCCGTGCAACTCGACCCCGGGCACCTTCTTCAGGCCCTCGACGATCTCGGGGAAATCCGCGGGAAAGGCCCGCACGACCAGACTTGCAATATTCATGTTGCGCTCTCCGTAGGGAGGGGATTGCGCACGCGCGTGTCGATCGCACGCGTCGGGCACGGGCCGATGCAGGCGCCGCAGGCGGTGCACGCGGCGGCGTCGAGTTCGGGATGGGCGACGCCCCCGAGGCGGGGACGGAAGCGGATGGCGCCCTCGGGGCAGGCCTCGCCGCACACGCGGCATTCGACGCCGCGCGCCGCCAGGCAGGCTGCGCCGATCACGGCGACACGATCCCAGGGCGCAGCGGACGCGTCCTCGCGCCAAAGCGCGCGAGGTTCGCAGGCGGCGACGCAATCGCCGCAGAAGCTGCATTCGCCGCGGCTGAAATCGACCCCGGGGAAGCCGCCGTCCATGCACACCAGGATGGTGGTGGGACAGGCCTCGATACAGCGCTCGCAGCGCGTGCAACGCGCGACGAAGTCCTCCTCCTCCAGCGCCCAGGGCGGGCGGAGTGCGGGCTCGACTGCGCGCGTGCGTCCGAAGAGGAAGTTCCGGCGGGAACTCGCCGCGCGCGGAGATGCGGAGGAAGCCAAGGACGATCCAGCAAATTGCGCAGCCGCCATTACAGCCCAGTAGCAGCAGTCAATTATTGACCTGAGTCAACCTGCGAACTCATCTCAATACAGCCGGGCTTGCCGCGCGCGCCCTTCCCCGCCGCTCAGGCCCGCAGATGCTCCACCGCCCACACCGCGGCCTCGACGCGCGAGCGCAGCTCGAGCTTGCGCAGGATGTGCTTGACGTGGACCTTCACCGTACCCTCCGCGATGTCGAGCTCGCGCCCGATCTGCTTGTTGGGGAGCCCGGCGGCGATCTTCTCGAGGATGCGCAGCTCCTGCTCGGTGAGCCCGGCGGCGCCCGCCGACTGTGGCCGCGACTCGCCGCGCAACGCGGCGGCGAGGAGGTGGTTGAGCTGCGGGGGGATCACCACCCGCCCGGCGGCCACGGCCTGCAGCGCCTCGAGCATGGCCTCGGGCTCCATGTCCTTGAGCAGGTAGCCCTCGGCGCCGCCGCGCAAGGCGGCCACCACATCCTCGCCGGAGTCCGACACCGTGACCATCACCACGCGCGCCTCGCTGCGCGCCGCGCGCAGGCCGCGCAGCATGTCGAGCCCGTCGCCGTCGCGCATGTTGAGGTCGAGCAGGACCAGGTCGGGGCGCAGCTCGCGCGCGAGCACGAGCCCTTCTGCGCCACTGGCGGCCTCGCCGACGAGGACGAAGGCGGGAATCGTGCGCAGCAGCTGCACCAGTCCGCGTCGGAACAGCGGGTGGTCGTCCACGATCAGCACGCGACAGCTCTCGTTCATGTCTCCGTTTCCTTCTTCGCATCACCCTGCGCCATCGCCGCCATGCTCGCGTTGGCGGATCGGAAGCGCACGCACACCCGGGTACCGCTCGGCAGCGCCGGCCCGATGTCGATTTCCCCGCCCATGCTGCGCGCGCGCTCGCGCATGATCGCCAGCCCGTGGTGGTTGCGGGCATCCGCCGGCGGCGCGCCGATGCCGCAGCCGTCGTCGCGCACCTCCAGCAGCACCTCGCCATCCGCGCCGCCACGCAGCGCCACCCAGGCATGGCGTGCCGAAGCGTGGCGCACCATGTTCGACAAGGCCTCGCGCACGATCTGCAGCACATGCACCTCCTGGTTCGGGCTGAGCTGGCAGGCGCCGAGCTCCACGGCGAGCTCGACCTCCAGACCGCCGCGCGTGCCGTATTCGCGCGCAGCATCTTCCATCAGGGTGGCGAGGTCGGCCGACAGGCCGAGGCGGAAGGACACCAGCAGCTCGCGCAGCTGACGGTAGGCGGCGCTGATGCCCTCGCGCAGGTCGGCCAGGATCGGCTCCGCCTCCGCCGTGCGCGCCGGATCGGCGAGTGCGCGCTGCAACAGGCTGACCTGGATCTTCATGTAGGACAGCGCCTGCGCGAGCGAATCGTGCAGCTCGCGCGCGATCACCGAGCGCTCCTCCTGCAGTGCGAGCAGGCGCTCCTGCTCGGTGCGCCGTGCCGCGCCGAGCGCCATGCCGATGTGGCGCGACAGCGCCTCGACGAGCTGGCGCTGCCAGTCCTCCAGGCGCGCGCCGTCGGACAGCGACAGGCGCAGCATGCCGTGATGGTGCTCGCGGTCGCGGAGCGGAAAGCGCAGCAGGGTCGGCGACAGCAGCGCCAGCGCCTGCCCCTCCGAGCCGGCCCGGCAGGCCGCGCAGGCGTCCTCGCCGCGCTCGGCGCGATCCGGACAGGGCCCCATGGACGAGGCGATCACCGCCGCGGGGGCGCCGGGGCGCGGCTCGATGCAGACGAAGGAGCCCTCCAGCCCGGCGACGCGGTCGATGTCGCGCAGGGTGGCCTCGTAGGCGTCGGGCGCGCTCGGCGCCTGGTAGAGCCGGGCGATGGCGTGGTAGAGCAGCTCGAGCGAACGGTTGCTGCGCTGCAGCTCGGCGGTCTTCTCGGTGACGCGCAGCTCGAGCAGGTGATAGTGGCGGGCGAGCTCGTCGGCCATCAGGTTGAAGGCGCTGCCGACCTGGCCGAGTTCGTCCTCCCCGGTGTAGCGCACGCGCACGCCGAAATCACCGCCGGCGATGCGGCGTGCGGCGTCGAGCAGGCCACCGAGCGGGCGCAGCAGCGCCCGCTGCAGCAAGACGATCACCACCAGCACCACCCCCAGCGTCACCGCCGCGGCGAGCGCGAGGATGCGGCGCAGCTCGTCGATACGGCGCTCGTTCTCCTGGCCGAGCACCGCGACCAGGCTATCGACCTGACCGACGAAGTCGTCGACCCCGGCGAGCAGCGTCTCGACCTCGCGCGCATCCGGCGGCACAGGCCCGGCGAGCGCCTCGATCCGCGGCCGCACCGAGCGCTCCCAACCCGCCTGCACGCCGCGGTAGGTCGCCGCGAAGAGCTCTCCCGGGGCCTCGTCCACGAAGCGGCGCAGCGCGGCCTGCTGCAGCTCGCGCTCGATGTCGGCCATCGCCGCGCGCGTGCGCTCGGACACACCGATGCGGCCCTTGAGCGCATCGATCGCGATCAGGTTGGCGATCCGCTGGGTATGGCCGCGCAGGGTGCTGGCCACGGCGATCGCCTGCACGCTGTCGCGGCTGCGATCCACCACGACGAAGGATGCGCTCATGCCCGCCAGCCCGATCAGCGTCATCGCCACGAGGGCGACCGACACCAGCAGCATGATCGAGCGCCTCACGAGCAGGCGGGGGACCGCCAGATACATGTGAAATCTCCATCCGGACGCGATCCGGGACAACAACGTGGACATACCCCTTCCACTTCGATCCTCGGCTGCAACGCCTGCAACCCTCGACCTTTGCGTCTACTTTTCAGTGACTTGCCAAAATCCGCGGATACCTCTTCGGAGGTATGCCAAAAACACGCGCGCGCCCCGCTGCAGGTCGCGACGCCATGCAGGGTGGAAACCAGCGGCTAGTCTACCGACTGGAAAACCACGCCGACGTCCGCAGGAGATCCGCATGAGCTGCAGGCCCCCCTCCCTCGCCCCCGACGCCAGCGACCTGCTCGCCCGCTTCGCTCCCTTCGACATGCTCGACCCCTCCGCCCGCGAGCGCGTTCTCGCCGCCGCGCGCCCGATCCACGCCGCCCGCGGCGAGCTCCTCGTCCAGCAGGAGGACTGTCCGCGCGGCATCCACCTGGTGCTGGACGGGCGGGTGAAATGCTTCGTGCTTTCACCCTCGGGCGGAGAGAAGATCGTCCGCCTCGCCGAGCCCGGCAGCTTCTTCGGCGAGGAGGCCGCACTGATCAACCGCCCCCACGTCGCCAACGCCCAGGCGATCAGCGCGAGCGAGTTGCTGCTGGTGCCGACTGCCGCGCTGCGCACCGCGATGGTGAGCTCGACCGCCTTTTCGGTGTCGATGAGCAACCGGCTCGCGGAAGCCAGCTACGATCTGATGTCGACCATGCAGGTTCAGTTCCAGCTCAGCGGCACGCAGCGCGTCGCCCACTACCTGACCCGGCTGGCGCCGGAAGACGCCGAGCGTTGCGAGATCCGCCTCGACATCGACAAGCAGACCATCGCCGCCCAGCTCAACCTCACCCCGGAAACGCTGTCGCGCATCCTCTCGCAGCTCACCCGGGACGGCATGATCCAGCCGCGCGGCCGCCGCGGCATGGTGCTCAGCAAGCTGTCGCAGCTGCGCGACTGCGCGGCGCACTAGGTCGCGCCCGGCGCATCGTTCGTGGCCGGCACCGCCGCGGCAGCCTGCGCCGCTTAACCGCCCCGCTCCCCTTCGCCCGCCTGCGCGGCGAGCACGCGCAGCTGCGCGAGATGGGCCGGCACCGCCAGCCAGCGCGCGAGGATGCGCCAGACGTCGGCGTCGAAGGCGCGCGGCGCCGCGGCGAGGGCGAGCGCGCCGGCCTCGTCCTGCGCGCTGCCCAGGTGGCACCAGCGGTCGAACACCTGCAGCCGGTGCGGGCCGTGCGCGCGCACCTCTTCCACCGCCACCGGCCCCGCCCACGGCCAAGGCTTGACGCCCACCCCGGCGAGCGCGCCGGCGAGGCGGGCGTCGTGCTCCTCGGGCGTCTCGCGCCGCGCGCACACGCCCGCGCAGCG
>NZ_AMXD01000088.1 GCF_000310185.1 Thauera aminoaromatica S2 | reverse complement strand
TCCGGCATGTGGATGCGCTTGCGCCCGGGCTCGACCGCCGCGAGCGGCACGGTCTCTTCCATCGTGGCCAGGCTGCGGCGGGTGAGGTCCTGGTAGGTCGCGGTTCCCGAGCTCTTCCAGCGCATCTCCTCCTCGGAGAGCGCGCGGATCGCCTTGGCCGGCATGCCGGCGATCAACATGCGCGGCGGCATCTCGACGCCGGCCTTGACGAAGGCCGCCGCGGCGACGATCGATGACTCGCCGATCACCGCGTTGTCCATGATCACGGCGTTCATGCCGACCAAGGCGTTGCGGCCCACCCTGCAGCCGTGCAGCACGGCGCCGTGGCCGATGTGTCCGTCCTCCTCGACCACCGTATCGGTGCCGGGAAAGCCATGCATCACGCAGGTGTCCTGCAGGTTCGAGCCGCGCTCCAGGATCAGTCGCCCGAAGTCGCCGCGCAGGCTTGCGCAAGGCCCGACGTAGCAGTCCGGGCCCACGATCACGTCGCCGATCAGCACGGCCGACGGGTGCACGTAGGCGGTCGGATCCACCACCGGCACGATGCCGTCGATCGCATAGACTTTCAGCTGATTCATCCTTGTTCTCCTCCGCTCGGACTTATGTTACATATAAAGGAAAGATTTCTTCAATAAGTAATTTTATCGGTGAGGGGGCTTCGATGAGCGACGAACTCGACGGCAAGCACGGCGTGCAATCTCTCGAGGTGGGCATGAGCATCCTCCGCGCCATGGTCACCGGCAAGCGCTCCATGATGCTCAAGGACATCGCCCAGGCCGCCGACATGCCGCCCTCGAAGGCGCACCGCTATCTGGTCAGCCTGATCCGCAGCGGACTCGTCGAACAGGACCGGCTCACCTCGCGCTACGACCTCGGTCCCTTCGCCCTCAACCTCGGCCTGGTCGCCCTCGACCGCGTCGACCGGATCCGTCTCGGCTTGAGCGCGATCGGCGATTTGCGCGATCTCACCAACGAGACCGTCGCGCTCGCCGTCTGGAGCGATCGAGGGCCGGTCGTCGTGCGCTGGGAGCGTCCCCGTCGTCCGATCACCGTCAATGTGCTGACCGGCACCAGCCTCAGCCTGCTGAGCTCGGCCGCCGGGCGCGTCTTCGCCGCATGGCTGCCCGAGCAGCAGACCGAAGCGCTGCTGCGCGCCGAGCTCGAATCCGGTCGGGTGCCCGCGGGCATTGCCACCCTCGACGACGCGCGCCGGCTGCTCGCCGAGGTCCGCGCGCGGGGTGTGGCGGTGATTTCCAGCGGCTATTTCGCCCGCGGCGTCGAGGCTGCGGCGGCCCCGGTGTTCAACTTCAAGAACGAGATCAACATGAGCATCGCCCTCGTGGGCGTCGAGGGCACGCTGGATCTCCTCCCGCACAGCCCGGTGCTCCAGGCGCTGAAGGAGGCCTGCGACGCGCTGTCGCGGCGACTCGGCGCGACCCTTCTCCCGGGTGTCGAGTCGGGCGACCACGCGACCTGAGGGGTGGGTGCGGCGGGAGGTTGCGCACAGCAGGAGCCGGATACTTTTGGAATTGATACAAAGTTTCTGCTTGACGGGATCTTTTGTATCAATTCTAATAACTAGAACGCGTTCTGCAATGCAGAACTTGCGCGCCCCGAGCGCTGCGCCCCCGGCGCGCCGGCCCCCTCGCACCGCACAACCACTGGAGGAGACACCATGAAGTTGCGTAACACCCTGCTGGCCGCCCTCGGCCTCGCCTTCGCCGCCACTGCCGCCCATGCCGAGATCAAGGTCGGTGTCGTGCTCTCGGCCACCGGCCCCGCCGCTTCGCTGGGTATCCCGGAAAAGAACACGATCGCGCTGCTGCCGGCCACCATCGGCGGCGAAAAGGTGAGCTACATCGTGCTCGACGACGCCTCCGACACCACCACGGCGGTCAAGAACGCCCGCAAGCTGACCGTCGAGGACGGCGTTGATGTGATCATCGGCTCCACCACCAGCCCCGCTTCGCTGGCCATGGTCGACGTCGCCGCCGAGACGAAGACGCCGATGATCTCGATGGCCGCGTCGGCGCGCATCGTCGCGCCGATGGACGACAAGAAGCGCTGGGTCTTCAAGACCCCCCAGAACGACCAGCAGATGGCGTCGGCGATCGTCGAGCACATGGTCGCCAACAAGGTGAAGAAGGTGTCCTTCATCGGCTTCGCCAACGCCTACGGCGAGGGCTGGTACGAGCAGTTCAAGAAGCTGGCCGAAGCCAAGGGCATCGAGATCGCCGCCAGCGAGCGCTTCAACCCGGCCGACACCTCGGTGACCGGCCAGGCGCTCAAGCTGATGTCGGTGAAGCCGGACGCGGTGTTCATCGCCGGCTCGGGCACGCCCTCGGCGCTGCCGCAGAAGACGCTGCGCGAGCGCGGCTACAAGGGGCCGATCTACCAGACCCACGGCGTGGCCAACAACGACTTCCTGCGCATCTGCGGCAAGGACTGCGAAGGCACGCTGCTGCCGGTCGGCCCGGTGCAGATGGCGCGCAGCCTGCCCGACAGCCACCCCGTCAAGGCGAGCGCGCTGGCCTACGTGGAGAAGTACGAGGCCGCCAACGGCGCGGGCTCGGTGTCGAGCTTCGGGGCCTACGCGTGGGATGCCGGGGTGTTGCTGCAGGCGGCCGTCCCTGCCGCGCTCAAGGCGGCCAAGCCGGGCTCGGCGGAGTTCCGCACGGCGCTGCGCGATGCGCTCGAGGGCGTGAAGGAAGTCGCCGGCGCCACCGGCATCTACACGATGAGCCCCGACGATCACCTCGGCCTGGACGACCGCTCGCGCGTGATGATCGAGATCCGCAACGGCACCTGGTCGCTGCTGAAGTAAGCATCCCCCTCCGCGGCGGGGCGCCTGGCGTCCCGCCGCGCGTCTGTCGGGGATTTCCGACACATCGAATCAATCACGGCGGTCCGCGAGGCACCGCCGAGACGAGGCATTTCCATGGATATGTCAATTGCATTGATCCTGTCGCAGGACGGGATCACCAACGGCGCGATCTACGCGCTGCTGGCGCTGGCGCTGGTGCTGGTGTTCGCGGTCACGCGGGTGATCTTCATCCAGCAGGGCGAGTTCGTGGCCTACGGGGCGCTGACGCTGGCGATGATGCAGTCGGGCGTGTTGCCGGCCACGGTGTGGATGCTGGTGGCGATGGGAGCGCTGGTCACGGTGCTCGACGGCGGGCTCGCGCTCAAGGCGGGGCAGGGCCGGCGTGCCGCGAGCGTGGCGGGCTGGAACCTGGGCTATCCGCTGGCGCTCGCCGCGGTGGTCGGCGGGCTGGCGGTCAACGAGCTGCCGCTGGCGGTGCAGGTGCTGCTGACGCTGGCGATCGTGGTGCCGATGGGGCCGATGATGTACCGCCTGATGTACCAGCCGATCGCATCGGCGCCGGTGCTGGTGCTCCTGATCGTCTCGGTGGCGCTGCATATCGCGATGGTGGGCCTGGGACTGCTGTTCTTCGGAGCGGAAGGCCAGCGCACGCCGGCGTTCAGCGAGTTCAGCCTCGAGCTCGGCCCGCTGATGGTCTCCGCGCAGACGCTGTGGGTGGTGGTGGTGTCGGTGCTGCTGATCGTGGCGCTGTACCAGTTCTTCGAACGCACGCTCTACGGCAAGGCCTTGCGCGCCACCGCGATCAACCGCGTCGGTGCACAGCTCATGGGGATCTCGCCCACGCTCGCCGGCAAGCTGACGTTCTTCCTCGCCGCCTTCATCGGTGCGCTTTCGGGCGTGCTGATCGCCCCGATCACCACGATCTACTACGACACCGGCTTCCTGATCGGCCTCAAGGGGTTCGTCGCCGCCATCATCGGCGGCCTGGCGAGTTATCCGCTGGCCGCCGTGGGTGCGCTCGCCGTGGGGCTGCTCGAAGCCTTCGCGTCGTTCTGGGCCAGCGCCTACAAGGAAGTCATCGTGTTCACCCTGATCATTCCCGTGCTGCTGTGGCGCTCGCTGCGTAGCCACCACGTGGAGGAAGAAGAATGAGAACCGACCGTCTGGTCCTGGGGGCCTTTCTCGCCCTGCTGCTGCTGGTGCCGGCGATCCTGTCGCCGTATTACGTGACGCTGCTGAACTACATCGGCCTGTATGCGATGGTTGCGCTCGGCCTGGTGCTGCTCACCGGGGTGGGCGGACTGACCAGCTTCGGCCAGGCCGCCTTCGTGGGTCTGGGCGCCTACACCACCGCGGCGCTCACCACCGCGACCGACCTGCCGGGATGGCTCGCCTGGGCGGGGACTTCGCCCTGGCTCACCCTGGCGGTCGGGCTGCTGCTGACCGCCCTGGTCGCGGTGCTGATCGGCTCGCTCACCCTGAAGCTCTCGGGGCACTTCCTGCCCCTGGGCACGATCGCGTGGGGCATCAGCCTGTACTTCCTCTTCGGCACCATGGAGAGCCTGGGCGGCCACACCGGCATCAGCGGCATTCCGGCCATCGGGCTGCTGGGCTGGACGCTGGACGAGGGCGGCGAGATCTATTACCTGATCTGGGCCTTCCTGCTCGTCGCCATGCTCACCACCCACAACCTGCTCGACTCGCGCGAGGGGCGTGCGATCCGCGCCCTCAAGGGCGGCCGCGTGATGGCAGAGGCGATGGGCGTGGACACCTCGCGCTCGCGCATGGTGATCTTCGTGATCGCGGCGCTGCTGGCGTGCGCCTCGGGCTGGCTGTATGCGCACATGCAGCGCTTCGTGAACCCGACCCCGTTCGGCGTGCATATCGGCATCGAGTACCTCTTCATGGCGGTGGTCGGCGGCGCCGGCTACGTGTGGGGGGCGATCGTGGGCGCGGGCGTCATCACCGTGCTCAAGCAGTGGCTGCAGAACTGGCTGCCCAGCCTGCTCGGCGCCACCGGCAACTTCGAGACCATCGTGTTCGGCCTGCTGATGGTGCTGGTGTTGCACCGCGCCCGCGAGGGCCTGTGGCCGATCCTCAAGAAACTGGTGCCGGTGCGTGCGCTCCGCAAGACCATCGACCCCGACGCCGAACCGCTGCCGCGGCGCACCCTGCCGAAGGCGGGCGAGCTGATCCTCGAGGCCAAGGACGTCACGCGCCGGTTCGGCGGCCTTATCGCCAACAACAACATGAGCCTGGAGGTGCGCGCAGGCGAGATCCTCGCGCTCATCGGCCCCAACGGCGCGGGCAAGAGCACGATGTTCAACCAGATCTCGGGCGTCGACACCCCGACCTCGGGCGAGGTGCTGTTCCTGGGCAAGCCGGTGGCGGGCCACGACTCGCGCGAGATCGCCCGCATGGGCATGAGCCGCACCTTCCAGCACGTGAAGCTGCTGCCGACGATGAGCGTGCTCGAGAACGTGGCGATCGGCGCCCACCTCAGGAGCGACAAGGGCGTGTTGAGCTCGGCCTGGCGCCTGGACCGCGCGGAAGAGGCCCGCATCCTCAAGGAAGCCGCCCGTCAGATCGAGCGCGTGGGCCTGGCCGAGTACATGTACGAGGAGGCCGGCAGCCTCGCCCTGGGCCAGCAGCGCATCCTGGAGATCGCGCGTGCGCTGTGCGCCGACCCCTGCCTGCTGCTGCTCGACGAGCCCGCGGCCGGCCTGCGCTTCAGGGAGAAGGAGGCGCTCGGCGAGTTGCTCCGGAAGCTGCGCGCGGAGGGCATGGCGACCCTGATCGTGGAGCACGACATGGACTTCGTGATGAGCCTGGTCGATCGCGTGGTGGTGATGGAGTTCGGCCAGAAGATCGCCGAGGGCCTGCCCGACGAGATCCAGCAGAACCCGGCGGTGCTCGAGGCCTATCTGGGCGGTGTGGAATGAGCGGGGAGAACGCGATGAATAAGCAGACGCAAGGCAGCGCCGCATCCTCTAACGCGGACGCGAAGAACCCGGTGCTCGAGGTCAAGGACCTGTGCGTGTCCTACGGCAAGGTCGAGGCGCTCACCGATGCCAGCCTCACCGTCGGCGAGGGCCAGATCGTCACCGTGATCGGCCCCAACGGCGCGGGCAAGACGACGATGCTGTCGGCGATCATGGGCGTGCTCGGCTCGCGCGGCCAGGTCGCCTTCGACGGCAGCGTGGAAGGCGTGCCCGAGGTCGAACGCATGGTCGCGCGCGGCATGACCCTGGTGCCCGAGAAGCGCGAGCTCTTCGGCGAGATGAGCGTCGAGGACAACCTGGTGCTGGGCGCCTTCCAGCGCTATCGCATGGGCAAGCGCGATCACGCGCAGACGCTCGAGGAGGTCTATGCGCTCTTCCCGCGCCTCAAGGAGCGCCGCAGCCAGGCCGCAGGCACCATGTCGGGCGGCGAGCGCCAGATGCTTGCGGTGGGCCGCGCGCTGATGGCCAAGCCCAAGCTGCTGATGCTCGACGAGCCCAGCCTGGGGCTGGCGCCGCTGATCGTGCGCGAGATCTTCCGCATCATCAGCGAGCTGCGCCGGCGCGGGGTGTCGATCCTGCTCGTCGAGCAGAACGCGCGCGCCGCGCTGCAGGTGGCCGACTACGCCTACGTGCTCGAGACGGGCCAGATCGCCATGCAGGGCCCGGCGCACGAGCTCGCGGACGATCCGCGCGTGATCGAGGCCTACCTCGGGCTCGGCGGCAAGCACCAGGCGATGCTGTCGACCTGAGCCACCCGCCCTCAGCTCCCCACGGAAAAGGACAAGACCATGGACGCGATGCGCATCCTGATGGACGAACACCAGTCGCTGGCGGCGATCATCCACGCCATCCGGCACATGATCGGCGAGATCGATGCCGGCCGCCTGCGCCCGGATCACAAGCTGCTCGAGGCGATGGTGCATTACCTCGACGCCTACCCCGAGAAGCGCCACCACCCCAAGGAAGATGCCTTCCTGTTCGGGCCGCTGCGTGCCCGCACGCACGACGCGGACGCCGCGCTCGACCGGCTCGAGGCCGAACACGCCCAGGCCGACGCCCGCATCGCGGTGCTCGAGGCCGCGGTCAAGGGCTACGCGCAGGACCCCGTCGGCGGCTTCGAGGCCTTCAAGACCGCCTTCAACGACTACGCCGCGTTCTATCGCAACCACATGATGACCGAGGAGCGCGAGGTGCTGCCGCAGATCCGCAAGCACTTCACCGCAGAGGACTGGGCGCGCGCCAACGCCGGCTTCATCGCCGACGATCCCCTCGGCGGCACGCGCGCCAGTGCCCGGGCGGGCGAGGAGGACTTCGCGCAGATCTTCTCCAGGCTCGTCGCCGCCGCGCCGGCGCCGATCGGCTTGGGGGCGGGACCGTACAAGGGCTGAACGCGCGCGCCCGCGTTCCACGCCGGTGCCCGGCCGGGCTAGAATCCGTCGTCGATTCCAGTCCGCCGGGTCGCCCCATGTGTGTCCGGCCCCAACAGCGGTGAATGCGTGAGCGCCGAAAACAGCAGTTCCAGTCCCGAAACCTCCTCTCCTTCCCCGGCCGTTCCACGCGTGGATGACGCCACGGCCCAGTTCGTGGCCTGGGTGCGCGGCGCGGCGCCCTACATCCACGCCTTCCGCGGCCGCACCTTCGTCGTCGGCTTCGGCGGCGAGGTCGCCGCCGGCAAGCGCGCACAAAGCCTTGCCTACGACTGCAACCTGCTCGCCGCGCTCGGCATCCGCCTGGTGCTGGTGCATGGCGCGCGACCGCAGATCGATGCCGAGCTCGCCCGCCGCGGGCTCGAGCCGCGTTTCCACCACGGCCTGCGCGTGACCGACGCCGATGCGCTCGAATGCGTCAAGTCGGCGATGGCGGTGACCCGCTTCGAGGTCGAGGCGCTGCTCTCGCAGGGCCTGCCCAACACCCCGATGGCGGGCAGCTACATCCGCGTCACCGGGGGCAACTTCATCACCGCGCGGCCGGTGGGCGTTGTCGATGGCGTCGATTACCAATACACCGGCGCGGTGCGCAAGATCATCGCCGAGGAGATCAACGCCGACCTCGACCAGCAGAACGTGGTGCTGATCACCCCGCTCGGCGTCTCGCCCGCGGGCGAGATCTTCAATCTCGCGATGGAGGAGGTGGCCGAGGCGGTGGCGGTGGCGCTCAAGGCCGAGAAGCTGATCTACCTGTGCGATGCGCCCGGCCTGCTCGGCGAGGATGGCCAGCTCGTCGAGTCGGTCACCGCCGACGAGGCGCAGGGCAAGCTCGAGACGGGCGAGGGGCTCACCGAAGACCTGCACCTGTTCCTGCCGTGCGCGATCCGTGCGGTGAAGAAGGGGGTGGCGCGCTGCCACCTGATCGATCACGACCTCGACGGCGGCCTGCTGCTCGAGTTCTTCACGCATGCGGGCGTCGGCACGGTGGTGTCGCGCGACCCGCTGTTCCGCCTGCGCGAGGCCACGGTCGAGGACGTTGCCGCTCTCGTCGCGCTGATCTCGCCGATGGAGGCCGACGGCACCCTGGTGCGGCGCGGGCGCGAGCTGCTGGAGCAGGAGATCGAGCGCTTCACCGTCGTCGAGCACGACGGCGTGCTGGTGGGCTGCGCGGCGCTGTATCCGTTCAGCGAGGACAACGCCGCCGAGCTCGCCTGCCTGGCGGTGACGCCGGAGTATCGCCGCGCCGGTCTCGGCGACCAGCTCCTCAAGCGCATCGAGCGGCGCGCGCGCGTGCAGCGGCTCGAGCGCCTGTTCGTGCTCACGACCCGCACCGCGCACTGGTTCCGCGAGCGCGGCTTCAGCGAGATCGGCCCCGAGGCCCTGCCGCGGCAGAAGCGCGAACTCTACAACTTCCAGCGTCGCTCGAAGGTGTTCGTCAAGCCGCTATGAGCGCCTGCCCGGCACCCGGCAAGGCGGAGGACGCCGAACTGCTCGCCGAGATCGCGCTCGGCGTGCGCAGCGTCGAGGCGATCTTCCTGCCCGGGCTCGCGCTGCGCTGGATCAGCCCCTCGATCGAGGCGCTTACCGGCTTCACGGCGGCGGATTGCGTCGCGGCGGCCGACCCCTTCGAACTCCTGGTGTTCGAGGACGATCGCGTGTTCTGCCGGCGGATGGCGCAGCGGGTCGCTGCGGAGGAATCCGCCCAGGCCTTCGAGCTGCGCCTGCGCGCACGGGATGGGCGGGCGGTTTGGGTGCAGACGCACTGGCGGCCGCGCGCCGACGGCGGCCTGCGCCTGTCGGCCGAGCACATCCAGGCGCGCAAGGAGACCGAATTCACCCTGCTTGAGACGGTGGCCGAGCTGCGCCGCCAGGAGGCGCTGCGCGAGCTCTACCTCGTGCGCAGCAACGACGAGCGCCAGCGCCTGGCTGCGCTGCTGAACCTGATCCGGCTCGGCATCCTGTTCATCGACCACGACCGCCGCGTGCTCTACCACAACCGTGCGATGCTGGCGATCTGGGGCTATCCCCCCGACACCGTGCTCGTCGGCTGCCGCGACGCGGTGCTCAAGGAGCGTGCGCCGGTCGTGCTCGCCGATCCGGCGGGCTATCTCGCCCACATCCATCGCACCGTGCGGGCCAAGCAGTCGATCAGCGAAGAGTACGAGTTCCGGTTCGCCGACGGGCGCATCGCCACCGACCGTTCGGCGGTGGTCGCGGGCGGGGAAGCCGGGCGGCGCATCGGCCGGCTGTGGATCTACGAGGACGTGACCGTGGCGCGGCGCACCTCGATGCAGCTCGTCGAGCTCGCCGAACGCGACGAACTCACCGGTCTCTACAATCGCCGTCGCTTCCATGAAGAACTCGGTCGCATGCTCGCGGACGCCGGGCGTCGCGGCAGCCGGCTCGGCCTCCTCGCCTTCGATCTGGACGGTTTCAAGCCGATCAACGACTCCTTCGGCCACCAGGCCGGCGACGAGGTGCTCGTTCGCCTCGCGCGGGAACTCGGGCGCACCGTGCGCCGCAACGAGACCTTGTTCCGCATCGGCGGCGACGAGTTCGCCCTGCTCGTGCCCGAGGGCAGCACGGAGGGCCTGTGCGAACTCGCCCACCGCCTGGTGGAGACGGTGGGCGCGATGCGCTTCGTCTTCGAGGGCCGCGCGGCGCGCGTCACCGCCAGCGTGGGCATCGCGCGCTTTCCCGACAACGCGCGCGAGGGCGAGGCCCTGGTCGCCGCCGCCGACGAGGCGCTCTATCGCGCCAAGTCGGAGGGGCGCAATCGCGCCGCGGTGTCCGGGAGGCGGGCCGACGAATCGGCTAGAATGCCGTCCTCGAACCCCGATGAACCCGCAAGCAGAGAGGATTGAACAATGGCTCGCATGGTGAACTGCGTGAAACTCGGTCGCGAGGCCGAAGGCCTGGACCTGCCACCGGTGCCCGGCGCGCTCGGCAAGCGCATCTTCGAGAACGTCTCGAAGGAAGCCTGGCAGCAGTGGGTCAAGTACCAGACCATGCTGATCAACGAGAACCGCCTGAACCTGATGGACGCGCGCGCGCGCAAGTACCTCGCCGAGCAGATGGAGAAGCACTTCTTCGAAGGTGGCGCCGACCAGGTGGCCGGCTACGTCCCGCCGCAGGCGTAAGCCCGGATCGCCGATGTAAAAAAGGGGAGCCGCAAGCTCCCCTTTTTCATGCCTGACGCCTCAGCCCCTGCCGAGCTGCGCCTGCGACTTCTCGAAGCGCACGTCCTCGCCGCGCGCCACGAACACCACGTGCTCGGCGATGTTCATCGCGTGGTCGCCGACGCGCTCGATCGCCTTGGCGATGAAGAGCATCTCGAGGCAGCTCGAGATCGTGCGCGGGTCTTCCATCATGTAGGTGATGAGCTGGCGCATCACGCCCTTGAAGCCGGCGTCGATCTCCGCGTCCTTGCGGCGCAGGTCCTCGATGCCTTCCGGATTCACCCGCGCGAAGGCGTCAAGCGAGGCGCGCAGCAGTTCGAGCGCGAGCTCCACCGCCTGGGTGAGGCCCACGCGCGGCACGAAGGGGGTTTCGGCGCTGTGCAGGCGGCGCGCCGCCTTGGCGATCTTCTTCGCCTCGTCGCCGATGCGCTCGAGGTCGGAGGCGATCTTGATCACCGCCAGCACCAGGCGCAGGTCGCCGGCGGCCGGCTGGCGCTTGGCGATGATGTGGCTGCAGTCGTCGTCGAGCTCGACCTGCGCGAGGTTGATCGGCTTGTCGCCTTCGATCACGGTGTCGAGCAGGTCGAGCTGGCCGCTGCGCAGGCCCTCGATCGCCTTGACGACCTGCGCCTCCGCCAGGCCGCCCATGTTGAGGACGCCACGGCGGATTTCTTCGAGTTCGATGTCGTACTGTCTGAGAGTGTGTTCTGTCATGTTCGCCACGATCCAGTCCGGGAAGCGCGCAGGCTAACAGGCGATTGTTAAGGTTTTGTTGCCTGCAACACGGCTGCCATGCAGGTCGCTCACCGTGCGTCCAGCCGTTGCACGCCGCCGGGGGCGGCGAGCAGCAGCACGTCGGCGCCGCGCACGGCGAAGAGCCCGTTGGTGACCACACCGACGATCTGGTTGATCCGCATCTCGATGGTGACGGGGTCGGTGATCGACAGCCCATGCACGTCGAGGATCAGGTTGCCGTTGTCGGTGACGAAGCCCTCGCGCAGCCTGGGCTCGCCGCCGAGCGCGCGCAGCTCGCGGGCGACGTGGCTGCGGGCCATCGGGATCACCTCGATCGGCAGCGGGAAGCGGCCGAGCACCTCGACCTTCTTGCTCGCGTCGCAGATGCACACGAAGCGCTCGGACACTGCGGCGACGATCTTCTCGCGGGTCAGTGCGCCGCCGCCGCCCTTGATCATCGCGAAGCCGCCGTCGATCTCGTCGGCGCCGTCTACATACACCGGCAGCGACTCGATGCCGTCGAGGTCGAACACCTCGATGCCGTGCGCGCGCAGGCGTTGCGTGCTCGCTTCGGAGCTGGAGACCGCGCCGCGGATGCGATCGCGCATGCCGGCGAGCGCATCGATGAAGTGGTTGACGGTGGAGCCGGTGCCGACGCCGACGATGCTGCCTTCGACCACGTGGTCGAGAGCGGCGTAGGCGGCGGCTTTCTTGAGTTCGTCCTGGGTCATGTGCGCGAGGAAGGGATGAGGTGGGAAGGGGAAAGGGGGAGGGGGAAGCCGGCCGCTCAGACGATGCCGTGGAAGGGTTGCACGAGGACGGTGTCGCCTTCTCTCACGGCGGTGCAGTCGGCCGGCAGCACGACGAAGCAGTCGGCCTCGGACATGGAGCTCAGCACGCCGGAGCCCTGGGCGCCGGCGGGCGCCACGGCAAGCGCCTCGCCGCTGCGCTGCAGGCGGCCGCGCAGGTACTCGACGCGACCCGGCTGCTTGCGCATCGAGAAGGCGGCGCGCACGGGGAAGCGCTCGGGCGCGGGCAGCGGTGCGACGCCCATGAGCTGGAGCAGCGCGTCCTGCACGAACTGGTAGAAGGTGACCATCACCGCCACCGGGTTGCCGGGCAGCCCGAACAGCACCGCATCGCCGATGCGGCCGAAGGCCATCGGCCGCCCGGGCTTGATCGCGAGCTTCCAGAACGCCACCTCCCCCATGCGGTTCATCATCTCGCGGATGAAGTCGGCCTCGCCGACCGACACGCCGCCGCTGGTGATGATCACGTCGGCGGCCTGGGCGGCCTCGCGGAAGGCCTCCTCGAGCGCCTCCGGGCGGTCCGGCACGACGCCGAGGTCGAGGAGCTCGCAGCCCAGGCGGGTGAGCACGCCGTGCAGGGTGTAGCGGTTGCTGTCGTAGACCTCGCCGGGACCGAGCGGGTGGCCGATCGAGGCGATCTCGTCGCCGGTGGACATCACCGCCACGCGCAGGCGGCGGCGCACGCACACCTCGGCGATGCCGAGCGAGGCGATCAGGCCGAGTTCGGCGGGACCGCAGCGCTTGCCCGCGGGGATCGCGACCCCGCCCTCGGCGAGGTCCTCGCCGGCGCGGCGCAGGTTCTGGCCCTTCTTCTGCCCGATGGGGATGAACACGCGCTCGTGCTCGCGACGGGCGACTTCCTGCACGACGATGGTGTCGGCGCCCTGAGGGATGGTGGCGCCGGTCATGATGCGCACGGCCTGGCCGGCGCCGACCATGCCCGAGAAGGGCCGGCCTGCGAAGGCGGTGCCGACCACCGCGAGCGCGCTCTCGCCATCGGCCGAGAGGTCGGCGGCGCGCACCGCGTAGCCGTCCATCGCGGAGTTGTCGTGCGCGGGCACGTTGCACGGCGCGATCACGTCCTCGGCGAGCACGCGGCCGAGCGCGGCCCGTACCGCGACGCGCTCGCGCCCGGCGATCGGGGTGAGCGCGCCGAGGATCGCGGCGCGCGCGGCATCGACGGCGAGAAAGCTGCGGTCGTCGCCGCCTGCGGGATTGGGATTCATGCTTCGGGTCCGTCCTCGATAGCCGACCGTCCGCTTCGCTGCGGTGCGCTCACAGCGCACCGTAGGAGTGCAGGCCGGTCAGGAACATGTTGACGCCGATGAAGGCGAAGGTGGTGACGAGCAGGCCCGCCACCGCCCACCATGCCAGCACCGCGCCGCGCAGGCCCTTGGTCAGGCGCATGTGCAGCCAGGTCGCGTAGTTGAGCCACACGATCAGCGCCCAGGTCTCCTTCGGGTCCCACTGCCAGTAGGTGCCCCAGGCCTCGGCCGCCCACAGCGCGCCGAGGATGGTGGCGATGGTGAAGAAGGCGAAGCCGATCGCGATCGCCTTGTACATCACGTCCTCGAGCACGCGCAAGGGCGGCAGGCGGGAGGCGAGGATGCCGCGCTCGGCGAGCAGGTAGGCGGTGCCGACCATGGCCGAGACCGCGAAGGCGCCGTAGCCGATGAAGTTGGTCGGCACGTGCACCTTCATCCAGTAGGACTGCAGCGCCGGGATCAGCGGCTGGATCTCGTGCGCCTCGCGGGTGAAGGTGTACCAGAGCAGGAAGGCCACCGCGGCCGAGATCACGATCATCACGAAGGCGCCCATGCGCCGCGTGGCGTAGCGACCCTCGTAGTAGAGGTAGAGCAGCGCCGTCATCAGCGCGAACAGCACGAAGACCTCGTACAGGTTGCTGATCGGGATGTGGCCGATCTCGGGGCCGAGCAGGTAGGACTCGTACCAGCGCACGAAGAGGCCGGTGGCGCCCATGACCGCGGCGATCCAGGTCAGCGCCGAGCCGGTGCGCTCGGCGAAGTCGCTGCGTGCGAGCAGGCCCAGCCAGTACGCGCCCGTGGCGATGAAGATCAGCGCGCTCATCCACATGATCGCGGTCTGGCTGGAGATCAGGTACTTGAGCAGGAAGGTCTGCTCGGCGCGCGCGAGATCGCCTTGGTAGAGCGCGATGCTCGCCAGCGCCAGCAGCGCCACCGCGGCGAGGAAGGCCCGGAAGGGCTTCCACTGCCAGCCGATCACGGCGAGCACCGGCACTTGCAGCACCAGGATGAGATCGTCGTATACGTCCATCACCGCGTGGTAGCGGACGAGCGCGAAGGCCGCGCCCAGCATCAGCGCGAGCGCGTACAGCCAGTCGAAGGCGCCGAGCCGGCGCAGCAGCGGCGTGTGCGGCCGGAGCGCGGCGGGGGCCGGACCGGCCGGGGTGGCGGGGGAGGGGCGGGCGATTTCCATCATGCACCTTCTCGGGGTTCGGATGCGGGCACGGGGGCGCCGAGCATGGCGGCGAGGCCTTCGACGTGTTGGCGGAAGGCCTCGTCGACGTCGAGCGCCCTGCGGTTGGAAGACATCGCGACCAGCGCCTCGTTCGGCTTCACCAGCACGAACAGGCGACGTTCGCGGATGTAGAGCATCGCGAACACGCCCAGCACCAACAGCAGCGCGCCCAGATAGACGAGCGGCATGCCCGGCGAGCGCGTCGCCTGCAGCACGGTGGCGTGACGCTCCTCGAAGCCGTCGAGCTGAAGCCAGGCAGGCGCGCCGTAGAACTGGCTGTCGGAGATCGCCGCGATGGTGTCGTTGACGAAGGTGGCGCGCGCCGGGTCGAGCTGCAGCGGCGGTTCGCCACCGGCCTCGCGGTGCAGCATCCATGCCTCCCAGGCGAGCCCCTGCAGGATGCGCACCAGCACGTCGGCGGCCGGGCCGCGTTCGGCCTCGGGCACGGACTTCTCGATGAAGCCGCCGAGTGTCTCGTAGCCCTTCTCGGCGAACAGCCCGAGGGTCTGCCGGGCCGACTGCACCAGGGCCTCGCGCATCGCGTCCTGGCCGCGACCGGCGGGGAAGCTGCGCGCGGCGAAGCGGGCGACCAGAGCGTCGCGCTGCGCGGGGTCGAGCAGGCGGTCGCGGATCGCGAACCAGGCATCCACTCCGCCGCGCTCGTCGAGGGGGATGCGCATGTAGCGGAAGGCGTCGGCCTGCGCGTCGCGCAGGCCGGTGTAGAGGAACCAGCGCCCGCCCTGCTCGATCGGCAGCATGTAATTGTGGAACTCGCGCGCCTGGCCGGCAGGGTCGCGCAGCTTGAAGGTGAAGCTGGGGCCGATGTTGCGCAGGTCGCGCACCTCCGCGCCTTTGGCGCCGCTGCCGAGGTGGCGCTGCAGCTTGTCCATGCCGCGCGGCGCGGCCTCGCCTTCGTCGCCTTGCCCGCCCTCGTTGCCGCGCATGTCCTCGACGTTGAAGGCCCGGAAGTCGGTGAATTCCAGCGTATAGGAGAAGCCCGCGGCGCCGTCGGCGAACGCCAGGCTTTCGCCCACCACGCCCTCGATCTCGCGCAGCACCCCGGGACGGCCAGGCAGCAGGCTGCGCGCCTTGATCGCCAGCTTCGAGCCGCCATCCTCGAAGCTCGACTGGTAGAGGGTGACGCCGTCGACGGTGAGCGGGTGGTTGACCTCGATGGTGTGCCGCGTGGTCTGGCCGCTCGACCGGTCGGTGATGCGGATGTCGCTGGCGAAGCGCTTGGGCATGCCGTTCTGGTAGTGCTCGATGTGGAACTTGTCGAGCGTGACGTTGAAGGGCAGTTCCTGCAGCAGGATGCCGTCGGCCAGGCCGAGCACCGCGAAGCTGGTGCTGCGGCCCTCGGGGATGAAGACGTCGCCGCGGAAGCTCGGGTTGCCCGTGCCGAGACGGGCCGACGGTGGAATGTTCGCGATGACCTGGTCGGCCGCGGTGGTGTGCTTGTCGCCCAGCCACACCTGCAGGCGCAGCGGCAGGTTGCCGTCGAGCAGGCCGCCGATGCAGATCAGCACGATCGCGCCGTGGGCGAAGAAGTAGCCGATGCGTCCGGCGCTGCCCTGGCGGGCGGCGAGCAGGGTGCCTTCGCCGTTGTCGGCGACCCGGCTGGTGAAGCCGGCGTGCGCGAGGTAGGCCTGCGCGCGCTCTACCGCGTCGGCGGGGGGCAGCGCGGGCACGAGGCTGACGCGGTGGGCGAAGCTGCGCAGCGAGGCCTCGCGCGCGCGCTCGCGGAAGCTGCGCATCTCGCGCAGCATCGGCGCGGTCTGGCGCACGATGCACAGCGTGGTCGACAGCACCAGGAAGGCGAGGATGACGAGGAACCAGCCGGCGTTGTACACGGAGTACAGGCCGAGCTTCTCGAAGACGGGGAACCAGAACGGACCGAACTGGTTGAGATAGGCGTTGAAGGGTTCGTTCTGGCGAACGACCGTTCCCACTACCGACGCGATCGACAGGATCGTCAGCAGGGAGATGGCAAAACGCATCGAGCTGAAGAGCTCGAAGAGGGCGCGCGCGATGCCGCTATGCATCCGGACCTCGGAGAAAGACGGACGCCAGCGTCGCAGGGCGTGCGGCGCGGGCGCGCGATGCAGACGATCGCCCCCGCCCGCCCCCACGCGGCTCGGCGGTGGGGGCTGCGCAGGGCTGGCGCAGGGTCAGCGCAGGCCGGTCGCGTAGTCGGCGACGGCCTTGATCTCCGGATCGGTCATCTTGAGCGCGATGGTGCGCATCATGCCGTTCGGGTCGTTTGCGCGCACGCCGTCGCGGAAGGCCTTCATCTGCGCTTCGGTGTATTCGGCGAACTGGCCGGACAGGCGCGGATATTGCGCCGGCATGCCCGCGCCGGCGGGGCCGTGGCAGGCGGCACAGGCGGGGACGCCCTTGGCGGGGATGCCCGCGCGCCAGA
>NZ_AMXD01000087.1 GCF_000310185.1 Thauera aminoaromatica S2 | reverse complement strand
GCGCGCCTTGTCCGCGGGCGGAGCGCTGCGCCTGGCGCTCTCGCGCGCCGTCGCCTCGCGCGCCGTCGCCTCGCGCGCGGCAGCCTCCTCGGCACGCCGTGCCTGAACGCGCTGCCAGTCGCCGTAGCCGCCGGCGTATTCGCTCCAACGCCCGTCGCCCTCGGCGGCGATCACCTGGGTGACCACGTTGTCGAGGAAGGCGCGGTCGTGGCTGACGAGGAAGAGCGTGCCGTCGTAGCCGGCAAGCAGCTCCTCCAGCAGGTCGAGGGTCTCGATGTCGAGGTCGTTGGTGGGCTCGTCGAGCACCAGCACGTTGGCCGGGCGGGCGAACAGACGCGCCAGCAGCAGGCGGTTGCGCTCGCCGCCGGAGAGCGACTTGACCGGTGAGCGCGCGCGCTGCGGCGCGAACAGGAAGTCGCCGAGGTAGCCGATGACGTGCTTCTTCTCGCCGCCGATCTCGACGAAATCCGAGCCCGGGCTGATGACCTCGGTGAGCGGCAGCTCGGGGTCGAGCTGGGCGCGCAGCTGGTCGAAGTAGGCCACCGTCTGCCGGGTGCCGCGGCGCACCGTGCCCGCGTCGGGCTCGACCTCGCCGAGGATGAGCTTCAACAGCGTGGTCTTGCCGGCGCCGTTGGGGCCGATGAAGCCGATGCGATCGCCGCGCAGGATGCGGGTGGAGAAATCGCGCACCACCACCTTGTCGCCGTAGCGCTTGGAGACGTCGGTGAGCTCCGCGACCATCTGGCCGCTCTTGTCGCCGGTGTCGACCGCCAGGCTGACGTCGCCGAGGCGGTCGCGACGCGCGGCGCGCGCGTTGCGCAGGGCCTCGAGCCGACGCACGCGGCCTTCGTTGCGGGTGCGCCGGGCCTCCACGCCCTTGCGGATCCACACCTCCTCCTGGGCGAGGAACTTGTCGAAGCGCGCGGCGGCCTTCTCCTCGGCTTCGAGCTCTTCCGCCTTGCGGCGCTGGTAGTCGGAGAAGCGCCCCGGGTAGCTCGCCAGCCGGCCGCGGTCGAGCTCGATGATGCGGGTGGCGACGTTGTCGAGGAAGACGCGGTCGTGGGTGATGACGATGACCGCGCCGCGAAAGTCTCGGATCAGCCCTTCGAGCCACAGGATGCCGTCGAGGTCGAGGTGGTTGGTGGGTTCGTCGAGTAGCAGCAGGTCGGGCTCGGCGACCAGCGCGCGCGCCAGCGCCACGCGCTTGACGCCGCCGCCGGAGAGGCTGGAAACCTTTGCCGCCGGGTCGAGTCCGAGTCGGGCGACCACCTGCTCGACGCGCTGGTTGAGCCGCCAGCCGCCCGCGGCCTCGACCGCATGCTGCAGGCCGTCCAGCCGGGCCATGGCCTCGGGGCTGGCGTGCTCGGCGACCTCCAGCATGGCAGCATGGTAGTCGACGAGCAGGCGGGCGGCGGCGCCCAGGCCGTCGGCGATGGTCTCGAAGACGTCGCGCCCGAGCTCGAAATCCGGCTCCTGCGGCACGTATGCCGTGACCATTTCAGCCTGCCGCCACACTGTGCCATCATCGAGCGCCGCCTGGCCGGCGAGCGCGCGCAGAAGGCTGGACTTGCCCGAGCCGTTGCGCCCGATGAGCGCCACGCGCTCCCCGGCGTCGAGCTGGAAGCTCACGTGATCGAGCAGGTCGACGTGACCGAAGGCGAGGCAGGCGTTATCTACGGCGAGGAGCGGCATCTTGGCGGGCACGGCGCGCGGGCCGCGGGTCGGATCGGGGTGGCGATTCTAGCCCCGCGCTGGCGGCTCCGGCGGAATCCCGCATAATGCAGTGCACAAAACCGCCGCGCGGCGACCCGGTTCAGCGCGCGACGGTCGCGCCTGGCGCGGCCGCGAGGCGGATACGGAACACGGGAAACGAATGGAAAAACTGCTCGAACGCTTCGGCCAGCCGGACCAGGATCCGGTCCGGCTGTGGTCCGCACTGGTCGACAAGCTGCGCCCCGCGCGCCCGACCGACACCGACCAGGCCACCGGGAACCTGCGCGAACTCGGCAACCTGCTCGCGCGCCGGCCCGATCTGCTGGCGAACCTGCGCACGGCGGTGCTGGAGCTCTTCGCCGAGCGCAAGCAGGTGACGATGTACGTCTCCTCCGGCCTCCTGCCCTCGACCGGGTTCTTCTCCGAGACCTCGCGCAGGTTCGGCAGCCGCATGCTGCCCGAGCTGCTCGACACCACCCACCTCAAGGACCTCCTCTCCGCGGTCTTCCACCGCGTGGATGACGAAGTCTGGGTGCGCGCCATCGCGGACGAGGCCTGGCAGGACTTCCTCCGCCTGCTGGTCGGACACCAGACCCCGATGTTCGAGGAAGACGCCAGCCCGCTGCCGAGCGCGGTGGGCGAGATCCTCGAGTCGCTGCGCGTGCTCTCCTTCCACGTCTCGGCGATCGGGCTCGACCGCGAGCTGGTGCGCATCGATCCCCACCTCGAGGAGCACGAATCCCCCTTCCTCGCGCAGAACGCCGAGCTGCTCGCCTACATCGGCCACTACAAGGCGTGGTGGACCACCCCGGGCGCCCTGATCGCCGACGACAAGCACCTCACCGTGATGCTGCACCAGTGCGACGAGGTGCTGCAGCGGGTGCGCAAGCGCGCGATGCGGGTGGGCACCAGCCTGACGCTGACCTTCAAGCTCGAGCGCCTGCGCCAGCACCTGGAGCGCATCCACGAGCTCATCGCGCTGCTCGGCGAGCTGCGCATCCGGCGCGTGGTCGAGGACGCCGCGCCCCGCATCGTGCGCTTGTTCAAGACCCTGGTGCGCGCCGAGTGCCGCAAGAACATCCTCTCCGACTACTGGGGCCAGAACGTCGAGCTGCTGTCGCTGCGCATGACCGAGAGCGCGAGCCGCACCGGCGAGCACTACATCACCAGTTCGCGCAGCGAGTATTTCGGGCTGTTCGCATCGGCCGCGCTCGGCGGGCTGATCATCGCCTTCATGGCTGGCAACAAGGTCGTGCTCGGCAGCCAGGGCATGGCCCCGCTCAACGAGCTGCTGTCCTTCTGCCTCAACTACGGACTGGGCTTCGCGCTGATCCACATGCTCGGCGGCACGGTCGCCACCAAGCAGCCGGCGATGACCGCAAACGCGATCGCCGCCTCGATCGGCGAGGCCAGGGGCAAGACGCGCGACCTGGAGGCGCTCGCCGACCTGATCGTGCGCACGATCCGCAGCCAGATCGGTGCCATCCTCGGCAACATCGGGGTGGCGATCCCGGTGGCGATCGGCGTGGGCGTGCTGATCCACCTCGCCACCGGCAGCCATTTCATCAGCCCGGAGAAAGCGCACTCATTGCTGGCCGAGATCCATCCACTCGGCGGCGCGCTGTTCTTCGCCGCGATCGCGGGCGTGTGCCTGTTCATGTCGGGGCTGATCGCCGCCTATTACGACAACCTCTCGGCCTACAACCGCATTCCGCAGCGGCTCACCCAGCTGCGCGGCCTGCGCCGCCTGCTCGGCGAGCGCCGCCTGCGCAAGCTCGCGGACTACGTCGAGCAGAACATCGGTGCCCTCGTCGGCAACTTCTTCTTCGGTTTCCTGCTCGGCGGCGCCACCGGCCTGGGGGTACTGTTCGGCCTGCCGATCGACATCCGCCACATCGCCTTCTCGTCGGCCTACCTCGGCTACGCCGCGGCGGCACTCGACTTCTCGATCCCGCTGACGACCGCGGCGATCGCCTTCGCCGGCGTGCTGCTGATCGGCCTCACCAACCTGACGGTGAGCTTCGCGCTGACGCTTAGCGTGGCGATGCGCGCACGCCGCATCACCTTCGCGCAGAGCCGCTCGCTCGGCGGCCTGCTGCTGCGCCGCCTGCTGCGCACGCCCCATGCCTTCCTGTTCCCGCCACGCACAGACCAAGGCGTGGATCAAAGCGCGCTTGGTCCGACGCCGCCGAACGGCTAGAATGCGCGTCCCCGAGTCCTCGTCATAGTTCAATGGATAGAACGGGCGCCTCCTAAGCGCCAGATCCAGGTTCGATTCCTGGTGACGGGACCACTCATTCGCGTTTTCGGTGTTGTAAACGGTTGGTCGCGGCTTGCTCGGCAGGCGCTCGATTCGGGGACCGGAGGCGTGCTTCCCGATCGCACGAGCCCGATGCCCCGCTACTCCCAGGTGCTGTTCGACCTCGACGGCACCCTGATCGACTCCGCCCCCGCCATCCTCGCGAGCTACCGCGACGCCTTCGCCAGCACGGGTCACCAGCCGGTGATCGCGATCGACGCGGGCATCGTCGGCCCGCCGCTGCTCGAGACCCTGCGCATGCTCGCCGGGACCACCGACATCGGGGTGATCGACGCGCTCGCAGCCGGCTTCAAGGCGAGCTACGACAGCCGCGGCTACCGCCAGACCGCGGCCTACGCCGGCGTCGACGCGATGCTGCGCCGCCTCGGCGCGGCCGGCTGCACGCTCTCGATCGCGACCAACAAGCGCCTGCTGCCGACACGACTGATCCTCGAGCACCTGGGCTGGAGCGGGTATTTCGCCGCGGTGTATGCGCTCGACCTGTTCGAGCCACGCCTGCCCGACAAGGCCTCGATGATCGCGCGCCTGCTGCAGGATCGCGGCATCGCCCGTGGCGATGCGGTCTATGTGGGCGACCGCAGCGAGGACGGCGAATCGGCCGACGCCAACCGGCTGCCCTTCATCGCCGCGACCTGGGGTTACGGCAGCCTGGAGTCGACCGAGATGGCGCCGCACTGGCGCGCGGTGGCCAGCCCGGCGGCGCTCGTCGACGCGATTCTGGGCGACGCCTGACGCTTGCGGGCATGCTCGTGCGCGCCTAGTTCCGGCCGGCGATCAGGCGCTGCAGGTACTCGACGGGGATGGCGTAGCTGATGCCCGACGGATCGGCGAGCACCTTTTCCTTGGTCGACTTCACGAACACCATGTTGAGCACGCCGATCACCTCGCCACTGGCGGGATCGTAGAGCGGGCTGCCACTGTTGCCCGGATAGGCGGTGGCGTCGAGCTGGTAGACGCGGAACGGATCGGTGGCGAGACGCCGGATGAGCGCCGGGTTGAGATCGCGAGAATTGGCCTGAGGAATCGCGATCGGCGTGATCGCCGAGACGATGCCGCGGTGCGTCACCGGGGTCATGCCGAGCACGGCACCGATCGGGAAGCCGGTGAAGGCGACCTCCTGGCCCTCGACCACGCCGCCCCCGCCGGCGAGACGAAGCGCAGGCAGCGGCGGCCCGCCTTCGAGCCGGAGCAAGGCGAGATCCTGCGCGCGCTCCGTGGCCACCACCTTCACCGGTCGCACCGCTCCGGTGAGGTCGTCGCCCGGAAGCACGATGACGAGCGCCTCCATCTTCGCGCCGTCGATCTCGTCAGGCAGGACATGGGCATTGGTGGCGACCAGCATGCCGTCGCCGACCGCAAAGCCGGTACCACGGAACTGGAAGGCCGGGCTGCGTGTACGCTGATAGGTACCGACGGCGACGACCGAGGGCTTGACGCGCGCCAGCGTGGACGCCAGCTCGGCACGTGCGATCGGGGCCAGGGCGAGCGCGGCGGGAAGGGCGAGCGCGCAGGCCAGCAGCCGACGCCGCGCACGCGTCTCCGGGCGGGGATTCATGACTCGTGTTCCTCTTCCAGAGCGAGGCGGAGCTTGCGCAACATCGGGCTGGGGGGGACCACGCGGCTGTCGTAGGGATGGCGATCCTGACCGACGTGACGCAGGATGCGCTCCACGTAGGCACGCGTCTCGCGATACGGCGGCACCCCCCGATAGCGGTCCACCGCACCCTCTCCGGCGTTGTAGGCCGCTGCGGCGAGCGCGATGTCGCCCTCGAAATAGGCCAGCAGCCAGCGCAGGTAGGCGAGGCCGCCACGGATGTTCTGCTCGGGATCGTAGGGCTTGCCGACATTGAAGCGCTCGGCCGTGGCGGGGATGAGCTGCATGACGCCCATCGCGTTCTTGGGCGAGAGCGCGTCGGGGTTCAGGGCCGACTCGGTCAGCCCGATCGCGAGGGCGAACTCGGGGCGCACGCCGTACTTGGGGGCCAGCTCGGCGAGCATGCGCGCAACCGCCTGACGCACCGGCGGCAGGCGCGCGATCAGCGCCTCGACCGGCCAGCGCTGCACGATCTGGGTCGAAGGCGTGTGCAGGCAGTCCGGTACGTCACCGGTGTATTCGCCGGTGTACCGCAACATGCGCTGCGCATGTTCATCGCCTTTCGCGGCCGCCATCGCGAAGAGCGTGCCGGCGTAGGCGTCGTTGCGCTCGACGCCACGGCCGTTGGCGTACATCCAGCCAAGCGCGTACATGCCCTCGCTATCGCCGAGGCGCGCGGACTCGCAGTAGAGCAAGGCCGCATACGACTGGTCGCGCGGCACGCCCTCGCCGTGTTCGTAGGCCAGCGCCTCGGTGGCGAGATAGCGCGCCTGCTCGGCGAGCGCACGCTCGAACGCGCCCTCACCGGCCGCGGCGCAAACGGTCGAGGCCAGCGCGACCGCCAACCCCAGCAGCCGTGGAAGGCGCCGGAGGCGTGGCCGCGCAATCCTGCCGACCGGGACCGGGCAACTTGTCTTGTCCATGACTCTTTATCGCACACGCCACGCTGGATCGCCAACCCTGGGATCGGGGGATCAGAGCGACGCTTGCAGCGCACGCGCCTCCTGATGCATCGGGGTGCCCTCCTGCAGGCGCGGCATCAGCGCATCGAGCTGGCTGCGCGCCTCGTCCTTGCGTCCGGCCTTGGCGAGCGCCTTCACGAGGTTCAGCTGCAGCGGCAGCAGGTCGGGACCGATCGACACCGCGCGCCGCAGGTTGGCCAGGCCGGCATCGACCGCCCCGCTGGCGACCTGGATGGTGCCCACGGTATCGATGATCGCCGGGTTGTCCGGGGCGAGGCGCAGAGCCTGCTCGGCATACTCCAGCGCCTTCGGGTCCTTCGCTTCGTTGGCGGCCCAGGCCAGATTGTTCAGGATGATCGGGTTCTGCGGCGCCATCTCGGCCATGCGCGCAAAGATCCTGGCCGCATCCGCATACCGTTTCTCGCTCAGGGCCAGTTCGCCAAGATGGCCACGCAGCACGAGATCCGTCGGATTCGCCTTCAGCCACCCCTCGGACATGCGATTCGCATCGGCCCTGCGGTCTGCGCGGAGAAGGGCCGAATGCAGGCGTACCGCAGCCGTGCCTCCACCCTTGCGCTCGAGCGCCTTGCGATAAGCCTCCGCGGCATCGGGCCACTGGCTGCCCACCGCATGCACGTCGCCCTCGAGCAGGTAGCCTGCAGGAAGCTCGGGCTGCCGCGACTGGGCCTCGCGGGCAAGACGCAACGCACCCTGCGGGTCCTTGCGCTGCAGCGCCAGGGCGATCAGGCGCTGGCGGACGTCCATGGAGTCGGGGGCGATCCCCAAGGCCTTGCGCAAGGCCTGCTCCGCCGCCTGTCCGTCCATCAGTGCACGATGCATGTCCGCCAGCGCAACGAGCGGAAGCGGCGACTCGGGCAATAGCCCGACCAGCCGATTGAGCGCGGAAATCGCTTGCTGGCTGTCCCCCGCGGCGAACTGCGCGCGCGCGAGCGCCTCGATCGCGCGCGGATCGTTCGGATGCGCGGTCGCGAGCTTCTGCGCCACCCGCAGTGCTTCCGCAGGCTGCCCTTCGGAGAGATGGTGCTGGATGGTTGCCAGACCGACGACCGGGGCCCCGGGCGAGACGGCCTCGGCACGCTCCAGCGTTCCGAGCACCTCGATCGGCGCGGCGCCGGTGAGACGCTGCATCTCGGCGAAGGTCAGCAAGGCCTCGACACTCCTGGGGTCGCGATCGACCACCGCCTTGATGCGCCCGATGGCCATCTCGGGACGGCGCTCGGCCAGATCGAGCCGCGCCAGGCTGACCGCGGCGGAGAGATAGGTGGGCTGCTTCGCGAGTGCCTTCTCGAACGCTGCACGCGCAGCAGGAATGTTGCGCGTGGCCAGCATCAGCCCGCCACGAAGATTGTGCACGAGCGCATTGTCCGGCTGCTTGCGCTCGAGTTCGGCCTGTGCGGCGAGCGCCTTTTTCGCGTCGCCCCTGCGCAGATGCCCGACGACGAGGGCTAGATCGGCCTGGATGCCGCCCTCATCCATCCGGGAGGCTTCCTCGAGTTCGGTGAAGCCGGCATCCGCGTCGCCGACGGCCATGCGCGCGACCCCAAGGCGCGTTCGCGCACGCACGTCCGCCGGTGCTGCCTTCGCCGCCCGTTCGAAATAGTCCTCGGCACGCTCGAAATCCCCATTGGCGATGTACACCTGCCCTGCCAGGCCGAGCAGGCGGGCACTCGGCTGCGGAACCTGGAGCGCGGGCTGGACGAGCTCGAGCGCACGCTTCGACTCGCCGGTGGCGAGGTGCGAGGCCACCAACGCCTGGCGAGCGACGAGATTTCCCGGCGCGGCCTGGAGAACCCGGTCGAGATGGGCACGCGCGATCTCGTGATCGTTCAGCCGCAAATGCACGACGCCTGCGAGCAGTTCGGCGACGAGCAGCCCGGGCGACTCCTTGAGCACCTGCATGAGCGCGTCGCGGGCTTCCACGAGGCGATTCTCGCGGTAATCCCGCAGCGCTAGGAGGTAACGCGTGAAGGGGTGCCTGCCCACCGCCGACTTCATCGCGTCGAGGGCGGCATCGGCCTCGGCGATGGCGTTCTGGCGAAGCAGAAGGGTGACGAGCGCGTAATGGTTGGCCACCGTCCCCGGTTGCAGACGCACGGCTTCGCGCAAGGCGGCGAGCCCCTGCGACAGATCGCCGCGGGCAACGAGCAGGTCGCCGAGCAACGCATGCGCATCGGCGACCTGCGGCGCGCGTGCGATGACCTCCCGTACGGCCTCTTCCGCTGCCTTCAGATCACCCTTGATCGCCGCGGTGCGTGCGAATCCAATCCGCGCCCCGTGCTCGTCGGCGTTCACCCCGAGCGCCTGGAGATAGGCCGCCTGCGCCTTGTCGATCTCCCGCCGCGCCAGATGCGCATCGCCCAGCGCAGCCTGGACGATGGCGATCGTCGCGGGCGCGGTCACCCGAGGATCGCCGAACTCCGCGAGAAGCCGGTCGAACTCGCCCGCCCGCACCAGCGCCGGCGCAAGTTCGGCGGCGACCGCGTCGCGCGGGTAGCCGAGCTCGAGCGCCCGCTCGAGCTCCTTGACCGCGCCAGCGACGTTGCCCTGACGCAGGTTGACCCGCCCGAGGAGAAAACGCGCCTCGGCGAGATTGGCGTTTTCCTGCAGGGCATTCTTGAGCTGGATGCCGGCCGCGTCGAAGTCCTGCTTCTCCAGAAAGGACTTCGCCGAGGCGAGCATCTGCTCGGGCGTCTCGCCACAACCGACAAGAACGAGCGCCGAGAACGCGGCGACGGCGATGCCCCGAATGGGCCGGGACCAGCGCGGGTGGTGACGGACGGTGCGGTTTTCGCTCACGAAGCATTCTCCTTCTTGAGTCCGAAGCGGCTCAATAGATCGTACAGGGAGGGGCGGCTGACACCGAGGATCTCGGCGGCGCGGGCGATGTTGCCGTTGGTGCGGGCGATGACCTTGAGCACGGCGGCACGCTCGGCATCCTCCCGGACCTGGCGCAGGTTGAAGATCGAAAGGTCTTCGTCCCCCGCCGCGAGGCCGAGGTCTTCGGCTGCGATGCATTCGCCATCGGCCATGATCACCGCACGCTTGATGCAGTTTTCCAGCTCGCGCACGTTGCCCGGCCAGCGGTGCGCCTCGATCGCCGAGAGGGCGTCGTCCGTGAAGATGGGCGTGCGCCGGCCGTTCTCCTTGGCGAAGCGCTGTGCGAAGGCATGCGCGAGATAGGTCGCGTCGCCGTCGCGCTCGCGCAGGGGCGGGATTTCGATGACGATCTCGGCAAGCCGATAGTACAGGTCCTCGCGGAAGACCCCGGCCTGGATCTGCGCCTTGAGGTTGCGATGGGTGGCACACACGATGCGGACGTCGACCGGGATCTCCTCGCGCCCGCCGATGCGCTCGATCGAGCGCTCCTGCAGGAAACGCAGCAGCTTGGCCTGCAGCGCGAGCGGCAGGTCGCCGATCTCGTCGAGGAAGAGGGTACCCCCGTTGGCCGTCTCGATCTTGCCGAGGGTCTGTTTCACTGCGCCGGTGAAGGCGCCCTTCTCATAGCCGAACAGCTCGCTCTCGAGCAAGGCATCGGGAATGGCGGCGCAGTTGATCGCCACGAAGCGCTCGCGGGCGCGGGCGGAGCGCATGTGCAGGCCGCGCGCGAGGATCTCCTTGCCGGTACCGCTCTCGCCGAGCAGCGCGACCGTGGCGGAGGCCGAGGCGAGCTTCTCGATCGTGCGGCAGACCTTGAGCATCCCGGGATCGCGGGTGAGCAGTCCGGAGAGCGGGCTGCCCTCGAGCGCGGCGAGGCGGGCGTTCTCCCTCTGCAGGTCGTGCATGCGGAAGGCGCGCTCGATGGTGAGATTGAGCAGCTCGGGCTCGAAGGGCTTGGCGAAGAAGTCGTAGGCGCCCAGGCCCACCGCCTTGATCGCGTTCTCGCGGTCATGCTGGCCCGTGAGCACGATGACCTTGGTATCGGGCGCGAGCGTGAGGATCTCGCGCAGGAGCTTGAAGCCCTCGCTGACGTCGTCGGGCGCCGGCGGCAGGCCGAGGTCCATGGTCACCACCGCAGGTTCGTGTTTGCGCAGCTGCGCGATCGCGCTCTCGCGGTCGCTCGCGACCACGGTCTCGCTGGCGTCGAACGCCCATCGCATCTGCTTTTGCAGCGCGAGGTCGTCCTCGACGATCAGGAGAGTACGCTGCTTGTCTTGCGTCGAATTCACGTTCTATATGCCCATCGCGGTAGATTGCCCGTCCTCGCGCCGGATGCGGGGGAGTTCGATACTGACGCGGGTGCCGCGCCCGACTTCGCTGTCGTAGTGCAGCGCGCCACCGATCTCCTCGAGGTACTGCCGGGTCTCGTAGACCCCGATCCCCATCCCGCTCGACTTGGTGGTCTGGAAGGGACGGGACAGCCGTTCGCGGACGAATTCAGGACTCATCCCACAGCCGTCGTCCTCGACGACCACGTTCGCCCGCCCGTCCTTCCCGGCAGCGAGACTGAGAACCACCTTACCATCCTGTGCCGTGGCATCCAGTGCATTTTGCACGACATGACCGATGATTCTCTCCAGCCGCTGCGGGTGCGCACTGACCTCCACCGGCTCCGCGGCTGCGCACACGAGCTCGATCACGGGCGACTGGCCACGCTTGGACTCGCACACCGCGCGCAGCAGCGCGGGGAGATCCACCGCGCGCGGCGGGTCGATCGAGCGCTTCTCCTGCAACTGCGTCATCAGCCCGCGCATGCGCGCCTCGACGTTCGCCACCGTATCCAGCATGTCTTGCTGGAACTCGGGGTTGTCGCGGTGGCGCTGGGCGTTCTTGAGCATCAGCGACAACTGGGCGACGAGGTTCTTCAGGTCATGGACCACGAAGGCCGACATGCGGTTGAAGGAGTCGAACTTGCGTGCCTCCAGCAAGGCCTCGGCCGCGAGCATACGGTCCAGATAGCCTGCGGCCTGACGCTGCGCCGTCTTGAGGAGATCGAGGACTTCCCAGTCGATGTCGAAGGGGGTCCGCGGCGAACCCAGTACGACGAAGCCGATCAGGCGCTCGGCGGTCTGCAGCGGGATCACCAGCCATGCCTCGTCGAGCCGTGACAGCCAGTCCGGCAGCACCAGACCCTGGTAGCGTCCGGGCTGCACGCGATACTCCTCGAGGTTGATCACCCAGCCGCTGCGGGCAAGGAACCCGCACAGCGGCGAATCGAGCGCCTCGACCACGTCGATCGGGGGCTGGTTGAAGCGCGAATGCGGCCGGCACTTGCCGTAGGCATCGGCCAGCCAGAGCGACCCTCCAGGGCTCTCGACAAGATCCGACAGCGCCTTGATGACCGATTGACCCAGATCGAGACTGCGGTCGACGGTCGACAGGGCCTGGGTGAAGCGCAACCACTCGCTCCGGTAATCGTAGCGGTACGGAAAGAGGTGCTTGCTGATGAAGACCCGCAGGCGCGCGCGCACGGCGCCCGAAAACAGCAGCGCGCCGAGGACCACCAGGCCGGCGAAGAGCAATGCCATCTGCAGTGCGCGCCCCCAATCGCCGCCGAAGAAGCGCACGTAATAGGCCGCAGCGGCGATCACGAGCAAATAGAGGCCGGCGCCGGCGAGCGCGGTCGAATGGAAGACGATCTCGCGCGATACGGACATCCGCAGGGTCCACGAGGGACTGCGCGTCCCCGCGATTGCGATCAGCGGGATGAGCAGGGCGTGCGCGATGCCGCGCGCTGCCCAGACATCCGCATCGATGCGCGAGAACAGGAGGGCATCGGCGAAGAGGTACAGTTCGAAGATGTAGCCCGCCGCCAGCGCGAGGCAAAGCGGCTTCAAACCCCAGCGCGAGACGGCGGGCATGCCCCGGTAGAGCTGTTCCACAAGCATCAGGCCGACGATCGCGTGCATCAGCCAGGCACCGATCGCCGGCGCGATCGGCAACCCTCCGGTGACGCCCGCCGACTCGAGCGCGAGCGCGAGCACCTGCGCCACCACCACCGCGAGCGCCACATACGCCGGCCAGCGCATCCACCGCCCCCACAACGGGCGGGACAGCACGATCAGGAACACGTACCAGGCCGCGCCCCTGAGCAGATCGAGCGCGACGGCGAGGGCACCGGAAAACGGCCAAGCGCCCCTGGCCTCGAGCGCCGAAAGACCCGCCCACAGACCGGAAATCGCCACGGCCGCGAACAAGGCCCCACCCGGCAGCGCGCCCCGCCACGCGAGGAAGATGTACAGCGCGAAGATGAGGAAGGCTACGGCCGCAACCCCATAACTCCAGATCGCAACCTCAAGCACGCCCCTCTCCCCTGTCACGCATTCGTGCGAACTGCGCCGTACCCCCGTCCAAGCGAGCCCGCAGTCTCACGCGGCCGCTCAGTGCGCGCCTTCACCGGTCAGGACGACCCTCACCGTCTCGAAGAGGACAAGGGTATCCAGGATCAGCGAGTGGTTCTTCACGTAATACAGATCGTACTGGAGCTTCTCCGCGGCATCGTCGACCGAAGCCCCGTACTGGTAACGAACCTGCGCCCACCCGGTGACGCCGGGCTTGACGCAGTGCCGCACCGCATAGAACGGAATCTGCTGGGTAAGCTGGTCCACAAAATAGGGGCGCTCCGGGCGCGGGCCGACCAGACTCATGTCGCCCTTGAGCACGTTGAACAGCTGCGGAAGCTCATCGATACGCAGCTTGCGGATGAAACGCCCGACGCGTGTCACTCGATCGTCGTTCGAAGTCGCCCACCGCGGCTTGCCGTCCTTCTCGGCGTCACGCCGCATGCTGCGGAACTTGATGACACGGAACGGCTTCCCACCGCGTCCCACACGCTCCTGCGAGTAAAAGATCGGCGCGCCATCCTCCAGCAGGATCAACAGCGCAGTGAGCACCATGATCGGCAAGGCCACGAGCAGGAGCGCGGTCCCGACGACGAGGTCGAAACAACGCTTGACGAAGGTTCGCGTCCAGCCTTGGCGGAAGCCGTCACCATAGATCAGCCAGCTCGCCCGCAGCGAATCCAGCCTCACTTGCCCCTGCACGCGCTCGAAGAAGGTCGACAGATCGAGGATGCGCGTTCCGAGCAACTTGCAGTCCAGCAGTTCGCGCAAGGAGAGCACTCCCCCCCGACGTTCGCGCACCGCGACGATCACCTCGTCCACACGCAGGTTGCGCACCACCTCCAGCAAGCTGCCCGGTGGCAACACGGCGTGCTGCTCCACCTCGACCCGTTCGTTTCCCCCCACCGGAAGAAAGCCGACCACTTCCACGCTGCGCTGCAGCGGACGGACCAGGTCCTGTTGCACCATGCGCGCGTCACGGCCGGTACCCACGATCAGCACGCGCGGCACGAAAAGGGCAGAGGCCTGGCGCTGATTGACCAGCCCGCGGACCAGCAACAGCGAACAGAGCAACAGCAATACGCTGAGCTGCAGGGAGTGCGGGGCAATTTCGGACCACGGCAACAGCCCGAACACGAGGTAGGCCACTGGTACGCTCACGGTCAGCGACAGGGCGACGCGCGCGAAGGTCTGCCGATGGGAACGCTGATACACCGGTCGGTACAAACCCATCGCCGCATTGAGGGCGATCATGCTTGCAGCGAAGGTAAGCGCCGATGGAATGCAGATTGCCCAGTCGACCGCGCTTGTCGGCGTCACGAGTACCGCAACCGCTGCAAGCACCACCGCAAAAAGCGTCAAGGCGTCGAACAGCACCTGCTGCAGGGTGTGCGTGGGAAGGTAGTGGCTGAACACCTTCAGCATCGAGGGGCCTCTGCATGTGTTGGGAAGGGTCGGAACCCTGGGCGCCGGGAGTGCTTATCGCGGAGGGATCGCCCGGCTCCTGATCGTGCCTAAGCTTAGACAATCACCGGCAGGACACCTGTGACTCACTTCACGGCGAGGGCGGGTGGAGCAAACCGCCTCGAGCACACCGAGCAAAATCGCACGAAACGCCCGCCTGGCCTTGCGGCAAATGCGGCGGCGCAGCATCCAAGGTTGATTTTAGCATGCGAAGCTTGTAGCGTCGGTCCGTTACCGGAGCACCGTTTCACACAAGGAGAAGTACATGACTCAAGCTCAACGCGATTTCAGCGAAGTCTACGGCCTCAGTTTCGAGGATCTTCACATTGGCCGTACCGCCTCGGTCTCACGTACGGTGAGCGAGGCCGACATCCTGATGTTCGCCGGCGTATCGGGCGACACCAACCCGGTCCATCTGGACGAGGAGTTCGCTGCGAGTACGATGTTCGGCGGCCGGATCGCCCACGGAATGCTCTCCGCCGGCCTCATCTCGGCCGTCTTCGGCACCCGCCTGCCCGGCCCCGGCTGCATCTACCTGTCCCAGAGCCTGAAATTCAAGGCGCCCGTCAAGATCGGTGACACCGTTGTCGCGCGTGTCACCGTCAAGGAATTGAAGGCAGAGAAGCGCCGCGCGGTTTTCTCGACCGTCTGCACAGTTGGAGACAAGGTGGTCATGGATGGCGAGGCTGAAATCCTCGTACCGGCGCGCACCTGATCGAGCATGCCCTCGCCTCGCGCGCCTCCCTGCAGAGGCCGTGCGAGGCACCTGCAGAAATCTCGCCACCCAGCTCTAAGCCCCCGGCGAACCCACCTTCCGCCGTCTGCTTATCCCATTGAAGATCGTGTCCATCAAGTTCGATGGTGGACACGATGGATGTGGTTATCCCGCGCCGGAGTCGGCGCACGCACAGCGAAGCCGTCAAGCAGTCTGTGGTCTCGGCCTGTCGTGAGCCCGGCGTCTCGGTGGCCGGCGTGGCTCTGGCCAACGGCCAGAACGCCAACCGGGTCCACCGCTGGATGCGCGAGCGCGGCATCGAGCCACCGAGTTCTCGCAAGCCGCTCTGCGCTGAACGCCCGCCATTGGCTGAGCCGGGCTTTGTAGCCGTGCAGGTGGCTCCCGCCGTCGAAACGTTGGCGATCCGCCTCGAAGCGCAGCGTGGCAACGCCCGCATTGAGCTCGAATGGCCGCTCCAGGCCGCTGCCCGCCGACATCGATCAACCGGATGCCGACGCCTTGCGCCACCTGCTCATCGGTCAGGAGCGCGAGCTCGTGTGGCGCCAGACCAAGATCGAGCGGCTCACGCATGAGCTGGCGCTGCACAAACGTCATCGCTCCGGCGTGAAGGCCGAGCGCCTCTCCACCGAGCAGGCGCAACTCTTCGAGGAGACCGCCGAGGCCGATCTGGCGGCGATGAGCGAAGATCTCGAGCAACTTCAACCGGATACCAGCAAGAGCCAGCAGCCCAAGGGACAGGCCCGGCGCATCCGTTGCCGCCCGAGCTGCCGCCCACCGAGATCCATGACGAACCCTACTCGACCACCTGCGCCTGCGGCTGCCAGATGCGCCACATCGGCAAGGACGTCGTCGAGACGCTCGACTACACCCCGGGCCACTTCACCGTCGAGCGCCACATCCGGGACAAGTGGGCGTGCGATTCATGCGAGACCCTCGTGCAGGCACCCGTGCCGGCGCACATCATCGACAAGGGCATCCCGACTGCCGGGCTGCTCGTCCAAGTGCTGGTCGCCAGGTATCAGGACCTTTTGCCACTCTACCGGCAGGAAGGCATCTTCAGTCGGGCCGGGTTGGCGATCCCGCAATCGCCGCTGGCCCAGTGGGTGGGCCAGAGCGGCGTGCATCTGCAGCCGCTGGTCGATGCGCCGAAGACCGGCGTGCTAGCGCACCCCGTGCTGCACGCGGACGCCCCCGGTGGTGATGCTCGACCCGGGTGCGGGCAAGACGCACCACGCCTACCTGTGGTCCTACGGCGTCGGGGCGTTCGATCCGATCAAGGCGGTGGTATACGACTCCGCCGACAGCCGCGCAGGCCGTCACGCCCAGGCATTCCTGGGTGAGTGGCGCAGCACGCTGATCTGTGACGACTACGCCGAACCCAGGGGCGCTGATCGCCCTGGGCGTGAAGAAAGCCGGCTGCATGGCGCATGCGCGGCGCAAGTTCTTCGATCTCACCACCCAAGCGAAGAGCCAGATCGCCAGCGAGGCGCTCGAAGCCGTCGGTGAGCAGTATGGGATCGAACGTGAGGCAGCCGAACTGGACATCGACGCCCGGCAGCGCCTTCGGGACGTGAAGGCCCGCCCCCTCCTTGAACGCCTGCATGCGTGGTTGCTCGCGCGGCGCACCCAAGTGCCCAACCGCTCGGACATCGCCCGCGCCATCAGTCGGCGCAGCTCAACGGGCACGGGCCCTTTGCGTACCTGAAGGATGTGCTCGAATGGCTGCCGACGCAGCCCCATAGCCGGATCGGGGCGCTGCTGCCGCATCGCAGGCAGCCGGCCGCCTGCGCATGAGCGACACGACAAGATGGGTTTGCCGGGTGCTTACGACGGATCCGCGGGGGCTCAACCCCTGCGTTCTGCGTAGACGGCACGACGCCCCAGGCACGGATGTGTGCGTGGGGCGTTGT
>NZ_AMXD01000086.1 GCF_000310185.1 Thauera aminoaromatica S2 | reverse complement strand
CCTGTGGGAGCGCCGCGAGGCGCGATTGCGGCGTCGATTGGTCCCGACCACGTTGCCGACGGCACGGCCGCAATCGCGGCTTGCGCCGCTCCTACGTCGCCGCAGGTCGCGTCGACTTCGCCCCGCGCGCCGGTTCCTGTGGGAGCGCCGCGAGGCGCGATTGCGGCGCCGCGCTGGGTCCTCAAGACCCTGCTGCCCGCCCACGAGCACGACGAGGACGCGCGCCGCGCGCTGGTGCGCGAGGAGTGGCTGGCGCGGCGGGTGCCCGCGCAGGGCTTTCCGCAGGTGGCCGACTGGCCCGCGCGCGCGCATCTGTATTACCTGATGAGCTGGCATGAGGGCGAGAGCCTGAAGGCGCTGCTCGCGCGCGGCGAGCGCCTGCGCGCGCACGAGGTCGCCGAGCTCGGCGCGTGCGTGCTGCGTCTGGTCGGCGTACTGCACCGGCTGGGCATCGTGCATCGCGACATCAAGCCCGACAACCTGCACCTGGGCCGCGACGGCGTGCTGCGCCTGCTCGACCTCGGCGTGGCGGCGAGCGAGGCGGAGGACCTGCGCGAGATCAACAACCCGGGCACGCCGTCCTACATGGCGCCCGAGCTCTTCGCCGGCACGCCGGCCAACGAGGCCTCCGACCTCTACGCCTGCGGGGTGACGCTGTACGAGCTGCTCACGCGCAAGTTCCCCTACGGCGAGGTCGAGCCCTTCCAGCACCCGCGCTTCGGCGAACCCGTCCCGCCCACCCGCCACCGCCCCGACACGCCGGCCTGGCTGGAGGCGGTGCTGCTCAAGGCCTGCGCGCGCGAACCCGCCGCCCGCTTCGAGACCGCCGAGGAGTTCCGCCTCGCGCTCGAGCGCGGCGCCTGGCAGCCGCTCGCGGTGCCGCGCCGCACGCCGCTGCTCGAGCGCCGGCCGACGCTGGCGCTGAAGCTGATCGCGCTGGCCTCGCTGCTGCTGAATGTCGTGCTGTTGTTCCTGCTGTACCGATCCCTGAAGTCCTGAAGGGGTCAGGCCTTTCATTTGCTCATCCTGTGAAGACCCGATCCCTCAGACCCCTACGGACGAGGCAAACCATGACCCATCCCCTGCCCGAACCTGCCCGGCCTTCGCCCGCTGGCCGGCGCACGATCCCGATCCGCGCCGCGGCGCCGGGCGAGACCCCTGCCACCTGTCCCTACTGCGGCGTCGGCTGCGGCGTGCTGATCGAGCACGACGGCACCCGCATCACCGGCGTGCGCGGCGACCCCGCGCATCCGGCCAACTTCGGCCGCCTGTGCACCAAGGGCGCGACCCTGCACCTCAGCGCCGGCCACGATACCCGCCTGCTCTACCCCGAATACCGCGCCCGCCGCGGCGAGGCCCGCACGCGCATCGGCTGGGACGCGGCGATCGACGTGGCCGCGCAGCGCTTCGCCGACGTGATCGCCGAGCATGGCCCGGACGCGGTCGCCTTCTACATCTCCGGCCAGCTCCTCACCGAGGACTACTACGTCTTCAACAAGGCGATGAAGGGGCTGATCGGCAGCAACAACGTCGACACCAACTCGCGCCTGTGCATGTCGAGCGCGGTCGCCGCCTACAAGGCCACGCTGGGTGCGGACGCGCCGCCGTGCTGCTACGAGGACTTCGACCACGCCGACACGATCCTGATCGCCGGCGCCAACCCGGCGTGGGCGCATCCGGTGGCCTTCCGCCGCATCGAGGAGGCGAGGGCGCGGCGACCGGGCATGAAGATCGTCGTGGTGGATCCGCGCCGCACCGACACCGCGGCGATGGCCGACCTGCACCTGGCCATCCTGCCCGGCACCGACGTCTGGCTGTTCGACGCCATGCTGCACGTGCTGCTGCGCGACGGGTTGGCCGACGAAGCCTGGATCGCCGCCCACACCGAGGGTTTCGAGGCGCTGCGCGCGCATGTGCACGGGGTGAGCCCGGCGGTGGCCGCGGCGGTGTGCGGGGTGGCGGCGGAGGACATCGTCACCGCGGCGCGCTGGTGGGGCGAGGCGCCGGCGGCGCTGTCGCTGTGGTGCCAGGGGCTCAACCAGTCGACGCACGGCACCCACAACGGCGCCGCGCTGATCGCGCTTTCGCTCGCGACCGGCAAGATCGGCCGCCCCGGCTGCGGGCCGTTCTCGCTCACCGGCCAGCCCAACGCGATGGGCGGGCGCGAGGTCGGCGGGCTGGCGAACCTGCTGCCGGCGCATCGTGACCTGGCGAATCCCGAGCATCGCGCGGAGGTGGCGCGGCTGTGGGGCGTGGACAGCGTGCCTTCGGAGCCCGGCCTGACCGCGGTGGAGCTGTTCCGCGCGGCGCGCGAGGGCCGCGTCAAGGCGATCTGGATCGCGTGCACCAACCCGGCGCAGTCCATGCCCGAGCAGGCTCTGGTGCACGAGGCGCTGGCGGTCTGCGACTTCGTCGTGCTGCAGGAGGCCTTCGCCGGCACCGAGACCGCGGCCTTCGCCGACCTCGTGCTGCCGGCCGCCGCCTGGGGCGAGAAGGAGGGCACGGTGACCAACTCCGAGCGCCGCATCAGCCGCGTGCGCGCGGCCGTGCCGGCGCCGGGCGAGGCGCGTGCCGACTGGCGCATCGTGTGCGACTTCGCACGCGCGCTCGCACCGCGCATCGGCAAGCCGCAGGCGGCGGCGATGTTCGCCTACGCGTCGGCGCAGGCGATCTTCGCCGAGCACGTCGCCAGCACCGCCGGGCGCGACCTCGACATCACCGGGCTGGACTATTCCCTGCTGGAAGGTGAAGGCCCGCAGCAATGGCCGTTTCCGGCGGGAGCGGCGGTGGATGGCGCCGATGCCGCGGCGCGGGCGCGTCTCTACGCCGACGGTCGCTTCGCGACGCCGAACGGGCGCGCACGCTTCGTCGTGCCGGCGCGCGCGCTCACTGCCGAGAAGACCGGCGTGCGCTATCCGCTCGCCCTCACCAGCGGCCGCCTGCGCGACCAGTGGCACGGCATGAGCCGCAGCGGCAAGGTGGCGCGCCTGTACGGCCATGCGGACGAGGCACGCATCGAGCTGCACCCGCAGGAGCTGGCGCGGCGCGGCCTCGTCGACGGCGACCTGGTCAAGGTGTCGAGCCGGCACGGCGAGCTGGTGCTGCGCGTGGCCGCGGCGAGTGCGCTGCGGCACGGCATGGCCTTCGTCGGGATGCACTGGGGGCGGCGGGCGCTGAACTCGGCCGGGATCAACCTGCTCTTCGGCGGCGCCTGCGATCCGCTGTCGAAGCAGCCGGAGCTCAAGCACGCGGCGGTGCGCATCGAGCCGGTCGAGCTGCCGAACCGCATGCTGCTGGTGCGTGCCGAGCGCCCCGGGCGTACCGCCGCCGAGGAGGCTGCGCTGCTGTCGCCCTGGCTGGAGCGCTTCGCCTACGCCTCGCTCGCGCTCGCCGGCCGCGACACGCCCGCGGTGGTGATGCGGGTCGCGCACGACCGTCCGATCCCGGCCGGCTGGCTCGCCGAGCTCGACGCCTTGCTCGGCCTCGAGGGCGACGGGGTGCTGTCGTATGCCGACCCCGCGCGCGGGATCAGCAAGCGTGCGCTGATCGAGGACGGCCGCCTGGTCGGCCTGCGCCTGACCGGCGAGACCGCGGCCGCGGGCTGGCTGAGCGAGGCGGTGGTCGAGCGCCGCGACGCGGCGGCGCTGCGTCCGTGGCTGCTGGCGCCGCTGGCAACCCCGCCGACAGGAGATGCGGGGCGCGGGCGGGTGGTGTGCAACTGCCTGAACGTGTCCGAGGCCGACATCGCGGCGGCGATCGCCGCGGGCGCCGGCGTGCGCGACTTCGACGCGCTGCAGGCCAGGCTGCGCTGCGGCACGTCCTGCGGTTCGTGCGTGCCCGAGATCCGCCGCATGCTCGCCGAGGGGAGCTGAAAAGAAAAAGCCCGGGCGTCTTGCGAGGCCCGGGCAAATCCACACCAAAGGAGGAGGGTGGAGGAGACAGGTGCAATCGTAGAGAAATTTTTTGTGCAGTGCAACAAAAAATAATGCTTCGACTATAAGGCGAATTTCTAGATTTTGGCCGAATGCATCGCGACTTGCGTCGCTCCTACGTCCCACACCGGGCGCCGGCGGTTCTGTGGGAGCGACGCAAGTCGCGATTGCAGCGCGCGGGATCCGCGCCGCGATTGATCGATCGCAGGATCGCGACTCGCGTCGCGCCTACGCAAACCCGCCGGAGACGAGATTCTTCGGCTGGCCAGCAACAAATTTTTCGATGACATCGACCAGCTGATCGGCCAGCGCCTGCTGCGCTTCATCCGAGGCCCAGGCGATGTGCGGGGTGAGGAGGACGTTCGGGCGGGCGGCGATGCGCATCAGCGGGCTGTCGGGCGCGGGCGGTTCGCCGTCGGTGACGTCGAAGCCGGCGCCGGAGATCAGGCCCTCGTCGAGCGCCTGCACGAGGGCGTGCTCATCCACGATGCCGCCGCGCGCGGTGTTGATCAGCAGGGGACGCCGCGCCATCGCGCGGAATTCGGGCAGGCCGACGAGGCCGCGGGTGGCCTCGGTGAGCGGACAGTGCAGGCTGATGACGTCGCTGGTCGCGAGCACTTCGTCCCAGGCCAGGTAGCTGTCGTCGCCGGGGCGTTCGCCCTTGCGCGCGGCGAACACCGGCTCCATGCCGAAGGCGCGCGCGATCGCCGCCACGCGCTGGCCGAGGTCGCCGGCGCCGACGATGCCGAGCCGGGTACCGGCGAGGTCGTGGATGGGGTGGTTGAAGAAGCAGAACTGCCCGGCGCGCTGCCATTCGCCGGCGAGCACGTCGTCGCGGTAGGGGATGAGCTGGCGGCGCAGCGCGAGCAGGAGCGCGAAGACGTGCTCGGGCACAGTGTCGCGCGCGTAGCCGCGGATGTTGCACACCGCGATCCCGCGCGCCGCGCAGGCGGCCTTGTCGACGCAGTCGGTGCCGGTGGCGGCGACCGCGACCAGGCGCAGCGCGGGCAGTTGCGCGATCGCCGCGGCGTCGAGGCGGACCTTGTTGAGGATCGCGATGGTGGCGCCGGCGAGGCGTTCGACGACCTCGGCGGGGGCGGTGCGCGCGTGTTCGGCGTAGTCGTGGGCGAAGGACGGACGGCGCAGGCGGATCTGCGGCGCGAGCGTGGCGCGGTCGAGGAAGACGATCTTTTCCATGGGGGGCTCTGTGGGGGAACGAAGTGGATCGCCGGGGCGGGCGATGGGGAGGGGGGCGGAGAGGTGGAATCGCGACTTGCGTCGCTCCCACAGGAAGACCGCGGCGCTCCGACGGCAAGAACGCGGCGCTCGCGCAGCAGGACCGCGGCGCTCGGGGTGGCTGTGGGAGCGACGCAAGTCGCGATCAAGGCGGCAGCGCTGCGCTGGGCGCAGGCGGATCGAGGCGGGCGGGAATCGCGACTTGCGTCGCTCCTACACCCGCTCCTACACCCGCTCCTGCATCCCGCCGCGGGCGTAGCGGGTTGTGCGGGGCGCGGCGGGGGAGGTCGCATCGGCGGCGCGGTCAAGCTGCCCGCATCGTCCGCTCACTTCTCATGCACGTAGCAGCCCGGCGCGTCGTCGAGCGCGGGATAGTCTGGGGCACCGATCGCCGGCGGCGCCACGCGCGCGCCGCTGCGCGCGGCGAGCCAGTCGCTCCAGGCCGGCCACCACGAGCCTTCCTGCTCGGGCGTGCGCTCGAGCCAGTCGTCCGGCGGGACGTAGTTGCCGCCCGCGGGGCGGGTGTGCATGCGGAAGCTGCGCCGCGGGCGGCCGGGCTCGCTGACGATGCCGGCGTTGTGGCCGCCGCTGGTGAGCACGAAGCTGATCTCGGTCGGCACCAGGTAGTGCAGCTTGTACACCGAGCGCCAGGGCGCGACGTGGTCGGTGAGGGTGGCGACGCAGAACACCGGCAGCTCGATGTCGGACAGCGCCACCGGCTTGCCGCCCACCGGGTAGCGCCCCTCGCTGAGGTCGTCGTTGAGGAAGAGCCGGCGCAGGTACTGGCTGTGCATGCGCGCGGGCATGCGCGTGGCGTCGGCGTTCCAGGCCATGAGGTCGTTCATCGGCGTGCGCTCGCCCATGAGGTATTCGCCGACGACGCGCGACCACAGCAGGTCGTTGGAGCGCAGGATCTGGAACGCACCCGCCATCTGGCCGGCGGTGAGGAAGCCGGTCTCCTCCATCTGCGCCTCGAGCAGGCTGACCTCGCTGTCGTCGATGAAGAGCGCGAGCTCGCCCGGTTCGGTGAAGTCGGTCTGCGCGGTGAACAGCGTCATCGAGCCGAGGCGCGCATCGCCGTCGCGGTCCATCGCCGCCGCGGCGATCGCCAGCAGGGTGCCGCCGAGGCAGTAGCCGGTGGCGTGCACCTTCTGCCCGGGGACGATGGCATTGATCGCGTCGAGCGCGGCGAAGAAGCCGAGCTGCAGGTAGTCGTCCATGTCGAGCTCGCGCTCGTCCGTCCCGGGGTTCTTCCACGAGATGCAGAACACGGTGTGGCCGCGCTCGACCAGGTAGCGCACCAGCGAGTTGTGCGGCGAGAGGTCGAGGATGTAGTACTTCATGATCCAGGCCGGCACGATCAGCACCGGCTCGGCGTACACGTCGGCGGTGGCGGGCGCGTACTGGATGAGCTCGATGAGGCGGTTGCGCAGCACCACCTTGCCCGGGGTGACCGCGACGTCGCGGCCGACGACGAAGTCCTCGGCGCCGGCCGGCGGGGCGCCGCCGACGAGGCGCTCGAAGTCCTCGACGGCGTGGACGGCGCCGCGCGCGAGGTTCATGCCGCCGCTCGCCAGGGTCTGGCGCAGCACTACCGGGTTGGTGGGCAGGAAGTTGCCCGGCGAGAACATGTCGAGCAGCTGGCGCGCGGCGAAGGCGACGACCTGCTCGTGATGGCGCGAGACGCCGGCCACGCCGTGGGTGGCGGCGTCCCACCATTCCTGGCCGAGCAGGAAGGACTGGTGCATCAGGTTGAAGGGCCAGGCGTGCCACTCGGGCGCCTGGAAGCGGCGGTCCTGCGCGGGCGGCTCGATGCACTCGTGCGCGGCGCTGCCCGCCGGGGCGATGGCGAGCTGGCGCGCGTAGCGCAGCAGGCGGCGCATCTGCGCGATGCCGAGGTCGGCGAGCTCCATGCGCTTGCCCGGCGAGACCGCGAGGTGGCCGGCCCAGTCCACCGTCGCGAGCAGCAGCGCGATCGGCGACACCGAGGCGGTGGCGCGCGCGATCGCCGCGTGCACCCGGCGATCGAGCGGGTTGCGCGGCGGTGGCGGGGCGAAGGGCTCGGCGAAGCGACCGGCGTGAGTGGGCGGGGTCGCGCGTTTGCTGGGCGGGTTCATCCTGTACTTGCCTCCATGCATCCGGTTCAGCGGGCTTGCGTGTCCTTGCGCGCTGCGTCGGCCGCCCGCAGGTCGTCGAGGGCGGTTTCGAAATCGAAGTTGCCGATGCGCTCCTCGAAGTGCGCGAAGCGCTCGCCGAGAACGTTTCGCAGCAGCCCGCGGTGGGCTTCGAGCAGTTCGCGCACCGCGATGTCGCCGAGGGTGAGCTGGTGCTCGACGGTGGCGACGATCTCCGCGATCCGTGCCGGCGCCGCTTCGACGCAGTCCTCGTCGGATCGCTCCGGAGCGGACGCTGCGTCGGCTGCGGCTTCGCGTGTCGCCGCCTCCAGGTCTGCGCAGAAACGGGTGGTGCGAGCGGCCAGCGCGCTCGCGGCTTCATGCAGCGGACCGGCCTGCATGGATTGTGCCTCGTCCGCCAGGCCACTGACCACCCGGGCTTCCAGCTCGGCGGCGGCAAGGCTCAGTGCGGTCGCGCCGATCGTGGCCGCACCGCCCTTGATCGAGTGGGCGGCGCGGCGCAGGGCGACGGCATCACCCGCGTCGATCGATTCCTGCAGGAGCTTGCCGTAGTCGCTCTCCGCGAACAGGCGCAACAGCCCGAGGTAGATCTCCCGGTCGTCGAGGACGTACTGCAGACCTGTCGCGACATCGAGCTCGTGGAGCCCCGCGAGGGGGGCGAGGGGATCGTCATCCACGGGTTCCTCGCCCGCCTGGACTGCCGGCGGGGTGGGCAGGTCGGCGGCCGGGGGGGCGGGGGGAAGCCAGCGCGAGATCTTCTCGCACAGGGCCTGCGGCTCGATCGGCTTGGTGATGTGGTCGTTCATCCCCGCGTCGATGCAGCGCTGGCGATCCTCTGCGAAGGCGTTGGCGGTCATCGCCAGGATGGGCAGCTTGCGCAGCTCGTCGCGGCTGCGCAGGAGGCGGGTGGCGGTGATGCCGTCCATGACCGGCATCTGCATGTCCATGAGGATGAGGTCGTAGCGGGTGGTGCTTGCCATGTCGACCGCCTCCTGTCCGTTCTCCGCGGTATCGATCACCGCTCCGGTCCCACGCAGGATGGCGACGGCGACCTCGCGGTTGACGGGGTTGTCTTCGGCGAGGAGGATGCGCCGTCCGCACAGCCGGTCGTGTTCGGCGCTGGGGGGGCCGCCGGCGGCCGCGCTCGGTTGCCGGCCCGCGCTGGCGGGGCGCAACTGCAGCGGCACCTCGACCCAGAAGGTGCTGCCCTTGCCCAGCGTGCTGTCGACGCCGATCCTGCCGCCCATGAGTTCGGTCAGGCGGCGCGAGATCGCCAGGCCGAGGCCGGTGCCGCCGTACTTGCGTGTGGTGGACGGATCGGCCTGCTCGAAAGGCTGGAACATGCGCTCGCACTGGCTCGCATCCACGCCGATGCCGGTGTCGGCGACCTCGAAGCGCACGATCGACTGCTCGCCCGCGGTGGACAGCACGCGGCCGCGGATCGCCACGCTCCCGTGTGGCGTGAACTTCACCGCGTTGCTGGCGAAGTTGAGCACGATCTGGCCGAGGCGCAGCGCGTCGCCGCGCACCCTGGAGGGCAGCATGTCGAGGTCGAGCGAGAGCTGCAGGCCCTTCTGCTCGGCTTGCTCGCGCACCAGTTCCAGCGTGCCCTCGAGCATCGCCCCGGGGTCGAAGTCATTCGCTTCGAGGTCCAGCCGCCCGGCCTCGATCTTCGACAGGTCGAGGATGTCGTTGATGATCTGCAGCAGGTGCCGGGCCGCGGTGATGATCTTCTCCAGCCGGGCCTTCTGTTCGTCCTCGCGCAGATCCCTGGCGAGCAGGTGGCCGAGTCCGATGATCGCGTTCAGCGGCGTGCGGATCTCGTGGCTCATGTTGGCGAGGAACTCGCTCTTGGCGCGGTTGGCGACCTCGGCGGCGTCGAGTGCGGTGTGAAGCGCGGCGGAGCGTTCGGCGACGAGCTGTTCGAGGTGGTGGCGGTGGTGCTCCAGCTCCTCGAGCATGCGGCGCTTTTCGGTGATGTCCTGCTTGATCGCGAGGTAGTGCGTGATGCGCCCGTCGGGCTGGCGGATGGGCGAGATCTGCGCCTGCTCGATGTATTCGCCACCGTCCTTGCGCCGGTTGACCAGTTCGCCGCGCCAAGGCTCTCCCTTGACGAGAGCGTCCCAGAGTTGGGCATACACCTCCGCGGGGGTCTTGTCCGACTTGAGCAGGCGCGGGTTGCGACCGATCACCTCTGCGCGCGTGTAGCCGCTGGTTTGCAGGAAGGCATCATTCACGTATTCGATGCGGGCCTCTTTGTCGGTGATGAGGACCGCGTTGGGGCTCTGCTCGATCGCCAAGGAGAATTTCTTCAAGGCCTGCAAGGCCTGGTGTTCGGCCGACACGTCCTGCCAGATGCCGAGCAGGTAGTCCTGGCCGTGCAGGCGGATCACCCGGATGTGCACCCTGGCCTCGAGCAGCCTGCCGTCGGATGCGCGGTGGACCGTCTCGAAATTCGCGCTGCGCCGGGCAACGATGTCCCGGACCAGGGCCTCGAGCTGGGCCGGCTGGAGCTCGGCCTGGATGTCCATGACGCTGCGCTGGCGCAGCTCGGCTTCGGTGTAGCCGAGTGCCTGTCGCGAGTAGGCGTTGGCCCGGAGAAAGCGCAGCGTCACCGGGTCGACCAGCTCGATCGCGCATGGCGCCTGCTCGATCACCGCCTTCATCAGGGTCTCGTCGTCCTTCTGGGCGAGGCGGGTTTCACGGAAACCGAGCAGGGCCTGCGCCAGTTCGCCGAGACGGTCGCCTTTTTTCGCCGCCAGTCGGGTGAGCGCCTCGTAGTGTTCCGCTTCGAGTTGGTCCTGCGCCATCCTGCGCAGCGCATCGGCCAGTGTGTTGCGGTCATTGGCGAGCCGCTTCGCCAGGGTGAAGGCGAGCAGGAGCGTAAGCACGATCACGGTCAGGCTCGTGCTCAGGCTCTGGTCGAGCCTCCGCTGGATGATGTGGATCGCGTCGGCGTTCTTCTCGGCTGCGTCGGCCGTCACCGCAATCGCCAGTTCCTCGGTGTGGCGGACGAGCGCGTTGTGGAGCCGATCGGCGTGGGCGAGGTCGAGTGCGGCGGCCCGCGGCTCGCGTGCATCGGTTGCGAGCAGGGGCAGCACGAGGGTCCGATAGGACTGCAGGCTCGCCTTGGCCCGCGCATGCGACGCTTGGGCGGTCGACCAGACGCCGATTGCATCGAAGCGGGTCTCGAGTGCGGCGAGCTGGTTGTCGAGCCACAGCGCAGCAAGCGCCTGCGCGGCCGGATCCGGGCCAGGGGCCACGCCCGGCATGACGATGCGGTGCAGTTCGGCATGGATGCGACCAAGCAAGTCGCCGATTTCGTCCACCTCGGCGATCTGCTCGAGACGGAGATGGGTTTCGCGCTCGATGTCCGCGGTGGCGTCCTTCAGGCGTACGTGGCCCAGAAGGCTGGTTGCGCTCAGGATTGCCGCCATGAGCAGGACCGGCAGCAGGAAGTCGGCGAGGTTGCGCAGCCGATCGCGCGACACGACGTTGATCATGGGCGAGGCTCCCGGCCGCTCAGGCCTCGGCGAAGCGTTGTGCGACCTCGGCGAAGGCGGGGCGCAATTCAAGGAATGCGTCCACGATGACCGGGTCGAAGTGGCGGCCGCGTTCGGCGACGATGATCCGGGTCACGTCCTCCGGCGCCAACGGTTCCTTGTAAACGCGCCGCGAGCTCAGTGCGTCGAAGACGTCGGCGAGCGCCATGAGGCGCGCGGAAACGGGAATCTGCCGGCCTTGCAGGCCTGCGGGGTAGCCGCTGCCATCCCATTTCTCGTGATGGCTGAGCGCGATCTCGCGTGCGGTTTCCATGAACGCGAAAGCGCCCCCCGGCAAGGCCCCGTCTCCGCTCCGGCTGTTTGCCGCCTGCGCCATGGCGCGGGTGATCGCATCCGCGCCGATCACCGGATGTTTCTTCATGATCTCGAATTCTGCGGAAGTCAGGCGCCCCGGCTTGAGGAGGATCGAGTCCGGGATGCCGACCTTGCCGATGTCGTGCAGGGGGGCGCTGCGGACGATGATCTCGAGGCGCTCGCCTGCGAGCGCCGCGCGGTAGTCGGGGTGCCCGGCCAGATGGTGGGCGAGAAGCTCGACGAAGGACTGCGTGCGCAGGATGTGGTGGCCGGTTTCGATGTCGCGCACTTCGGCAAGGCAGGCGAGCGCGGAGAGGCTGAGGTCGCGGATCAGCGCGTTCTCGTTCGTGCGGCGGGCGACTTCGCGTTCGAGCCATGCGTTCTCGTCGTGCAGGCGCTCGCGCGCCTTGGCAAGCTCGATGTGGGTGCGTACCCGTGCAAGCACGATGTCGGGATTGAACGGCTTGGTGATGTAATCCACCGCGCCGAGGGCGAGGCCGTGCGTCTCGCCCTCCACCGAGTCCATCGCGGTGACGAAGATGACCGGGATGTCGCGCGTCGCCGCGTCGGCCTGGAGGGCCTGCAGCACCTGGTAGCCGTCCATGTCCGGCATCATGACGTCGAGCAGGATCACGTCGGGCAGCGCGCCGATGGTGACCGCATGCAGTGCGCGCTCTCCCGAGATGGCGGCGCGGACACGATAGTGCGGGCGCAGCGTCTCGCCGAGGATGGTGAGGTTCTCGGGCGTGTCATCGACGATGAGGACGGTGCTTCGTGTGCTGCTGTCGGGGGGCATGGCCTGGATTCCGCGGGTTAGGCGTGGCCGATTGTACTCGGGTCGGGGAGTCGGATACCTGCGTCTAAATATCAATAAAGAAGAAAACGTCACATTCAACTTTATCGAAAATTCCTTTCGGGGTGCCGCGGCTTAGTTCTCGGTCGAGCGCGATCGACCGCCCCGGCGGCGTGCCGCGGCGCCCTTGCGGGCGTGGTCGTGGCGGGGTTCAGCCCTGCATCGTCCCGATCGTGTGACGCAGGCGATGGTGCGCCAGCGCCAGGAAGACCGCGCCGATCGCCGCCACCATCGCGAAGGCCGGCCACACCACGTCCAGCCCGGCGCCGCGGAAGAGGATCGACTGCGCGAGCGACACGTAGTGCGTGGTCGGCGCCAGCCCCATGATGGTCTGGATGGCCTCGGGCATGCTCTCGCGCGGGGTCACGCCGCCGGAGAGGATCTGCAGCGGCAGCAGGATCAGGATGGACATCAGCCCGAACTGCGGCATCGAGCGTGCGATCGTGCCCATGTAGATGCCGATCGAGGCGGCGGCGAAGAGGTAGAGCAGGGTGCCGGCGCCGAAGAGCAGCGCCGACCCGGCCACGTCGATGCCGAGCACGCCCTTCACCATCACCTGCAGCGAGAAGGACGAGGCCACCAGCACCACCACGCCCATCGACCAGATCTTCGACAGCATGATCTCGAGGGGGGTGACCGGCATCACCAGCAGGTGCTCGATGGTGCCGTGCTCGCGCTCGCGGATCAGTGCGGCGCCGGTGAGCAGGATGCCGAGCATGGTGACGTTGTTGATGATCGCGTTGATCGCGGCGAACCAGCTCGCCTCGAGGTTGGGGTTGAACATCGCGCGCGGCACGAGCTCGACCGGCTGCGGCGCCGGGGCGCGCATGCGCTGCACGAAGGCGCGCACCTCGTCGGCGAGGATGTTCTGGATGTAGGCCGCGCCGGTCTGCGCCTGGCCCTGGCGGGTGGCGTCGATGTTGAGCTGCAGCGCCGGGCTGCGGCCGGCGAGCACGTCGCGCTGGAAGTTCGGCGGGATGTCTAGCACGAAGGTGTGGCGGCCGGCGTCGAGGCCGCGGTCCATGTCGGCGAGGCCGACGTGCTCGGGCGGCAGGAACTGCGGTGGCTGCAGTGCGGCGACGATGCGGCCGGAGAGCTGGGAGCCGTCCTCGTCCACCACCGCGATCGCGGCGCGCGACAGGCTCTCCGGCTTGGCGCGCGCGTCGGCGTAGATCGAGGCGCTGAACATGAACACGATCAGGAAGACCATCGCGAGGTCGCGCGACAGGCTGCGGAACTCCTTGAGGCCGAGGTTCCAGGTGTTGCGCAGGTGGGTGGTGCGAGTCGCGTGGCCCGTGTGGTTCGGCGGGCCGGGCCGGCTCGGCGCGTTTGGTGCGTCTGGCGGGCCAGGCGGGCCTGGCGGGTGCCGGGGGATGGGATGGCGGACCATGGTGGCGGGTCTCACTTGGCCTGCTTCTTCAGCAGCAGCGCCGACAGCAGCGTGAGCACGGGGATCGCGAGCGCGAGCGGCACGAAGGCGCCGGCGAGGTCGGCGAAGCCGAGCGCCTTGGAGAAGGTGCCGCTGGCGATGGTGAGGAAGTGGGTGGTGGGGTAGATCGCGCCGATCCAGTAGCCGCCGCCTTCGAGCGCGCTCACCGGGTCCATCAGCCCGGAGAACTGGATCGCCGGCAGCAGGGTCCCGATCGAGGTGCCGGCGAGTGCGGCGATCTGGCTGTTGGTGAGCGTGGAGGCGAGCAGGCCCAGGCCGGTGGTGGCGGTGACGTAGAGCAGCGCACCGGTGGCGAGCGCGAGGAAGCTGCCCTTGAACGGCACCTGGAAGAGCGTGACCGCGAGCACGAAGAGCAGCGCGAAGTTGAACATCGACAGCGCGATGTAGGGCAGCTGCTTGCCGAGCAGGAACTCGAGCCGGGTCACCGGGGTGGTGTAGACGTTGAGGATTGAGCCGAGCTCCTTCTCGCGCACCACGCCGAGCGCGGTGAGCATGGCGGGGATGAAGACCAGCAGCAGCGGGATCACCTTGGGCACCATCGACACCAGGCTGAGCAGCTCGGGGTTGTAGCGGTAGCGCGGCTCGACGCTGGCGAGCGCGCGCACCGGGCCGGCGCCGGATTCGGCGATCACGTCGGCGAGGGTCTGTGCGTGCACGCCGCCGACGTAGGCGCGCGCAAGCTCGGCGCGCAGCGGCATCGAGCCGTCCAGCCACACCGCCACCTGCGGCGCGTGGCCGCGCGCGAGGTCGCGGCCGAAGCCGGGCGGGATCTCGATCGCCATCGCCAGCTTGCCGGCACGCATGCGCGCGTCGAGGTCGGCGTGGCCCTCGAGCGGCGCCTGTTCGAGGAAATAGCGCGAGCCGGCGATGCGCAGGGTGTAGCTCTGGCTGCCGACACTGCGGTCGTGGTCGAGCACCGCGTAGTGCAGGTCCTCGACGTCCATGGTGATGCCGTAGCCCATCACCAGCATCAGCACCAGGCTGCCCAGCAGCGCCAGCGTGAGCCGCACCGGATCGCGGCGCAGCTCGGTGGCCTCGCGCGCCGAGAAGCTCGCCAGGCGGGCGAGGCTGAAGCGGGCGAGGCGATCGGCGGGCCGGGATGTGGGAGCGACGCGAGTCGCGATTCCGGTGCCCGGAATCGGCGTGCTCGCCTCGGCGCCTGGAACGCGCGCCGTCGCGTCGGCACCGCCTGAATCGCGACTTGCGTCGCTCCCACGTCGCGGCTCCGGGGGTGTGATGGTTCCGCAGGAGCGACGCAAGTCGCGCTCTTCGGCGCCTGGAACGCGCGCCGTCGCGTCGGCATCGCCTGAATCGCGACTTGCGCCGCTCCTGCGTCGTGGCTCCGGGGGCGCGATGGTTCCGTAGGAGCGACGCAAGTCGCGATCTTCGGCGCCTCGAACGCGCGCCGTCGCGTCGGCATCGCCTGAATCGCGACTTGCGTCGCTCCTACGTCGCGGCTCCGGGGGCGTGATGGTTCCGTAGGAGCGACGCAAGTCGCGATCGGGCGTTGCAGCAGGCGCAGTCGCGGAGGGCGGTGCGACGCCGCTCGCCTCTTCCAGATACGAGATGAACGCGTCCTCCAGGCGCTCGCAGCCGCGCGCGGCGGCGAGGGCGGCCGGGGTGTCGCTGGCGAGGATGCGCCCCGCGTGCATCAGCGAGATGCGGTCGCAGCGCTGGGCCTCGTTCATGAAGTGGGTGGTGATGAAGATGGTCACGCCGTCCTTCCTCGACAGGTCGGCGATCAGCGCCCAGAAATGGTCGCGCGCGACCGGATCGACGCCCGAGGTGGGCTCGTCGAGGATCAGCACGTCGGGCCGGTGCAGCACCGCCACCGCGAGCTGCAGGCGCTGGCGGAGGCCGAGCGGCAGGGCGTCGGGCTGGATGTCCATCACCGGGGCGAGGTCGAAGCGGCGCGCGAGCTCGGCGATGCGGGAGGCGGCCTCGTCCGCGGGCAGGTGGAAGAGGCGCGCGTGCAGGTCGAGGTTCTGGCGCACCGAGAGTTCGCCGTAGAGCGAGAAGGACTGCGACATGTAGCCCACGCGGCGGCGCGTCTCGATGTTGGTCGCGTCCAGCCTGCGCCCGAGCAGCAGCGCCTCGCCGGCGCTCGGTTCGAGCAGGCCGGTGAGCATCTTCATGGTTGTGGACTTGCCGCAGCCGTTGGAGCCGAGGAAGCCGAAGATCTCGCCGCGGCGCACCTGCAGATTCACGTCATCCACCGCGACGAAGTCGCCGAAGCGCATCTGCAGGCCGCGCGCCTCGATGACCACCGCGCCGGTCTCGATCGGCGGGATCTCCAGCCGGCGATGTTCGCGCCGGCGCGCTTCGGGCAGCAGGGCGATGAAGGCCTCCTCCAGGGTGTCGGCGCCGCCGGCCGCGCGCAGCTCGGCGGGCGTGCCGGTGGCGAGCACGCGGCCGGCGTCCACCGCCACCAGCCAGTCGTAGCCCTCGGCCTCTTCCATGTAGGCGGTGGCGATCAGCACGCTCATGCCCGGGCGGTCGGCGCGGATGCGCGCGATGAGCTCCCAGAACTGCCGGCGCGACAGCGGATCGACGCCGGTGGTGGGCTCGTCGAGGATGAGCAGGTCGGGGTCGTGGATGAGCGCGCAACACAGACCGAGCTTCTGCTTCATGCCGCCGGAGAGCTTGTTGGCGGGGCGGTCGGCGAAGGCGGCCATGCCGGTCGCGGCGAGCAGCGTGTCGATGCGGCGCCGGCGCTCGGCTGCGGACTGGCCGAACAGACGGCCGAAGAAGTCGATGTTCTCGAACACCGACAGGGTGGGGTAGAGGTTCTTGCCCAGGCCCTGCGGCATGTAGGCGATGCGCGGGCAGACGCGCGCGCGGTGGCGGGCGTCCGCCATGTCGCCGCCGAGCACCTCGACGGTGCCGCGCTGGATCCTGCGCGCGCCGGCGACGAGGCCGAGCCAGGTGGACTTGCCCACGCCGTCGGGGCCGATGAAGCCGACCATGCAGCCGGCGGGGAGGTCGAGCGTGAGCGCGTCGGCGGCACGCGTGTCGCCGTAGCGGTGGTGGACATCGACGAGGCGGACGACCGGTGGCAGGGCGGTTGCGGCCGGTGCGGGCGATGCGCTGTCCGGTCGGGCGGAGGGTGTGTCCGAGGCGCCGGGCAAGGCGGCCCGCGTGCCGTTCGTGCCGTCCCGTCGAGTGCTCACGGCAGCCTCGGCTGCAGCGCGGGCGGCCACTCGCGCTGCGCGTCCAGGCGCAGGTGGGCCATGCCGGGCAGGCCGGTCTTGACCTGTTCGGGGTACCTGGCGAGGAGTTCGGGGTCGATGCGTGCCTTGACGCGGAAGACCATCTTCTGGCGCTCGCTCTGCGTTTCGACGGTCTTGGGCGTGAACTGGGCGACGCTGGCGACGTAGGACACCCTGGCCGGGATCACGAAGGCCTGCGCGGCGTCGAGCACGATGCGCACCTCGCTGCCGAGGGCCACGCGGCCGGCGGCCATCTCGGGCAGGAAGAAGGTCATGTAGACATCGCCGACGTCGACCAGGCTCACCACCTTGCCGCCACCGCCCACCACCTCGCCCGGCTGCACCACGCGGTACTGCACGCGGCCACTGCGCGGGGCGCGCAGCTCGCCGTCGGCGATCTCGGTCTCGAGGCGGGGGG
>NZ_AMXD01000085.1 GCF_000310185.1 Thauera aminoaromatica S2 | reverse complement strand
AAGGCCTCGGCGGGCGTGGCCGGCGCCTTGCCCGGCTTGGCCGCCCTGCCCGGTTTCCGCGCGCGCGCGTCGGCGCGGCGCGCCATCGCCTGCAGCAGCTGGCGGGCGTTGTGGTAGTCGCCGCGCCACAGCAGGGCGCTGCCCTCGCAGGCCAGGCGCCAGGCCGCATCGGCCTTGGTGGTGTCGTCGGCGATCACCACCCGGCGCGGTGGCGCCTGGCCGCTCTCGGAACGCCAGCGCGCACTGCAGCGGCGCACGCTGCCGTCGTCCGCAAGCTCTTCCCAGGTCAGCGTCGCCGCTGCGCTCGAGGTGCTCACGCCTGCTTCGGCCGCATCGCGTGCTTGGGGCGGAAGGCCTTGATCATCGCGTCGTCGGTCTCGACATACGGACCGCCGACGAGGTCGATGCAGTACGGCACTGCGGCGAAGATGCCGACGTGGCGCACGCTGCCGTCGGCGTCGCGCACGCCTTCGAGGGTTTCGCGGATCGACTTGGGCTGGCCGGGCAGGTTGATGATGAGGCACTTGCCGCGGATCACCGCGACCTGGCGCGACAGGATCGCGGTGGGTACGAAGTTCAGGCTGATGCGGCGCATCTCCTCGCCGAAGCCGGGCATCTCCTTGTCACCGATCGCGAGCGTGGCCTCGGGGGTCACGTCGCGCACCGCCGGACCGGTGCCGCCCGTGGTGAGCACGAGGTTGCAGCCGGCCCGGTCGACCAGCTCCACCAGGGTGCGCTCGATCAACGCACGCTCGTCGGGGATCAGCCGGGTCTCGGCGCTCCACGGCGACGTGAGCGCCCTGCCCAGCCAGTCTTTCAGCGCGGGGATGCCCTGGTCTTCGTAGGTGCCCTCGGAGGCGCGGTCGCTTATCGACACGAGGCCGATGCGGATGTGTTCGCTCATGAGTTCGGTCCCTGTTCTGCGGCGTCCTCGTCGGACGGGGTCTCCGCCGCCTCGGCGGCGGCGTCGCGGGCTTCCTGCAGCTCGCGCAGCACGCGGAAGATCTCGCGGAAGGACTTCGGCGGCTTGGCGGCCTCGCGCTCCTTGAGCGCGTTGCGGCGCAGGGTGCGCAGGTATTGCAGGTCGGCCTCGGGCCAGGTCTCGGCGATGGTGCCGATGGTCTGCTCGTCTTCGAGCAGCTGCTCGCGCAGGCGCTCGAGGCGGTGCATCTTCGCCACCTCGGCGGCGGAGTTGCCGGCGAAGATGTCGAGTTGGGCCTGAATGGGCTCGGGGTCGATCTTGCGCATCAGCTTGCCGATGTACTGCAGCTGGCGGCGGCGCGCCTCCATCTTGAAACCCTGGGCGGCGCGGATGGCCTCGTACAGGGTCTCGGGCAGCGGCACCTTCTTGAGGCGCTCGGGCGAGAGCGCGACGAGTTGCTCGCCGAGGTCCTGCAGCGCCTGCATCTCGCGCTTGCGGCTGCTCTTGCTCGGCGGCTCGGGAAAATCGTCCTCGTCCGCGGGGTCGGAATGGTGGTGGCGCATTGCTTGCATGGGGGGCTGGCTCGATCGGGGTAAGATTATAGCCTTTGCACGCACCCGGCCCGCCCATGTCCAGCCAAGGCTTCTCCTTCTCGCAGGCGCATCTCGCCGAGATCGCCACCGACATCCTGAAATACGCCCGCAAGCACGGCGCCTCGTCGTGCGAGACCGACGTCTCCGAGGGCTTCGGCCAGTCGGTCGCGGTGCGCCGCGGCGAGGTCGACACCATCGAGTACAACCGCGACAAGGGGGTGGGCGTCACGGTGTACCTCGGCCAGCAGCGCGGCTACGCGAGCACCTCCGACTTCTCGAAGAAGGCGCTCAAGGCCACGGTGGACGCCGCGCTCTCGATCGCGCGCTTCACCGCGCCCGACCCCTGCGCCGGGCTGGCCGACGCGGCGCTGATGGCGAAGGCGAAGGACATGCCCGAGCTCGACCTCTTCCATCCGTGGAACATCGACGTCGCGCAGGCCATCGAACTCGCCCGCCGCTGCGAGGACGCCGCCTTCGCGGTCAGCCCGAAGATCGGCAACTCGGAGGGCGCCAACACCTCGATCCAGCAGTCGCACTTCGTGTCGGCGAACAGCCACGGCTTCCTCGGCGGCTACGCCACCACCCGCCACGGTCTGTCGTGCTCGGTGATCGCCGGCGAGGGCGACGCCATGCAGCGCGAATACTGGTACGACTCGCGGCGCGACCCTGCCGAGCTGATGGTGGCCGAGGAGGTTGGCCGGCGCGCCGGCGAGCGCGCGCTGGCGCGCCTGGGTGCGAAGAAGATCCGCACCTGCGAGGTGCCGGTGCTGTTCGAGGCGCAGCTCGCGGTGGCGCTCGTCGGCAACTTCGTGCAGGCGGTGAGCGGCGGCTCGCTCTACCGCAAGTCGAGCTTCCTGCTCGACAGCCTCGGCAAGCAGGTGTTCTCGCCGGTGGTGAGCATCGCCGAGCGCCCGCACCTGAAGAAGGCCTTCGGCTCCAGCCCCTTCGACGGCGACGGCGTGGCCACCCGCGACCGCGAGGTGGTCACCGACGGGGTGCTGAACGGCTACTTCCTCTCCGCCTATTCGGCGCGCAAGCTCGGCCTGCAGACCACCGCCAACGCCGGCGGCTCGCACAACCTGATCGTGAAGGCCGGCGAGCAGGACCTCGCCGGACTGATCCGGCAGATGGACCGCGGCCTGCTCGTGACCGAGCTGCTCGGCCACGGCGTGAACTACGTCACGGGCGATTACTCGCGCGGTGCGGCAGGCTTCTGGGTGGAGAAGGGCCGCATCAAGCACGCTGTCGAGGAGATCACCATCGCCGGCAACCTGCGCGACATGTTCCGCAGCATCGTCGCGGTGGGTAACGACGCCCTGCCGCGCGGCGCCAAGCTGTGCGGCTCGGTGCTGATCGAGCGCATGAAGGTCGCCGGGCGCTGAGCCGGTGTCCGGACTTCATCCCGCCAGCGCGGTACCTTTCCGTCCCGTTGCGCGAGCGGCGTCTATAATCGTTCGCTGAATTCGCTGGAATCCACCCCCGAACACAAGGAGAAATCGTGGAACGTCGTTCATTCCTCAAGAAGGCCAGCGTCGGCCTTGCCGCCGGTGCCGCCGCAGGCGTCGCCTCCACCGCGGCCGTCGCCGCCCCCGCCGTCCAGACCGGCCTGCCCGAGATCAAGTGGCGCATGACCTCGAGCTTCCCCAAGAGCATCGACACCCTGTACGGCAGCGCCGAGTTGCTCGCCAACCGCCTGCGCGAGATCACCGGCGGCAAGTTCGACATCCGCATCTTCCCGGCCGGCGAGATCGTCCCCGGCCTGCAGGCGCTCGACGCGGTGCAGCAGGGCACGGTCGAGATGTGCCACTCGTGCTCGTACTACTACGTCGGCAAGGACAAGACCTTCGCCTTCGGCACCGCCGTGCCCTTCGGCATGAACGCGCGCCAGATGGACGCCTGGATCATCGGCGGCGGCGGCCAGGAGCTGCTCGACGAGTTCTACGGCAACTACAACGTGTATTCCTTCCTCGGCGGCAACACCGGCGTGCAGATGGGCGGCTGGTACCGCAAGCAGATCAACACCCTGGAAGACATCAAGGGCCTGAAGATCCGCATCGCCGGCATCGCCGGCGAGATCATGTCGCGCATGGGCGCGATCCCGCAGCAGATCGCCGGCTCGGACATCTACCCCTCGCTCGAGAAGGGCACCATCGACGCCGCCGAGTGGGTCGCCCCCTACGACGACGAGAAGCTCGGCTTCTACAAGGTCGCGCCCCACTACTACTCGCCGGGCTGGTGGGAGCCGGGCCCGGTGGTGCACTTCTATGTGAACAAGGCCGAGTGGGACAAGCTGCCCAAGGAATACCAGGCCGCCTTCCGCGCCGCCTCGCGCGAGGCGCACATCCAGATGACCGCGATGTACGACCACAAGAACCCGCAGGCGCTCGCCCGCCTGCTCGCGCAGGGCGTCAAGCTGCAGAATTTCTCCAACGAGATCATGAAGAAGGCCTTCGACATCTCGCGCGAGCTGTACGCCGAGGAGGCTGCGAAGAACCCGGCGTGGGCCAAGATCTACGCCGAGTTCGAGAAGTACCGCAAGTCGCAGAACGCGTGGTTCAGCGTCGCCGAGGCGGGCTTCGACCGCTTCATGCAGTCGGTGCGCTGACGGGCTTCAGGCGTCAGGCGCAAAAAAAGCCGGGCATGCCCGGCTTTTTTCATGGTGCGCACGCTCAGTCGCCCTGCAGTTGCCGCATCAGGTCGGCGTTCGAATCGCCCGCCGCTGCGGCCCCGCCGCCGCCCTGCAGCAGTTGCTCGAGGTCGAGTTCCTGCTGCTGCGCCGGCTTCGCGCCCGCGTCACCGTAGGACACCAGGCCGGGGAAGGCGATGATGAGGCCGACCATGACGAGCTGGATGATCACGAAGGGCACCGCACCCCAGTAGATCGACGCCGTCTTCACCTTCTCCGACGCCACCGAGCGCAGGAAGAAGAGCGCGAAGCCGAAGGGTGGATGCAGGAAGGAGGTCTGCATGTTCACCGCCAGCAGCACGCCGAACCAGATCAGGTCGATGCCGAGCTTGTCCGCCACCGGCGCGAGCAGGGGCACGATGATGAAGGCGAGCTCGAAGTAGTCGAGGAAGAAGGCGAGCACGAAGACCAGCAGGTTCACCGCGACCAGGAAGCCGGTCTGGCCGCCCGGCAGCGAGGTCATCAGGTGCTCGACCCAGAGGTCGCCGTTGACGCCGCGGAAGGTGAGGCCGAACACGCTGGAGCCGATCAGGATGAAGATCACGAAGCACGACAGCTTGGTGGTCGAATCCATCGCCTGCTTGAGCAGCGGCAGCGACAGGCGGCGGCGCGCGAGCGCCATCAGCACCGCACCGAGCGCGCCCATCGCGCCCCCCTCGGTCGGCGTGGCGACGCCGATGAAGATCGTGCCCAGCACGAGGAAGATCAGCCCGAGCGGCGGGATCAGCACGAAGGTCACGCGCTCGGCCATGCGCGACAGCAGGCCGATGCCGAACAGCCGGTTGATCATCGCCGCCACGAAGGCGATGCCGATGCCGACCATGGCCGACACCACCACGACCTCGTCGCGCGGCGCATCGGCACGATAGAGCTGGCTGGCGAAGAGCCAGGCTCCCGCGACCGACACCAGGGTGAGGACGGCGAGCGAGCGCATCCCGCTGGCACCGTCGGGCTCGCGCAGCGTGCGCGCCTCGAGCGGCATCGCCGGCGCGTGGGACGGCCGCAAGATCGCCACCAGCGCGACATAGGCGACGTACATGCCGGTGAGCACCAGACCGGGCAGCAGCGCGCCCTGGTACATGTCGCCGACGCTGCGGCCGAGCTGGTCGGCCATCACGATCAGCACCAGCGAGGGCGGGATGATCTGCGCCAGCGTGCCCGACGCGGCGATCACGCCGGTGGCCAGGCGGTGGTCGTAGCCGTAGCGCAGCATGATCGGCAGCGAGATCAGCCCCATCGAGATCACCGAGGCCGCGACCACGCCGGTGGTCGCGGCGAGCAGCGCGCCGACGAAGATCACCGCGAAGGCCAGGCCGCCGCGGATCGGCCCGAAGAGCTGGCCGATGGTGTCGAGCAGGTCCTCGGCCATGCCGCTGCGCTCGAGGACCAGCCCCATGAAGGTGAAGAAGGGCACCGCGAGCAGGGTGTCGTTGGCCATGATGCCGAAGATGCGCTCGGGCAGGGCCTGGAAGAGCGCGCCGTGGAGCAGGCCGAGCTCGATGCCGACGAGGCCGAACAGGATGCCGTTGGCCGCGAGCGCGAACGCCACCGGGAAGCCGAACAACAGGAACAGCACCATGGACGCGAACATCAGCGGGGCCATGTTGGCGACGAGGAACTCGGTCATGGCTCCACCCTCCCCTCGCGCTGCGCCCTGATCGCCTCCACCAGCTCCGCGGTCGCGGCGCCGGCGGACTTCTTCAGCAATGGATTGGGGCCGTGACCGGTCAGGAAGGCGATGCGCTTGACCAGCTCGGAGACGGCCTGCAGCACGAGCAGGCCGAGGCCGAGCGGCAGCAGCATCTTCACCGGCCAGCGGATCAGGCCGCCGGAGTTTTGCGACATCTCGCCCGAGGCCAGCGAGGTCATCACGATCGGCCACGACAGCCACAGGATCAGCACCGCCATCGGCAGCAGGAAGAACAGGATGCCGAGGATGTCGACCACGTTCTGTCCGCGTGCCGACAAGCGGCTGGTGAGGATGTCGATGCGCACGTGCTCGTTGCGCAGGAAGGTGTAGCCCGCGGCGAGCATGAAGATCGCGGCGAACAGGTACCACTGGATCTCGAGCAGGGCGTTGGAACTTGTGTTAAACAGCTTGCGGACGAGCGCGTTGCCGGCGCTGATCACCACGGCGACCAGCACCAGCCACATCACGGCGCGTCCGACCCGTTCGTTGATCCAGTCGATCAAGCGGGATAAGCGCAGCAGAGAGTGCACGGGGGAAACTCCGGAAACCGGGGCGGCGCGCCGCCCCGGTGCCGCTTTGCGAGCCGGCAGGCCTGAAAAATCTCGATTATCCCACAAGGGCCGCCCTCCCCGGACGGCCGCTTGCCCATAATGATGAAAACACGAAACTCGACACAATCCGCACATGCCTGCAGGATCTGCCTCGTCCGTCACGGCGAAACCGCCTGGAACGCCGAGCGCCGCCTGCAGGGCCACATCGACGTCCCGCTCAACCCGCGCGGCCTGTCTCAGGCCGAAGCCACCGCGCGCAGCCTCGCGCACGCCGGCGAACGCTTCGCCGCGCTCTACAGCAGCGACCTGCAGCGCGCGCGCCAGACCGCCGACGCGGTCGCTCGCACCCACGGACTCGCCGCCACCCACGACACGCGCCTGCGCGAGCGCCACTACGGCGTGCTGCAGGGGCTGACCTTCGAGGAGGCCGAGCGTCAGCAGCCACAGGCCTGGCAGCACTTCAAGAAGCGCGACCCGCAGGTGGCGCTCGACAGCGGCGGCGAGAGCCTGCATGGGCTCGCCGCACGCGTGCAGGCAGCCTTGGAGGAGATTGCCGCGCGCCACGCCGGCGAGACGGTGGTGGTGGTGACCCACGGCGGCGTGCTCGACATCGCTCACCGCCTGGCCACCGGCAAGCCGCTCGAAGCCGTGCGCGACTTCGCGATCCCGAACGCGGCGCTCAACTGGGTCGAACACACGTCCGGGTGCTGGCGGCTGCTCGCCTGGGCCGACGAGAGCCACCTCGCCAGCGCGCTGGACGAGCTACCAGGAAACTGATGCGATGTGCATCGAAAATGACGAAGTCCCGCGCGATTAGGGTTTTCCGCGGATTACAGCCCGGTATCGGGTCTTTCTATAATCGCATTGAAGGCCTCGATCACACCTCACGCGACAAGGAGACACCGTGGAACGTCGTAAATTTCTGCAGGGCGCCGGCATGGCCGGCATTCTCGCCGCCGGCACCGCACCGGCCATCGTCAACGCCCAGCAGCAGATCCGCTGGCGCTTGGCCTCCAGCTTCCCGAAATCGCTCGAGACGGTGTTCGGCGCGAGCGAGGCATTCGCCAAGTACGTGTCGGAGGCGACCGGCGGCAAGTTCGTGATCTCGGTGCACCCGGCGGGCGAGCTCGTCCCCGCCTTCGGCGTGGTCGACGCGGTACAGCAGGGCACCATCGAGTGCGCCCACACCGCGCCCTACTACTTCTTCGGCAAGGACGAGACCTTCGCCTTCGACTGCACGATCCCCTTCGGCATGACCTCGCGCGCCATGAGCGCGTGGATGTTCGAGGGCAACGGCCTCAAGCTGATGCGCGAGTTCTACGCCCAGTTCAACATCGTGAACTTCCCCTGCGGCAACACCGGCGCCCAAATGGGTGGCTGGTTCCGCAAGGAGATCAAGTCGGTCAAGGACATCGAGGGCCTGAAGATGCGCATCGGCGGCTTCGGCGGACGCGTGCTCGCCAAGCTCGGCGCGGTGCCGCAGAACATTCCCGCCGGCGAGATCTACCAGTCGCTGGAGAAGGGCACGATCGACGCCGCCGAATGGATCGGCCCCTATGACGACCTCAAACTCGGCCTGCACAAGGTGGCGCAGCACTACTACTTCCCGGCGTGGTGGGAAGGCAGCACGCAGTTCTCGGTGTACATCAACGACAAGCAGTGGAACGGCCTGTCGGCCGAGTACAAGGCGATCGTCGAGCAGGCCTCCCGCGCCGCCCACGTCACCTGTCAGGCGCGCTACGACGGCCGCAACCCCGGCTCGCTCAAGCAGCTGATCGCCGAAGGCGCCAAGCTGTCGCGCTTCCCGAAGGACTTCATGGACGCCGCCTTCAAGGCGTCGCGCGAGGTCTATGCCGAGCTCAACGAGAAGAACGCCAACTGGAAGAAGGTCTACCCCGACTACAGCCGCTTCCTCGCCGACCAGGTGCAGTGGGAGTCGGTTGCCGAAGGCAACTACGCGCAGTACCTGGCTTCGCAGAAGCTGTGACGATCGGATGTCCGGGCGCCGCTGCTTGCGTTCCGGACATCGCTCGCGGCACCCCCGCCCCCTCCCTCACGCCGAGCGAAGCCCTGGCCCCGCTCGGCATTTTTGTGCACGCAAGCCTCGAGGCGAGCCAAATGGACACCCTCCTCCGAATTTCACACGGCATCGATGCCGTAAGCCGATTCTTCGGCAAGTTCATCATCTGGCTCGTGCTCGCCGCCGCGCTGATCAGCGCCGGAAACGCCGTCGCGCGCAAGGCCTTCAACATTGGCTCGAACGCTTTCCTCGAGATCCAGTGGTATCTCTTCGGCGCGGTCTTCCTGCTCGGCGCCGGCTACACCTTCCTGCAGAACGCCCACGTCCGCATCGACGTGCTCGCGAGCAAGCTGTCGATGCGCACGCGCATGGTCATCGACATCGCCGGAATCATCGTGTTTCTGCTGCCGCTGTGCTGGTTCATGATCCAGTTCGCGTGGCCGGTGGTGGTGGGCGCCTACGCTTCGGGAGAGATGTCGTCGAACGCCGGCGGCCTGATCCGCTGGCCGGTGTATGCCCTGGTGCCGTTCGGCTTCGCGCTGCTCGGCCTGCAGGCGATCTCGGAGCTGATCAAGCGCTTCGCCTTCCTGCAGGGCAAGGCGCCCAACCCGCTGCTGCACGGTGCGCACGAGAGCAACGAGGCGCACGACGTCGAACACGCCCAACCCCATCATGACGACGCCGGCGAGGTGCGGAAATGATCGAACTCTTCACCGCCCACGCTCCCGAACTGATGTTCGGGTCGCTGCTGGCCTTCCTGCTCACCGGCTTCCCGGTCGCCTTCGCCCTCGCCGCCTGCGGGCTGCTGTTCGGCTTCATCGGCGTCGAGATCGGCCTGTTGTCGCCCAGCATCTTCCAGGCGCTGCCGCTGCGCGTCTTCGGCATCATCCAGAACGACACCCTGCTCGCGATTCCCTTCTTCACCCTGATGGGCCTGGTGCTCGAACGCAGCGGCATGGCCGAGGAGCTGCTCGACACCGTCGGCCAGGTGTTCGGGCCGATCCGCGGCGGGCTCGCGCTGGCGGTGATCTTCGTCGGCGCCCTGCTCGCGGCGACCACCGGCGTGGTCGCCGCCGCGGTGATCTCGATGGGCCTGATCTCGCTGCCGATCATGCTGCGCTACGGCTACAGCCCGGCCATCGCCAGCGGCGCAATCACCGCCTCGGGCACGCTGGCGCAGATCGTGCCGCCCTCGCTGGTGCTGATCGTGATCGCAGACCAGCTTGGTCGCAGCGTCGGCGACCTCTACAAGGGCGCCTTCATCCCCGCCTTCATCCTGATCGGCCTGTATGTGCTGTTCATCATCGGCCTGGCGATCTTCAAGCCGGCCATGGTCCCGGCCCTGCCGCCGGAAGCGCGCAGCTACCGCGAGCCGGATGGCAGTTCGGGCATGCGCTCACTCGGCGTGTTCACCTTGTTCGTCACCGCCGTCTCGGTCACCTTCGGCATGTACTACAGCGAGATCCTGAGCGCATTCAAGGGCACCGAGGTCAAGGCGGCACTGGACGAGACCATCGTCGTCGCGCTCACCGGCGGCACGCTGTTCGCGTTCGCCGCCGCCATGGTGAACAAGGTGACCGGCATGGGTCTGCTGTCGCGCATCACCGAGCGCGTGACCTTCGTGCTGATCCCGCCCCTGGCGCTGATCTTCCTGGTGCTCGGCACGATCTTCCTCGGCGTGGCGACGCCGACCGAAGGCGGCGCGATGGGTGCGGTGGGCGGCATGATCATGGCGTTCTCGCGCGGCAAGCTCGACATGACGTTGCTCAAGCACGGTCTCGAATCCACCGCGCGGCTGTCGTGCTTCGTGATGTTCATCCTCATCGGCTCGACGATCTTCAGCTTCACCTTCACCGCGGTCGATGGTCCGATCTGGGTCGAGCACCTGTTCGACAAGCTGCCCGGCGGCGAGATCGGCTTCCTGGTGTTTGTGAACACGGTGATCTTCTTCCTCGGCTTCTTCATCGACTTCTTCGAGATCGCCTTCATCCTGGTGCCGCTGCTGGCGCCGGTGGCCGACAAGCTGGGCATCGACCTGGTGTGGTTCGGCGTGCTGCTGGCGATGAACCTGCAGACCTCCTTCCTGACCCCGCCCTTCGGCTTCGCGCTGTTCTATCTGCGCAGCGTGGCGCCAGCGAAGGACTACCTCGACCGCGTGACGAAGAAGCGCGTGGCCGGCGTCAAGACGATGGACATCTACGCCGGCTCGATCCCCTTCGTGCTGATGCAGATCGTCATGGTGGTGGCCTTGATCGCGTTCCCGGGCCTGGTGACCTTCACGCTGGACAAGAAGATGGAGGTCGACCTCGACACCATCGAGATCAAGGTCGACGGTGGCGGCGACGGTGGCGGCTGGGGCGCGCAGCAGTCCGACAGCTGGGGTGGCGGGGCATCGCCTGCGGAACCCCCCGGCAGCGCAGCGCCGGAGGGCAGCGGCACGCCCCCTTCAGGAGAGCCCGCAGCGGCCGCAGGCAACGAGGGCTACGGCACGCAGCAGCGCGGCTGGTAAGGCCGCCGCCTCCCTGCCGGCGGCGGGCGTCCGACGGGCGCCCGCCGCTTTTTCGTGCATCGCCGCATGCTAGAATCGCGCGTCCGAATCCCCTCGATTCCGCCCAACCCCATCCGGTAAGCAGACGCCATGTTCTCTTCGCAAGACACCCTCGCCAAAGTCGATCCCGAGCTGTGGTCCGCCATCCAGGCCGAAAACAAGCGCCAGGAAGACCACATCGAACTGATCGCCTCCGAAAACTACGTCTCCCACGCGGTGATGGAAGCCCAAGGCTCCCAGCTCACCAACAAGTACGCCGAGGGTTACCCGGGCAAGCGCTACTACGGCGGCTGCGAACACGTCGACATCGCCGAGCAGCTGGCCATCGACCGCCTCAAGGCGCTGTTCGGCGCCGAGGCCGCCAACGTGCAGCCGAACTCCGGCTCGCAGGCCAACCAGGCCGTGCTGATGGCCTTCGCCAAGCCGGGCGACACCATCATGGGCATGAGCCTGGCCGAAGGCGGCCACCTCACCCACGGCATGCCGCTGAACATGTCCGGCAAGTGGTTCAACGTGGTCGCCTACGGTCTCGACGCCAAGGAAGAGATCGACTATGACAAGATGGAAGCGCTGGCGCGCGAGCACAAGCCCAAGATCATCATCGCGGGCGCCTCGGCCTACGCGCTGCGCATCGACTTCGAGCGCTTCGCGAAGATCTCCAAGGAAGTCGGCGCGATCTTCTGGGTCGACATGGCGCACTACGCCGGCCTCATCGCCGCGGGCTTCTACCCCAACCCGGTGCCGCACGCCGACGTCGTCACCTCGACCACCCACAAGACCCTGCGCGGCCCGCGCGGCGGCATCATCCTGATGAAGGCCGAGCACGAGAAGGCGCTCAACTCGGCGATCTTCCCCGGCCTGCAGGGCGGCCCGCTGATGCACGTCATCGCGGCCAAGGCGGTGGCCTTCAAGGAGGCGGCCTCGCCCGCGTTCCGCGACTACCAGGAGCAGGTGATCGCCAACGCCCGCGTGATGGCACGCGTGCTGTCCGAGGAGCGCGGCCTGCGCATCGTCTCCGGCCGCACCGAGAGCCACGTCTTCCTGGTCGACCTGCGCAACAAGAAGATCACCGGCAAGGCCGCCGAGGCGGTGCTGGGCAGCGCCCACATCACGGTGAACAAGAACTCGATCCCGAATGACCCCGAGAAGCCCTTCACCACCTCGGGCATCCGCCTCGGCTCGCCGGCGATGACCACGCGCGGCTTCACCGAGATCGAGGCCGAGAAGATCGCCCACCTGATCGCCGACGTGCTCGACGCACCGCAGGACGAGACGGTGATCGCGCGCGTGCGCGGCCAGGTGGCCGAGCTGTGCGCGAAGTTCCCGGTCTACGGCAAGTAAGCCGTTCGGCGGAGCGGGCGCCGCAATGGCACCCGCCCCGCCCGGCGCCGCCTTCCGGCCATGAAATGCCCCTTCTGCGCTGACCCCAACACCCAGGTCACCGACACGCGCGAGAACGAGGACGGCGATGTCGTCCGGCGTCGCCGTCGCTGCGTCAAGTGCGACAAGCGCTTCACCACGTATGAGCGCATCGACCTCAAGATGCCTCACATCGTCAAGCGCAACGGCAACCGCACCGAGTTCGACCACGCCAAGCTCGCCGGCAGCATGAAGCTGGCGCTACGCAAGCGCCCGGTCACCATCGAGGCCATCGACGCTGCGGTGGACCGCATCGAGGCGCGCCTGCTCGCCATGGGCGAACAGGAAGTCCCGAGCGAGAAGATCGGCGAGCTGGTCATGAAGGAACTCAAGAAGCTCGACAAGGTGGCCTACATCCGCTTCGCGTCGGTGTATCGCAACTTCGCCGACGTCGACGAGTTCGCCGAGGTGATCCGCGAGGTGCAGACGCGCCCGCGGCGCGGCAAGGCCGACAAGGGCGGAGCGGACCCCGGACATGACCTTTTCGGCGGCTGACCACGCCGCCATGGCGCGCGCGCTGCAGCTCGCCGCCCGCGGCCTCGACACCACCTCGCCCAACCCGCGCGTGGGCTGTGTGATCGTGCGCGACGGCACGACCGTCGGCGAGGGCTGGCACGCGCGCGCCGGCGAGGCCCACGCCGAAGTCCACGCGCTGCGCCAGGCCGGAGCGGCCGCGCGCGGTGCCACCGCCTACGTCACCCTGGAGCCGTGCTCGCACTTCGGCCGCACCCCACCCTGCGCCGACGCGCTGATCGAGGCCGGCGTGGCGCGCGTGATCGCCGCCATGGAAGACCCCAACCCGCTCGTCGCCGGGCGCGGTCTCGCCCGCCTGCGCGCTTCCGGCATCGCCGCCGCGCACGGCCTGCTCGCCGAGGCGGCGCAAGAGCTCAACATCGGCTTCGTTTCACGCATGACGCGCGGTCGGCCCTGGGTGCGGCTCAAGGTCGCCGGCACGCTCGACGGCAAGAGCGCGCTCGACAACGGCGTCAGCCAGTGGATCACCGGCCCGGCCGCACGCCGCGACGGCCACCGCTGGCGCGCGCGCGCATGCGCGATCCTGACCGGCATCGGCACGGTGCGCGAGGACGATCCGCAACTCGGCGTGCGCGACGTGCCCTGCGAACGCCAGCCGCTGCGCATCCTGGTCGATGCGCGCCTGGAGGTGTCGCCGCAGGCCCGCATCCTGCAGGGCGAACCCATCCTGATCGCCACCGGCAGCACGGATCAAGCCCGCATCGACATGCTGCGCGCGGCCGGCCACGAGATCGTCTTCGTGCCCAACGCGGCCGGCAAGGTGGATCTGGGTGCGCTGCTGCGCCTGCTGGGCGAGCGCGGCATCAACGAGCTGCACGTCGAGGCCGGCTTCAAGCTCAACGGCTCGCTGCTGCGCGAGGGCTGCGTGGACGAGCTGCTGATCTACCTGGCGCCGATGCTGGTCGGCGACGCCGCGCAGGGGCTCTTCAACCTGCCCGCGCTCACCCGCCTGGAAGGCGCCACAAGGCTGGACATCCGCGACCTGCGCCGCATCGGCCCCGACCTGCGCCTGATCGCGCGACCGCTAGCGCAGGGCTGATTCCACCGCTCCGGCGCATCGCGCCGTCCCGCACACCGCGCAGCCGGGGTCGCGCCCGAGCGCGACACTGCGCCATTCCATCGACAAGCCGTCGAGCAGCAGCAAGCGGCCGTCGAGCGTGCGCCCGCAACCAATGAGGACCTTGAGCGCCTCGGCAGCCTGGATGGTGCCGACGATGCCGACGATGGGGGCGAACACGCCCATCACCGCACAGCGCACCTCCTCGATGTCCTCGCCTTCCGGGAACAGGCAGTGGTAGCAGCCGCTGTCGGGCTTGCGCAGGTCGAACACCGAGACCTGACCGTCGAAGCGGATCGCCGCGCCCGACACCAGCGGCTTGCGGTGCTTCACGCAGGCGCGATTGATGGCGTGGCGGGTGGCGAAGTTGTCGGTGCAGTCGAGCACCACGTCGGCGCGCCCCACCTCGGCCTCGAGTGCCTCGCCCTCCAGGCGCGCCTGGATCGGCTCGAGCCGGGTCTGCGGGTTGAGCCGGTGCAGCGTGGCACGTGCCGAGGCGACCTTGGGCAGGCCGACCATGTCGGCCGAGTGCATGATCTGGCGCTGCAGGTTGGTGAGATCGACCGTATCGTGGTCGGCGAGCACGAGGGTGCCGACCCCGGCGGCGGCAAGGTACATCGCCGCGGGCGAGCCCAGCCCGCCCGCGCCGACCACCAGCGCGCGCGCGTCGAGCAGGGCCTGCTGGCCTTCGACGTCGATCTCGGGCAGCAGGATGTGGCGGCTGTAGCGCAGCAGCTGGTCGTCGTTCATCGCCCGATTACTTGTATTCGCGCAGTTCGAGCGGGGTGTCGTCGTGGTCGCCATGCACGTGGTGGTCCCAGGCCTGGATGTAGACCTCGTTGGACTGCTTGATCAGGCGTTCGGGCGACAGCAGGTTGTGGCGCTGGGTCTCCTCGCTGAAATACACGAGTGCCCGCACCAGCTTGATGTAGAGCGAATTCTCCAGCGCAAAGCCGGCCTCGCGCAGCGCGTCCTCGAGCGACTCGAGCGAATAGTCGAGCACCGAGTAGCGCACCACGATGCCCAGCGGATCGTCGGTGCGCTCGAGCTGCAGGCCCTTGAGCAGTTGCAGCGACTTCCAGGCGCGCTCCACCTGCCCGGGCGGGAGCGGCTTGAAGCGGATCTCGCGATGCTTGTGGATATCGGCGCCCGGCAAGGGCCGGTCGTGATGCCGGCCCGCCAGCTTGTAGGCAGTTTCCCTGCGCATGATCGTCCCCCCGGCCGGACTCCCGGCTTACTGTTTCGCCGCCGCAGGCTGCGCGGCCCCGGCCGCCGCGGCCTGTCCCCCGGCCGCTTCGGCCTCGACGGCCGGCGCGGCGTGGGCGATGTCCTCGCCCTTGAGCAGGCGGATCGCCTGCTTGAGCTGGTGGTCGTTGTCGCCCGCGAGCTCGAAGCGCGCAGTCTCGGCCGCGGTTTCTTCTGCCGGCGCGCCGTCCGCCTTGCCGGCAGCGGCCTTCGCGGCCTCCACGGCGCCCTTGTCGTTCTCGAGATGCCCCAGCAGATCGGCCTCGCGCACGCGGCGGCCGGACCCGTTGGCGGTCTCCTCGACGACGATGTCGGGCGCGATGCCCTTGGCCTGGATCGAGCGCCCGCTCGGCGTGTAGTAGCGTGCGGTGGTGAGCTTGATCGCGGTGTTGTTGTTGAGCGGCAGGATGGTCTGCACCGAGCCCTTGCCGAAGGTCTGCGTGCCGATCACCCTGGCGCGCTTGTGATCCTGCAGCGCGCCGGCGACGATCTCCGAGGCCGAGGCCGAGCCCGCGTTCACCAGCACCACCATCGGCACGTCGCGCGCATAGGCCGGCAGGCGGCGCAGGAAGTCGTCGCGGGTGCCGCGCAGGTAGTCGGCCTGGATGGCGCGGTACTCGCGCTTGGCGTCCTCGGTGCGGCCGTCGGTGCTCACCACGAGGGTCTCTTCGGGCAGGAAGGCCGCCGACACGCCCACGGCGCCGTGCAGCAGGCCGCCAGGGTCGTTGCGCAGGTCGAGTACCAGGCCCTGCACCGGGCCCTGAGCGCCGAGCTTGGCCAGGTGCTCGACCACCGACGCGGCGGTGTTCTCCTGGAACTGCGCGATGCGCAGGTAGGCGTAGCCGGGCTCCACCACCTTGGACTTGACGCTCTGCACCTTGATGACTTCGCGCGTCAGCTTGATCACGATCGGCTGCGACTGCCCCTTGCGCATGATCGTGAGGATGATGTCGGTGCGCGGCTTGCCGCGCATGCGCTTGACCGCGTCGTTGAGGCTCATGCCCTTGACCGGGGTGTCGTCCAGCTTGACGATCAGGTCGCCCGCCAGCACACCGGCGCGGAAGGCCGGAGTATCCTCGATCGGCGAGATCACCTTGACGAAGCCGTCTTCCATGCCGACCTCGATGCCGAGACCGCCGAATTCGCCCTGGGTGCCGACCTGGAGGTCCTTGAAGGCCTCGGCGTCGAGATAGGCGGAGTGCGGATCCAGCCCGGAGAGCATGCCGCTGATCGAGTCGGTGATCAGCTTCTTGTCCTCCACCGGCTCGACGTAGCCTTGCTTGATCGCGTTGAAGACGTCGGCATAGGCGCGCAACTCGTCGACCGGCAGCGGCAGGGGCGCGCTGCGGTCGGCGTTGGCGGAGAAATTGAGGCTGATCATGATCCCGGCCACCATGCCGGTCATGACGAGGCCGAACTGTTTCAGCTTGCTGCTGCGCATGAGAACTCCAGTAGTGCGCCGACCGCCCCGGTCGGCCGTCCCGTCTAGTTGAGCCGCATCCATTGCATCGGATCGAGCGGCTGCCCCTGGTGACGGATCTCGAAGTATAAACCCGAATCGTTGCCCACCCCGGCGGCGCCCACGCTGGCGATCGGCTCGCCACCGCCGACGCGATCGCCCACTTCCTTGAGCAGGGAATCGTTGTTGCCGTAGATGGTCAGGTAGTCGCTGCCGTGGTCGACGATGATGAGGTTGCCGTACCCGCGCAACCAGTCCGAGAAGACCACTTCCCCGCCGGCCACCGAACGCACTTCGGCACCGTTGCCGGCGCGGATGAACACGCCCTTCCAGGTGGTTCCACCCTCCGCCCTTGGAGCACCAAAGCGGCCCACGAGTTCTCCGCGCACCGGAAAGCGCAGCTGCCCGCGCAGCTGGTTGAAGCGCACGCCGGTGGGCGTGGCACTGGCGGCGTCGCGGACCTCGCCGACCACCGGCTCGGGGCGCTGCGCACGCTCCACCCGTGCCGGCGGCGGCGCCTCGAGGCGTGGCACCGGCGCCGGCTCCGCG
>NZ_AMXD01000084.1 GCF_000310185.1 Thauera aminoaromatica S2 | reverse complement strand
CGAAAGGCTGAACCCCTCATGCCTCGCTTCCACCGGCCAGGATAATTGACGTCGACCGGCCAAGGTAATTGACGCTGGGCACCGCCACCGGAAGGATGGGACCGACCCGGTTCTGTTTGGGCGAGTACGAGAGAACCCGTGTGCATGACACGGTCAGACTCCTGGGGCTGGACCTTCCAGGTCTCGTCTCCGCGCGGCAAGGCGCCATGCGCTTAGTTCAAGAGATCGTCGAGCTCGTTGTGCAGAACAAGACGGCAGCAGAATTGAGCGCGGCAGCGTCTGCATTCGTGTCGCTGCACCTGCGCGCTGATAGTCAGCTGGACATGCTTCAGCGTCTGACCAAGCCGGACCGCCCGTTCGCGTCGGCCGCGCGAGCTCAGCTCAAGTTGATGGGGTACGAAGACTTGTGCCTCCGGCTCGAACAAGGCCAGGAGGCAGCATGAGTGACATCAAGCTTTTTCGCCTGCAGTCCGGCAAGGCGTTAGAACTCCAAGGTGACGCCTCCGACCTTGAGAAGCCGCTGCAGACGCTGATCGAGGCCAACCTCGACACCCTGCTCGGCATCCGTTTCCTGGCCACCGAATACTCCACCGGCAAGACCCACGCAGGCCGGATCGACTCGCTGGGCCTGGACGAGAACAACTGCCCCGTCATCCTGGAATACAAGCGCTCGGTCGGCGAGAACGTCATCAACCAGGGCCTGTTCTACCTGGACTGGCTGATGGACCACCAGGCCGAGTTCAAGCTGCTGGTGATGGACCAGTTGGGCAAGCCCGCGGCCGATGCCATCGACTGGACCGCGCCGCGGCTGGTGTGCATCGCGGCCGACTTCACCAAGTACGACGGGCATGCGGTTCAGCAGATCAACCGCAACATCGAGCTGATTCGCTACCGGCGCTTCGGCGACGAGTTGCTGCTGCTGGAGCTGGCCAACGCGGCCAGCGCCAATGCGGGCAAGGCGACGACAACCAAGGCCGTGAAGCCAGCCAAGGCAGCGCCTGCGCCAGCGGCAGAGCCCACCAGCGCCAAAGGTGCGGGCGGCGACCGTTCCTACGCCGACTGGCTTCCGCTGTTGCCGCCGCACCTCTGCGAGCTGGTGGCATCGCTGGAGGGGCACGTCTTGTCGCTGGGCGACGACGTGCAGCGCAAGGAGCTCAAGCTCTACGTGGCCTTCAAGCGCCTGAAGAACTTCGCCACGGTGGTGCCGCAAAGGGCTCGGTCGCTCCTTTACCTGCACGTCGACCCCGATCAAGTGCAGCCGCTGCCGTCGAATGGGCGGGATGTTCGGCAGCAAGGGCATTGGGGGACCGGCGACCTGGAACTGGCTCTGGCGTCTCAGGCGGATCTCGATGCCGTGAAACCGCTGATCCTGATGGCGTATGAGGGGCGCGCGGTAGCGGCAACGTCCGCCTCCGGGTACGGGAGCTGATCGATGCCAGCACCGTACCCAACGCGACTGTTCCACATCACTGCGATCGCCAACTTGCCGGCAATCTTCGCTGCCGGGGCGCTGCTGTCGAAGAACGGTGGCGCTGCGGCAGGCATCAACTACCAGAACATCGCTCATGCAGGCGCCCAGGGAGCGCGGGCCGTGCGTGCTGTGCCCAATCCGCCGGGCGGGTTGGTGCACGACTTCGTGCCGTTCTACTTCGCGCCGCGGTCGCCGATGCTGTTCGCCATCAACGGCGGCCGGGTCGCGGGATGTCAGTGGCGGCAGACTGACATCGTTCACTTCGAGACTACCGTGCAGTGCTTGGTGGCCAGAGGCCGCCCGTTCGTCTTCTATGACCGCAACGCAACGCTGGCTTTCAGCACCCCGTACACCGATCTCGCCCACCTGGACACGGCCGTTGCCTGGGACTTGATGACCGAAGCGCCGCAGCTCGACGGCTATTGCAAGTTCTGGCAGAACAATCCGGCCGTTGCACGGTACGCCGACCGGATGGAGCGTCGGCAGGCCGAGTTTCTGGTGAGGGACAATGTTCCCCTTGACTGCATGACTCGCTTGGGCGTGATCGACGCCGCGCGGCAAGCGCAGGTACTGGCGTTGCTGGCCCAGGCCGGCGTAGCATTGACGGTCGACATCATGCCGGCCTGGTACTTCTGAGGATAGCCCATCATGATCAAGCTCACGCAAGGTGATCTGCTGAAGCAGGACGATGTCGACGCCATCGTGAACACGGTGAACTGTGTCGGCGTGATGGGCAAGGGCATCGCGCTGCAATTCAAGAACAAGTGGCCGGACAATTTTGCTGAGTACGCGGCAGCTTGCAAGGCGGGGCAAGTGCGTCCGGGCCGAATGTTCATCCACGACTCAGGCGGCCTAGTCAAGCCGAACTACATCATCAACTTCCCGACCAAGGACCATTGGCGCGGCGCCTCTAGGATGGCGTTCATCCGCGACGGTTTGATCGACCTAGTGACGCAGGTGCGGCGCCTCGGCATTCGGTCAATTGCCATCCCGCCGCTAGGTTGCGGGAACGGTGGGCTAGACTGGACCCAAGTGCGGCCTTTGATCGAAGCTTCATTCGAAGCGCTTCCCGATGTTGAAGTGCGACTCTTCGAACCTGGGGGTGCGCCCAATCCAAAGACGATGGAAGTTCGGACCAAGCGTCCCCGCATGACGCCCGGCCGGGCAGCAATCGTCAAGGTCTTGAGCACGTACGGTGAGCTGAACTACGGGCTATCCAAGATCGAGGTTCAGAAGCTTGCGTACTTTCTGCAGGAGGCCGGCGAGCCGCTGCAGCTTCAGTTTGTGAAGCACCACTACGGTCCGTACTCCGACACGCTACGCCACGCGCTGAACACGATGGAAGGGCACTTCATTCGCGGCCTGGGCGATGGTGTTGTCGAAGCCGAAATCGAGCCCACGGAAGACGCACTTGCCGAAGCCGAGGCGTTCATCGCAAACGAAGGCCATTCGGCGCTCTCAGCCCGTGTTGAGCGCGTGGGGCGGCTTATCGATGGCTACCAATCGTCGTATGGCATGGAACTGTTGGCCTCGGTTCACTGGGTCGCGGCACACGAGCCCGGCGTACGCTCGGTCGATGAAGCGATTACGGCGGTGCACGGCTGGAACGATCGGAAGAAGCTGCTCATGCAGCCCGATCACGTTAAGTTTGCTTGGCATCGGCTTGCTGAGGAAGGCTGGCTTTCGTCTAGCGCTTTTCCGTAGCAGAGATGCACCGTAGGCATCGCCCAACGTCTGTGCCTAACCCAGGCCGTTTTCGCGGGATAGAGGACCTGTCGTTCGCCCACGCTGAGCATCGTGCGGCAAGTTTCGACGAGATTGGCGCCGTTCAATCTAAGCAAGCCGGCCGGCAGCTCCGGCCGACCACGAGCCGCTCCGCTCGAACGACGATTGCCGTTGCGCCAGCAAAGGATGTCGACGAGTCCGTAACGCCGCCACCCGCAAATCAGGCGTTCATCGCACTAACCCAGTCCTCCACCCGCAGCCCTGCCGACCTTGCGGCTCTGCGACAATGCCGAGCCCCATCCACTGCCTTTTTGCCGATGACAACCACCGAGCGGATTTCCAAGGCCATGACGGAGAAGTTTGCCGCCATCGCCGCGCTGACCGACGCGTTCTGCGCGCAGCCTCTCGACGCTGAACACCGGCGGATGATCCTCCGCGTCGTCCGCGCACAGGCAGCCGTCGCCCTTGCCGGCTGGCGCCGAGCGCGTGTGGGCGGCCGCGGCCGAGCATGCGGTGGGTCTGGTGAGCGGTTTGCGTGCGGATCGCGCGGAGGTGTCGAATGAGCCGGTTGTCGACCGAGTCGGTGGCGAAGGCCGTCGATGCCGTTCAGGCGATGGACCGCGCGCAGAAAGAGCGTCTCGCCGACGAGATCTTCCGCATGCAGCCGAACATGCTGGGCTCGATCCTGGCGCTGCCCCGGCTCGGGGTGCCGATGGAGAGGGTCGAGTTCGCCGTCGGGGTGCTGCTGGTCTGCTTCCAGGCGATGAAGGCGTCCGGGCTGGCCTGGCCGGTCATCACGGAGGACGAGCAGGAGCGCCAGCTCGCGCGTTTCGTGGCGGCGACGCGCCTCGGCGAGGACATCGCCCCGTCGCTGCGCAGTCGCGCGCTTCGGCGCTATATCGCCGCGCACCCCGAGAAGGGGCTGGCAGCCTACGTGGCGAGCGATACGTCGAAGTGGCTGGGCGAGATCGCGGCCGACGAGTCCGACAAGTACGCGATGCTGGCGGTGTGGAACCTGGTGAACTGCATCGCCTTCGTCGAGCTGCCACAGTCGAAGCGCACGAAGCCCACGTAGGCGTCTCGGCGCGGCCGCGTTCGCGCCTTGCGGCGCTCCTGCAGGAGCCGCAGCCCGCCCCGAACCCCGTCCGCCCCCGCGAAACCGGCGATAATGCCGCCCGACGCGTGTTCACGCCCTTTCAGGATTCCTTCCCCCTCATGGAAATCAAGGTCAACTTCCTCGACAAGCTTCGCCTCGAAGCCAGGTTCGACGACTTCACGGTGATCGCCGATCAGCCGATCCGTTACAAGGGCGACGGCTCGGCGCCGGGGCCGTTCGACTATTTCCTGGCCTCGTCGGCCTTGTGCGCGGCCTACTTCGTGAAGCTGTACTGCGACACCCGCAACCTCCCCACCGACAACATCCGCCTGTCGCAGAACAACATCGTCGACCCCGAGAACCGCTACAAGCAGATCTTCAAGATCCAGGTCGAGCTGCCGGAGGACCTCTCCGCCAAGGACCGCCAGGGCATCCTGCGCTCGATCGAGCGCTGCACCGTGAAGAAGGTGGTGCAGACCGGGCCGGAGTTCGTCATCGAGGAGGTGGAGAACCTGGACGCCGATGCGCAGGCCCTGCTGACGCTGAATCCGGATCCGGACGCCCACACCTACATCCTCGGCAAGGATCTGCCGCTGGAGCAGACGATCGCCAACATGTCGAAGCTGCTGGCGGACCTCGGCATCAAGATCGAGATCGCGTCGTGGCGCAACCTCGTGCCCAACGTGTGGTCGCTGCACATCCGCGATGCGCATTCGCCGATGTGCTTCACCAACGGCAAGGGGGCGAGCAAGGAGAGCGCCTTGGCGTCGGCGCTGGGCGAATACATCGAGCGCCTCAACTGCAACCACTTCTACAACGACCAGTTCTGGGGCGAGGACATCGCCGACGCGGCGTTCGTGCATTACCCCAACGAGCGCTGGTTCAAGCCCGGCCGCAAGGATGCGCTGCCGGCCGGGCTGCTCGACGAGTATTGCCTGGAGATCTACGACCCCGAGGGCGAGCTGCGCGCCTCGCATCTGTACGACACCAACTCCGGCAACGTGGCGCGCGGCATCTGCGCGCTGCCCTACGTGCGCCAGTCGGACGGCGAGGTGGTGTATTTCCCCACCAACCTGATCGACAACCTCTACCTCAGCAACGGCATGAGCGCCGGCAACACGCTGCCCGAGGCGCAGGTGCAGTGCCTGTCGGAGATCTTCGAGCGCGCGGTCAAGCGCGAGATCATCGAAGGCGAGATGGCGCTGCCCGACGTGCCGCCGCAGGTGCTGGCGAAGTATCCCGGCATCGTGGCCGGCATCCAGGGGCTGGAGGCGCAGGGCTTTCCGGTGCTGGTGAAGGATGCGTCGCTGGGCGGCAAGTATCCGGTGATGTGCGTGACCCTGATGAACCCGCGCACGGGCGGCGTGTTCGCCTCGTTCGGGGCGCACCCGAGCCTGGAGGTGGCGCTGGAGCGCAGCCTGACCGAGCTGCTGCAGGGGCGCAGCTTCGAGGGCCTCAACGACCTGCCCGCGCCCACCTTCGAGAGCAACGCGGTCACCGAGCCGAATAATTTCGTCGAGCACTTCATCGATTCGAGCGGCGTGGTGTCGTGGCGCTTCTTCAGCGCCAAGGCCGATTACCCGTTCGTCGAATGGGATTTCTCTTCCCACGGTGAAAGGTCCAACGCCGAGGAAGCCGCGACCCTGTTCGGCATCCTCGAGGACATGGGCAAGGAAGTGTACATGGCGGTGTTCGACCAGCTCGGCGCCACCGTCTGCCGCATCGTCGTGCCGGGGTATTCCGAGGTCTATCCGGTGGATGACCTGATCTGGAACAACACCAACAAGGCGCTGGCCTTCCGCGCCGACATCCTCAACCTGCATCGCCTCGACGATGAGGCCCTCGAAGCCCTGCTCGAGCGCCTGGAAGAAAGCGAGCTCGACGATTACACCGACATCATCGAGCTGATCGGCATCGAGTTCGACGAAAACACGGTGTGGGGTCAGCTCACGATCCTGGAGCTGAAGCTGTTGATCCATCTCGCCCTGCAGCAATTGGAAGAGGCGAAGGAGCGCGTCGAGGCCTTCCTGCAATACAACGACAACACGGTCGATCGGGTGCTGTTCTACCAGGCCCTGAACGTGGTGCTGGAGGTGATGCTGGACGACGAGCTGGCGCTGGAAGACTACGAGGCCAACTTCCGCCGCATGTTCGGCGACGCGCGCATGGACGCGGTGATCGGCTCGGTGGAGGGCCGCGTGCGCTTCCATGGCCTGACGCCGACGAGCATGAAGCTCGAAGGGCTCGACCGCCACCAGCGCCTGATCGACAGCTACCGCAAGCTGCACCGGGCGCGGGCACGCGCGGCGGGCGTGTCCGCGTAGACATGCTGCTCCCCGAGACCGCGTCGCCCGCCAACGTCCTGGTCGACCTCATCGACGGCGTCGGCGTACTCACCCTGAATCGTCCCGCCGTGCTCAACGCGCTCGATCTCGCCACCGTGCGCGCGCTCACCCGCCAGCTCGACGCCTGGGCGCACGACCCGGCGATCCGCGCGGTGCTGCTGCGCGGCAGCGGCGAGCGTGCGTTCTGCGCCGGCGGCGACGTGCGCGCGTTGTACGAGCTGCAGCGCCAGGGTGCGCCGGAGCTGGTGTGCTACTTCGACGAGGAATACGCGCTCGACTGCCGCATCCACCGCTACCCCAAGCCCACGATCGCCCTCATGGACGGCGTGGTGATGGGCGGCGGCATGGGGATCTCGCAGGGCTGCACGCACCGCCTGGTCACCGAGCGCACGCGCATGGCGATGCCGGAGACGGCGATCGGGATCTTTCCCGACGTGGGCGCGAGCTACTTCCTGTCGCGCCTGCCGCCGGCGCTGGGCGTCTACATCGGGGTGGTCGGCGACACCCTGAGCGGCGCCGACGCGGTGGCGAGCGGCCTCGCCGACCGCCTGGTGCCGAGCGCCTTGTTCGCCGACCTCCGGGCGCTGATCGCCACGATCGATGCCGAGGCCTGGCCGGCGGCGCCGACGCAGACGAAGATCCCCTCGCTGCTGACCGCGCCGGTACTCGCCGCGGTGGAGCGCCACTTCGGCCATGGCAGCGTGGAAGAGATCCTCGCCGCGCTCGCCGGCGAGACCGATCCGCTGCTGCGGCCGTGGGTGGAGCGCACGCAGGGGCTGCTGGCGCAGCGTTCGCCGCTGATGCTGTGCGTGACCTTCGCGCAGCTGCAGCGCGGACGCCGGCTGGGCCTGGAGGACTGCTTCCGCATGGAGCGGACGATGATGGAGTACAGCTTCGCGCACGGCGACACCATGGAAGGCATTCGCGCGCTGCTGATCGACAAGGACCGCAACCCGCGCTGGCGGCATCGCACGGTGGAGGAGGTCGGTCGCGAAGAGGTGGAGGCCTTCTTCGGCTGAAGGGCAGACTCGCCGCCGCCGCAATCGCGACTCGCGTCGCTCTTACAAGACCGCCGCGGCTGGCGGTCGGTTCCAGCGGTAGGAGCGACGCAAGTCGCGATCCTCCGCGCCCGAAACCCGCGCCATCGCCGCCGCACCCCCGCAATCGCGACTCGCGTCGCTCCTGCAAGACCGCTGCGGCGGGCGGTCGGTCCCAGCGGTAGGAGCGACGCAAGTCGCGATCCTCCGCGCCCGAAACCCGCGCCATCGCCGCCGTACCGCCGCAATCGCGACTCGCGTCGCTCCTACAGCACCGCCGCGGCTGGCGGTCGGCCCCAGCGGTAGGAGCGACGCAAGTCGCGATCCTCCGCGCCGGAAACCCGCGCCATCGTCGCCGTACCGCCGCAATCGCGACTCGCGTCGCTCCTGCAAAACCGCCGCGGCTGGCGGTCGGCCCTAGCGGTAGGAGCGACGCAAGTCGCGATCCTCCACGCCCGAAACCCGCGCCGCCGCCCCCGCACTGCCTTGGCGTTGTTACGACTCCCCGGCGCCGATGAGCAGGTAATTCGGCCCGCTGCGGACGAAACCCGCGTCGTCGACCAGCATGTCCAGCGCCACCGAGGCGAGGTCGTCGGCGATCGGGTCGACGCGCACGTTCTTCGGCTGGACGATGAGCTTGGTGTAGCTCTCGCAGGACCCGCAGGACTCCGCGCGCGCGATGCCGTCGTCGCCGTCGATCTCGTGCAGGGTGATCTTGTCGCGGTCGCCGCAGCTCACGCAGGTGGCGTGCGGGACGTGCCACTCGGTGTTGCACAGCGTGCAATGCACGTAGCGCAGGCCGGCGGTCGGGCCGTCGCTGCGGATCACGCTGACCACCGGGTGGCTGCCGCACACCGGGCAGGTGCTGTGGGCTTCCATCAGCGGCAGCGCGCCGGCGTCGAGCTTGCTGGCGAGCGCGGTGAACACCACCTGCATCGCCGCCGCGACGTAGGGCAGACGGGCCATGTCGGCGCCCTCGGGTTCGCCGTTGAGCAGCTTCTCGCCCAGCTTGTCGAGCTCCTCGGCGCTGGTGACGAGCAGCCCGTCGAGCGTCTCGCGCGCGCCCACTGGCGCGTTCTCCAGCAGGTCGCCGACGAGGTTGCGCAGGATCTCGCGCCACACCGCGGGGCGCTGGTACGAGGCCACGCTGATCGGCGGCATGCGGTGCTTGGCTGCGCGTTCGAGGACGTCTTCCGCCGGGGGCGTGATGTCCTGTGCCGAGGCTTGCAGCGCCGCATGCTGGGCATGCGACAGCCTGCCGAGGAAGACGAGCCACTCGCCCAGGCCGTGGTGCAGCGCGAGGGCGTCGAAACGCTCGGCACGCGCGAGGAAGACGGTGCCCGGATCGGGCAGGAGGACGGCGGCGGCTTCGCCCGAGGGCGGCAGTTCGATGGCTTGGGTGTTCATGTTGTCTCTGGATGGAAAAGCGCACGCGATGATCGGCGCAGTAGCGTGCCGAATGCAAGCCGGACATGCAGAAACCACCCCTCGCTGGAGGTCGCGACGGCGTTGCAGGCGTGACGCCGGGGCCCTTCAGGGTTTGCCCGTAGATCGGTCCCGAATCCGCGCCGCACCACGAAAAACAATCGTATTCTGTCCGACGTGGCGAGGAGGCGGTGCTGCCGGGGCCTGGCCCCTTCGCGGCGTGCCGAACGCCCGCGGACGATCGCCCGGACAACCTGGAGGAAGACCCCCATGAACGCGCCCCCAAGCGTCTCGCGCTCCGATTCGCGCCCGGTCTCGCCGCGCGTCGCGCTGTTCGCCACTTGCCTGGTGGACGCGATGCGCCCCAGCGTCGGCTTCGCCGCGCTCAAGCTGCTGCGCGATGCCGGCTGCCGGGTCGAGGTGCCGCAGGCGCAGACCTGCTGCGGCCAGCCCGCCTTCAACAGCGGCGACACCGCGCACGCGGCCACGCTGGCACGCCATTTCATCGAGACCTTCGAGGGCTACGACTACGTGGTCGCGCCCTCCGGCTCCTGTATCGGCATGACCAAGGTGCACTACGCCGAGGCGCTCGCCGACGACCCGGCCTGGGCCGAGCGCGCACGCCGCCTGGGCGAGCGCAGCTTCGAGCTGATGAGCTTCCTGGTCGACGTGATGGGCTACGCGCCCGCCGACGTGAAGCTCGACACCAGCTTCACCTACCACGACAGCTGCTCGGGCCTGCGCGAGCTCGGCGTGCACGACCAGCCGCGTGCGCTGCTCGGTCAGGTCGCCGGGCTCACCCTGAAGCCGCTCGAAGGCAACGACGTGTGCTGCGGCTTCGGCGGCACCTTCTGCGTCAAATATGCGGCGATCTCCAACGCGGTCGTCGGCGAGAAGGCCGAGGCCATCGAGCGCAGCGGCGCGCAGCTGCTGCTCGGCGGTGACCTTGGCTGCCTGATGAACATGGCGGGCAAGCTCAAGCGCAAGGGCTCGAACGTGCGCGCCTTCCACGCCGCCGAGGTGCTCGCCGGCATGGGCGGCGGTCCGGCCATCGGCGAGGAGGGCTGAGTCATGGAAGAGGCCACGCTCTCCTTCAAGGCGCGCGCCGAGCGTGCGCTCGCCGACCCCACGCTCAAGATCGCCATCGACCGTACCACCGGCACCGCCGAGCGCAAGCGCGCGGTGGCGATGAGCCAGTTCCCGCAGTTCGAGGCGGCGCGCGAGCGCGGCAAGCGCATCAAGGATCACGTGATCGCCAACCTCGACCACTACCTGCTCGAGTTCGAGCGCAACGCCATCGCCTCGGGCGCCAAGGTGTACTGGGCCGCGACCGCCGAGGAGGCCTCGCAGATCGTCGTGCGCCTGTGCAAGGAGGCGGGCGCGAAGCGCGTGACGCGCGTCAAGTCGATGCTGGGCGAGGAGATCGGCCTGCCGCACGCGCTGGATGAAGCCGGCATCGAGCGCGTCGAGACCGACCTCGCCGAGCACATCGTGCAGTTGGGTGGCGACCGTCCCTCGCACATCGTGTGGCCGTCGATGCACCGCACGCGCGAGCAGGTCTCGGAGATGTTCAAGCGCCTGCACCGCGCGCCGCACCAGGAGGAGACCATCGAGGCCATGGTCGACAGCGCCCGGCGCGAGCTGCGCGACAAGTTCCTGTCGGCGGACGTCGCCATCTCGGGCGCCAATTTCCTGCTCGCCGACACCGGCGCCACCTGCACCGTCACCAACGAGGGCAACGCCGAGCTCACCACCACGCCGCCGCGGGTGCATATCGTCACCGCGGGCATCGAGAAGCTCGTCCCCAGCATGGGCCACGCGATCGCCATGCTGCGCCTGCTGGTGCGCTCGGCCACCGGCGCGGACGTCACCCAATACACCACCTTCCACTGCGGGCCGAAGCAGGCGGGCGATCGCGACGGGCCGGAAGAATTCCACATCGTGCTGGTCGACAACGGCCGCAGCCGCATGCTGCGCGAGGGCATGAAGGAGATGCTGCGCTGCATCCGCTGCGGCGCCTGCATGAACCACTGTGTGGTGTTCCGCCAGCTCGGCGGTCACGTCTATGGCGGTACCTACCCGGGCCCGATGGGCGCGGTGCTGACGCCGGTGTTCGACGGCCTGGAGAAGTCCCGCGACCTGCCGCACGCGTGCACGATGAACGGCAAGTGCCAGGAGGTGTGCCCGGTGGCGATCCCGCTGCCCACCCTGCTGCGCGGCTGGCGCGACCGCTCGTGGCGCGAGGGGCTGGAGCCCGCGGTGGTGCGCTTCGGCCTGGGCATCCACACCTTCGTCGCCAGCCACCCGCGGCTGTACCGCCTGGGCACGGCGATCGCCGTGCGGGTGATGCGGCTCTTCAGCCGCGGCGGGCTCGTGCGCGGCATGCCCGGGCTGGGCGCGTGGACCGCGTACCGCGAGTTCCCCGCGCCGGCGAAGCGCACCTTCATGGAGATGGTCAAGGATCAGGAGAACACACGATGAGCGCGCGCGAAGCCATTCTCAACGCCGTGCGCGGCGGCCTCGGTCACCGCACGGTCGACCCCGCGGCGCGGCGCCGCGAGGCCGACGCCCTGCTCGAGGACCTGCCGGCGATCCGCCCCGGCCTGCTCGCCGACGATCTGGTGGAGGCCTTCATCGCGCGCCTGGTCACCCCCAAGGTCGCGGCCACCGCCGAGCGCATCGCCGACGCGCGCGAGCTGCCGGCCGCGGTGGCGCGCTATCTCGAGGCGCGCGGCCTGCCCGCGGCGATCGCGCTGCAGCCGGCGGCGGTGCTGCAGGCGCTCGACTGGTCGGGCTTCGAGTTGCACGAGCGCGTCGCGCCCGACGAGACCCTGGCGGTGGGCTGCGCGCGCTGGGGCATCGCCGAGACCGGCTCGCTGGTCTTCCATTCGGATGCCGAGACGCCGATCCTCGCCAACTTCCTGCCCCTGCACCACCTGGTGATGGTGCGCGCAAGCACGGTGCTCGCCTACCTCGACGACTACGCGAAGGCCACCGCCGGCCAGCGCCCGCCGCGCAACGTCAACATCATCACCGGCGCGAGCGGCACCACCGACATCGAGGGCAGCCTGGTGCTCGGCGCGCACGGGCCGCGGTATCTGCATGTGGTGGTCGTGGAGGATCTGCCCGCCGCTTGAGTGCGCCGCGCCCGGATTCCGCGCCGCGCCGGCTCATCCGCCGTGATCGCGACTCGCGTCGCTCCTGCGGGAAGCGACGCGGCTTCGGCTGGCCGGTAGGAGCGACGCAAGTCGCGATACAGCGCCCGCACCCCGCGCCGCGCTGGCTCATCCGCCGTGATCGCGACTCGCGTCGCGCCTGCGGGAAGCGACTCGGCTTCGGCTGGCCCGTGGGAGCGACGCAAGTCGCGATACTGCATCCGATCCCCGCACCGTGCTTGCCAGGCCCGATCGCGGCTCGCGCCCTTCCACGACACGCTCCGATGTCCTGCTACGGTGCCAGGCGTTGCCGCGTCCAGCTGCCGTCGGCCTGCAGGCGGTAGGCGATGCGGTCGTGCAGGCGCGAACTGCGGCCCTGCCAGAACTCCCAGTAGTCCGGCACCAGGCGGTAGCCGCCCCAGTGCGGCGGGCGCGGCGGGTTGAGACCGAACTTGAGGCCGTACTCGGCGGCGCGCGAGACGATCGTGCTACGCCCGTCGATGACCTCGCTCTGCGGCGAGGCCCAGGCGCCGATGCGGTGGGCGAGCGGACGGCTGGCGAAGTACGCGTCGGACTCCTCCGCCGACACCTTCTCGACGCGGCCCTCGATGCGCACCACGCGCTCCATCTCCACCCAGTGGAACTGCAGCGCGGCGAAGGGGTGTACCTCGAGCTCGCGCCCTTTGCGGCTGTGATAGTTCGAGTACCACACGATGCCGCGCGCGTCGCAGCCCTTGATCAGCACCGGCCGGGTCGACGGCCGGCCATCCTCGCCGACGGTGGCCACGGTCATCGCGTTGGGTTCGGGCAGCCCGCGCTCGAGCGCCTGCGACAGCCAGGCCTCGAACTGCCTCGAGGGCTCGCTCGCCGAGTCGTGCTCTTCCAGCGTGCCTTGTTCGTAGCTCTTGCGCAGATCGGACAGGGGAGTGTGCTTGCTCATCGTTCTTTCCAGGGGATGCCGGGGGAAGTCACCAGGCTCCATTGTCGCCAAATCGTCCCCCCGCGCGTCAGGATTCTCCCATGCAGGAGCGGCGCAAGCCGCGAACACGGCGGTTCGCCAATCGACGCACGTCGCAATCACCACCGCCGCATTCGCGCCTCGCGGCGCTCCTGCACGGCTGCTTCGCGCACGTGGCGGCGGGAGACCGCGCGCAGCAGGGCGCCGAAGAGCAGGGTGGCGGCCAGCGTCGCCAGGACGCAGGCTTCCCAGAAGCCGGCCACCGTCGGCGCGCTGGCGCGCCAGGGGGCGTGGAAGCTGAGCCAGTAGCCGCCCGCCAGCCCGATGCCCCAGAAGCACAGGCTGTGCACCAGCATCGGCAGCAGCGTGACCTTGTAGCCGCGCAGGGCGTGGGCGGCGACGGTCTGCAGGGCGTCGAAGCACTGGTAGAGCAGCAGCCATACCACCAGCCCGAGCGCGACCGCCTGCACCGCCGGGTCGGCGGACGAGAACGCCACCAGCGGCTCGCGCAGCATCCACAGCAACGCACCCACCAGCAGCGAGAAGCCGAGCGCGAGGCTCATCCCCAGCCGCGCGGTGCGGCGCGCGCGGCGCCAGTCCTGCGCGCCGGCCGACTGCCCCACCAGCACCATGGTGGCGATCGACAGCGACAGCGGCAGCATGTAGATCATGCCGGTGAAGTTGGCGATGACGCGGTGCCCGGCCACCGTCTCGGTGCCGAGGCGGGCGGCGAGGATGGCGATCAGGGTGAAGGAGCTGATGTCGATGAAGGTCGACACCCCCATCGGCAGGCCGAGCCGCAGCAGCTGGCCGAGCGCCTGCGCGCGCGGCGCCTGCCAGGCGTGGAAGAGGCGATAGGGTTTGTAGCCCGGGTTGAAGACCAGGTAGGCGAAGCCGCAGCCGAGCGCGATCCAGTGCACCGTCGCGGTCGATACGCCGCAGCCGGTGCCGCCCATCGGCGCGAAGCCGAGCGCGCCGTTGGTGAGCGCCCAGGCGAGCGGGATGTGGACAGACATGGTGATCGCGCTGATCGCCATCAGCACGCGCGGGCGCCCGACCGCGTTGTTGAAGGCGTAGAAGCTGCGGTAGAGCAGCAGTGCGGGCAGACCGAAGGCGGTCGCGGCGAGGTAGTCGGCGGCCTTGGCGGCGACCGCGGGCGGCACGCTCGCCGCCTCGAGCAGGAAGCCCGGGTTGAGCAGCAGTGCGATGCCGGGGCCGGCGAGCAGCAGCGCGAGCCAGAAGCCTTGCTGCAGCGCGGGGGCGATCGCCTCCTGGCGGCCGGCGCCGACGTGGTGTGCGATCGTCGGCGAGATCGCCTGCAGGGTGCCGGTGAGCAGCATCACCACCGAGATGTAGTAGCTGCTGCCGATGGCGACGCCGGCGAGGTCCGCGGTGCCGTAGCGCCCGGCGATCACGGTGTCCGCCACCATCATCGTCATCGACAGCAGCTGGGCGATCAGGATCGGCCACGCCAGGTGGAGCAGCTGCCCGACGATGGCACGGGTGCCGGTGGGGGAGGCGGAGGTGGAGGGGCTCATGGAGGGGTGGCGCCGGCGGACCCCCGGAGAGGGGCCCGCCGCACCGGAATGCAGGTGGGGGCAGGCCTGCCGCGGCGGCTCAGGCGCGGTTGGCGAGCGCGGTGAAGTCGTGCTTTTCCATCAGCCAGGATACGCCGAAGCCGGCGACCAGGCCCCAGAAGGCGGCGCCGATGTTGAACATGCCGATGTCGGCGACGGTGACGATCAGGCTCACCAGCGCGCCGAGCGTGAACTTGCCGCCGCCGAACGAGCCCAGGAAGGCGGCCTGCAGCACCCGCAGCATGGCCAGGCCGCCGAGCACCATGATGAACTCCTTGGGGGCGGCCAGCATCAGGCCGGTGAAGGTCGGCGCCAGCAGGCCGAACAGGACGCCGAAGAGCCCGAAGGTGAGCGCGGCGGTGTACTGGCGGTCCATCCTGCCCGAGGAGGTCATCAGCGCATTGCTGGGGCCGGTCAGGCAGGTGCTGACCGCGCCGACCATCGCGCTGAAGAACGCCCCGACGCCGCACGCGACGGCAATCGCATTGACCGGCGGCTCATGCTGGGCGCCCCTCAGCACCGCGGTCCCCTGGCCGTTCTGCACCACCAGCACGGTGATCGCCAGCGGCACGACCAGCTCGACCAGCGCCCCCAGCGACCATACCGGGGCCTGCACCACCGGCTGGGCGAAGGCGAGGCTGCCGAGCGTCGAGGTGTCGACACGACCGAGCGCACCGATCAGCAGCGCGCCGATCAGCAAGGCGCCGATCACCGGCGGCATGCGCTTCGCCCACGCCGGACTCGCCGACAGCAGCAGGAAGGCGATGATCATCGGCGCGGCGATCGCCACGTCGCTGTCGAGCGCGCGCACGATGTCCAGCCCGAAGCGCAGGAACACCCCCGCCACCATGCCCATCACGATCGGCATCGGCAGCGCCGACATCACCCGCTTGACCCAGCCGCTGGCGCCCATCACCAGCACCAGCAGGCTGGTCGCGTAGAAGGCGCCGATCACTTCGGCGAAGCTCAGGTGCTGCAGCGCGGGACCGACCAGCACGGTGCCGGGGATCGTCCACGCAAAGCCGAGCGGCATCCGGTAGCGCAGGCTCATCGTGAGCGTGACCAGGCCATTCACGAAGAACACGCCGAACACCCAGGAGGCCAGCTCGGCCTGGCTGAGGCCGCCGCGGGTCCCCACGGACAGGATCACGGCGAGCGGACCGGTCGCCGAAAAGATGAAGGCGATCAGGCCGTTGGCGAAATAGGTCAGGCCGAAGTCGTCGAGGATGCGGCGCAGCCCCGGGGCGGGGCCGGCGGGGCGTTCGAGGTGGGCGAGCATGGCGTTCGAGGGGGCTGGGGTCGAGGGTGTCGGGCTGTGGATGATCGCTGTTTGCTATCGACAGATAAAGACGCATAAAACAACTACACTATTTGGTTTATACGAATAATCGCCGCCATGGATCGTCTGCAGGCCATGCGCCTCTTCACCCGCATCGTCGAGCTCGGCAGCTTCAGCCGCGCCGCCGAGCAGCTCGGCCTGCCGCGCGCGTCGGCGACGCAGATCATCCAGCAGCTCGAGGCCCACCTCGGCGTGCGCCTGCTCGCGCGCACCACGCGGCAGGTCACCCCGACCGTGGACGGCGCGGGCTACTACCGGCGCTGCCTGCGCATCCTCGCCGACCTCGACGACGCCGAGGCCGAGTTCTCGCAGGCCGCGCATCACCCGCAGGGGCGCATCCGTATCGACCTGCCCGACTCCTTCTGCCGGCTGCTGCTGATCCCGGCCCTGCCCGACTTTTACACGCGCTATCCGCTGGTCCGCATCGAGATCAGCGTCGGCGACCGCCAGATCGACCTCATCCGCGAGGGCGTGGACTGCGTGCTGCGCATCGGCGAGCTCGGCGACGTGCCGCTGCACGCGCGCCGGCTCGGACGCCTGCGCCAGGTGACGTGCGCGAGCGCGGGCTACCTCGCGCAGCATCCGCTGCCGCAGGGCCTCGAGGACCTGGAGGCGCACTGGATGGTGGATTACGTCTCCGCCTCCACCGCGAAGTCGCTGCCGCTGGAGTTCGAGGTGGAGGGCCGCATCGAGCTGCGCAGCCTGCGCTCGCGGCTGGCGGTGAACAACGGCGGTGCCTACGTGGCCGCCTGTGCGGCCGGCTTCGGTATCGTCCAGGTGCCCGACTACCACGTGCGCGAGCCGCTGGAGCAGGGTCGCTTCGTCGAGATCCTGCCCGCGTTCCCGCCGCCCGTGCTGCCGGTGCACGCGCTCTACCCGGCGGACCGGCCCTTGTCCGCGCGTGTGCGGGTGTTCATCGACTGGCTGGCGGAGCGTTTCGGCGGAGCGGCGGCAGGCTGAGCCGGGCGCGTCCGCCCTGTCGTGCGCGAGTGCCCGTTCGCCGCGTCCGCGTCCGCGGAGGACCTGCCGCCCGATCAGCCCGGCTGCGCCACCGCGAGGCGCACGCCGAAGCCGACGAAGACCAGCCCGGTGAGCCGATCCAGGCCGGCGATCACCGCCGGACGGCGCAGCACCGGGGCGATGCGGCGCGCGAGTGCGATCAGGAGGGCGAACCAGAGCAGGGACATGAGCACGTGGATGGTGGCGAGCAGGAAGATGAAGCTCGCCACCTGCACTCCGGCCGGCACGAACTGTGGCAGCAGGGTCAGGTAGAAGATGCCGACCTTGGGGTTGAGCAGATTGGTGAGGAAGCCGGCGGCGAAGGCCGCGCCCGGCGTGCCGCCGCCGTCGCCCGCGGCGCCGGGATCGGCCTCCGC
>NZ_AMXD01000083.1 GCF_000310185.1 Thauera aminoaromatica S2 | reverse complement strand
CCCTGCCGCTGCTCGCCGGCAGCGGCGGCGAGCTGGTCGGCGCAGTGGCGCCGCTGACGATCAGCCTGGTGCTCGGCGCCTTCCTGTTCGGTGCGGCGATGCAGCTCGCCGACGGCTGCGGCTCGGGCACGCTCTACAAGGCCGGCGGCGGCTCGCCGCTGTCCCTCGTGGTGCTGCCCACCTTCGCCTTCGGCAGCTTCCTCGGCGCCTCGCACCAGCCCGCCTGGATCGGGCTCGGCGGCCTGCCGGCGGTGAACCTGCTCGCCTTCGGCTGGCCGACCGCACTCGCGCTCACCGTGGCCGGCTGCGGCCTGGTGGCCTGGCTGGCCGGGCGCGCCGCACGCAGGGCGGGTGGCGACGCACCGCCCTCGCCGCAGGCCATCGCCGAGCGGCTCGTACGCACCGGCACGGCGAGCTTCGTCGCCGCGGCCGGGCCCGCGCAGTCGCGCTGGGCGACGCGCTGGTGGCTGGGGGCGCTGCTGCTGGCGGTGCTCTACCTGGCCCACCTGGTCGTCGCAGGCCAGCCCTGGGGCATCGTGTATGGCATGGGCGTGTGGGGCGCGAAGGCGGTCTCCACGCTCGGCTGGGACCTCTCGGGCGACGCCTTCTGGGGCGTGGCGCCGCATGCGCAGCGCCTGGTCGAGCCCATCCTCGCCGACGTCACCTCGGTGACCAACATCGGCCTGATCTACGGCGCGATCGCCGCCTCGCGCTGGAACGGCGCGCCGAAGTTCTCCGCGCCCTCCGGGCGCCGCCTCGCCGCCGCCGCGGTGGCCGGGCTGGTGATGGGCTACAGCGCACGCATGGCCTTCGGATGCAATGTCGGCGCCTACCTGGGCGGCATCGCCTCGGCCAGCCTGCACGGCTGGGTGTGGTTCGCGCTCGCCTTTGCCGGCTCCATCCTCGGTGTGCGCATCCGCCGCCGCGTCGGTGCGTGAGGAGGAAGACATGGATAAGGAAAGACTCTTCCGCACCGGCTTCGCGGCCTTCTGGCTGATCGCCCTCGGCTTGCTGGTGCTCGACACCATGAGCAGCAGCAGGATCCGCGTGGAACCGCCGCCGATCGCGCTCGGCAGCGGCCAGGCCGCCTCGGGGGGGCATTGCTCGGGACGTTAGGCGTAAGGCCTAAGGCGCGAAAGCCGGACGCGCCTTACCCGAGTCCCACCCAGGCCAGGCCGGCGAGCAGGCCGAGCGCGACGCTGGCCATGCCGGCGGCGGCACGTAGCGCGAGGGCGCGGCCCCCGATCACGCTGGCGAGGCCGAGCTTGAAGCAGAGGTTGGCGAGCATGGCGATGCCGAGCGCGGTGACCGTGGCGACCAGTTCGAGGCGCTCGAGCGCGTACAGGCGCAGGCTGGACAGGGTGATCGCATCGACGTCGGTGAGGCCGGAGACGAAGGCCAGCACGTACAAGCCGCGATTGCCCGCATAGTCCGACAGCCAGGCCGCGGCCAGCAGCACCAGCGCATAGGCCGCACCGAAACCGAGCGCGGTCTTCAGTTCGGTCGGGTTGCCGGTGGCGGGCAGCACGGTCTCGTGACGTTCGGCGAGCCGGCGCCACAGCCACAGCGCACCAAGGGTGCCGAGCACGAGCGCCGGCACGATCAGCTTCAGCAGCGGCGCGGCGACGCCGGGTGCGACCACGGCGGCGATCCCCCATACCCGCAACACCATCACCAGGTTGGCGATCACGATCACGAGCGCGGCCATCGCACCCGCCGCGGGCAGCTCGCGCGCCTGACGCGCGTACAGCAGCGTGGTCGCCGTGCTCGATGCCAGGCCGCCGAAGACACCGACGAAGGCGGCACCGTAGCGCACGCCGGCGATTTTCAGCGCCGCATAGCCGGCCAGGCCGACACCGGCGATCAGCACCACCATCCACCAGATCTGGCGCGGATTGAGCGCGCCGTGGGGGCCCATCTCCTCGTCCGGCAGCATCGGCAGGATGACCAGCGAGAGCACGCCGAACTGCAGGATCGAGATCCAGTCGCGTTGTTCCAGCCGCGTCGCCACGCCGCGGAGTTGTGCCTTGAAATAGAGCAGCACGGTGGCCCCCACCGCAAGCATCACCGCGAGCTGCGCGTGGCCGAGCCAACTCGCGGCGCCCAGGCAGTAGCACAGCACCAGCGCCGCCACCGAGGTGGTGCCGGGATCGGAAGAATCGGGGTGGCGCAGGTAGGCGGCGATGATGGTGAGGCCCACCAGCACCAAGCCGGCGACGAAGGGCGCGGGGCTGCCGAGCTGTTCGCCGAGCATGGACACCAGCGCGCCGAGCATGCCGACCAGGCCGAAGGTGCGCAGCCCGGCACGCGCCGAGGGCACACGCTCGCGCTCCAAGCCGATCAGCAGGCCGATTCCGGTCGCGATCAGGAAGGCTTCGATCTGTTCGGCATCGAGCGGCAGCATGTCCGACATGGCGGCGGGCCGGGTGCGGCCCCGGCAGAGGGCGATCGACAGCCCGATCATACGCCGGGGCGTGCGCGGCGATGCAAGCACGCCCGTGCCGGGATACGATTCGCTCCACACGACGCTCGCGGCTGCGCGATGGACGCGGGGTCCGCCCGCGCGGCGCGGCATGGAGAAGCACAGATGAGACTTTTGCTGGTCGAGGACGACCCCGCGCTCGCGGAGGGCATCGCGGAATTCCTGCGCGGCCAGGGCGACGAGGTCGAGGTGGAAGGCGACGGCATGCGTGCAGACCGCCTGCTGCAGAACAACGGCTACGACTTCGTCCTGCTCGACGTCGGCCTGCCCGGGCTCGGCGGCTACGAGCTGGTGCGTCGCATCCGCAAGCGCGGCCAGCGCATGCCGGTGATCGTGATCACCGCGCGCGACGCGCTCGACGACCGCATCTACGGGCTCGACCTCGGCGCCGACGACTACCTGGTGAAGCCCTTCGAGCTCGCCGAGCTCAGTGCGCGCATGCGCGCGGTGCAGCGGCGCGGGGGTGGCGCCGGGGCGAGGCTGGCCTTCGGGGCGCTGGCCCTCGACCTCGACGGCCGCCTCGCCGAGCTCGACGGCGCGCCGATGACGCTCAGCGGGCGCGAGTGGGAGGTGCTGGAGGCGCTGGTGCGCGCCGACGGGCGCACGGTGACGCGCGAGAACCTGCAAGGCGACGGCAGCGGCAACGCGCTCGAGGTGTGCATCTCGCGCCTGCGCCCGCGCGTGGAGGCGGCAGGGTTGCTGATCCGCACCGTACGCGGCTTCGGCTACCGCCTCGAACGCAGCAAGGAGCAGCGCGACGGTGCAGACCAGCCTCCGGCGTAAGCTCCTCAGCAGCCTCGCCGCACCCACCGGCCTGCTGCTGGCGATCGCCGGCGCGGTGGCCTACGGCACGGCCAAGGGCATGGTCGGCGATGCCTACGACCACAACCTGCTCAACCTCGCCCACGCGATCGCCACCCATGTGCACCCCGAAGCGGACGGGCTCAACCTGAGGCTGTCGTCCGAAGTCGAGGCGGTGCTGCGCAGCGACACCCAGGACCGCATCTACTTCCGCGTACGCGACCTGGGCGGGCGCCTGCTCGGCGGCGACGCGGCCCTGCCGCTGCTCGACGACAGCGATGCGGCATCCGCTTTGCCGGTGCCCTACTCCCCGGTCGGCCGCGAGACACCGCAACCGCCGCGCGCGCCCTCCACGCGACCGCTGTTCCGCGATCTCGTCCATGCGGGCGAGCCGATCCGCGCCTTGCGCCTGTATCGCGAAACACCCGCGGGCGGCTACTACGTCACCGTCGCCGAGACCCTGGTCAAGCGCGAGGCGGCGATGGACCGACTGCTCCTCGGCTTCGTCTCCGCCGGCGCCCTGCTCCTGCTCGCCGCCGGCATCGCCGCCGGACTGGGCATTCCGAGCGGTCTCGCCCCGCTCGAGCGCCTGGAGGAGTCGCTGCGCCGGCGCGCGGGCGCCGACCTGTCGCCGATCGACCCCAAGGCCGTTCCCGACGAGGTGCGCGAGGTGGTGCGCGCACTCAACGGCCTGCTCGAGCGCCAGCGCAATGCCAGCGCCCGCCAGCGCGAGTTCCTGCAGGATGCCGCACACCAGCTGCGCACCCCGCTCGCCGGCCTGCAGATGCAGCTCGAGCTGCTCGAGTCGCGCCCGCTCGACGAGGCCGCGCGGCACCGCCTGCGCGTCTCGGTGGCGCGGGTGATCCGGCTCGCCAACCAGTTGCTCGCGCTCGCCCGCGCAGAAGCAGGCGGCCGCCTGGTCGCGGATGCGTCGGAAGTGGAGCTGACCGCGCTGATCGACCCCCTGGTCGAGGACTGGATCGAGCGTGCCGACGCCCGCGCGATCGATCTCGGCGTCGAGCGCGAGGCGGTGCGCATGGTCGGCGACCCCACCCTTCTGCAGGAGCTGATCGCCAACCTGATGGACAACGCCCTCAAGTACTGCGACGAAGGCGGCAAGGTCTCGCTGCGCTGCGCGCGCGAAGAGGGCCAGGTGTGCATCGAGGTCGACGACGACGGTCCGGGCATCCCCCGCGAAGTGCGCGAACAGGTCTTCGAGCGCTTCTACCGCCACGCCGGCACCCGCGCCAGCGGCAGCGGCCTGGGTCTGTCGATCGCGCGCGAGATCGTGCGTGGCCACGGCGGCAGCATCGCGATCGACGACGGCCCGGACGGGCGCGGGACCCGCGTGCGCGTAACGCTGCCGATCGACGGCCATCACGGAAAAACCGCGGGGCGGTGAGCCTTCGCCCACCGCCCCGCGGTCTTGCGTGCTGCCCGCCGGCACCCTCGCGGATGCCGGCGGAGCGCTTGCTGCTTAGTGCGCCGAGGCCGACGCCGCGCCGATACCGGTCTCCGAGCGCACCTTCTGCGCCATGTAGCCGGCACGGTCTTCCTTGGCACGCGCGCTGTTGTCGAGGATCGAGAACAGCCAGATGCCGATGAAGCCCGCGGCCATCGAGAACAGCGCCGGCGAAGCGTAGGGGAACAGCGCCGAACCCTTCGGGTTGCCGAGCGTGACTTCCCACACCGACGGCGACACGACGGTCAGCACCACCGCGGTGATCAGGCCGAGGAAGCCGCCGATCGTCGCGCCGCGGGTCGTGCAATCCTTCCACAGCACCGACATGAACAGCACCGGGAAGTTGGCCGAGGCTGCGATCGCGAAGGCCAGCGACACCATGAAGGCGATGTTCTGCTTCTCGAACGCGATCCCCAGCACGACAGCGATCGCACCCAGCACCAGGGTGGTGATGCGCGAGACCTTGAGCTCGGAAGCCGAGTCGGCCTTGCCCTTCTTGAACACCGTGGCGTACAAGTCGTGCGACACCGCCGAGGCACCCGACAGGGTCAGGCCGGCCACCACCGCGAGGATGGTCGCGAACGCCACCGCGGAGATGAAGCCGAGGAAGACGTTGCCGCCGACCGCGTTGGCGAGGTGGATCGCCGCCATGTTGCTGCCGCCGATCAGGCCGCCCTTGGCATCGAGGAAGGTCGGATTGGTGGACACCAGCACGATCGCGCCGAAGCCGATGATGAAGGTGAGGACGTAGAAGTAACCGATCCAGGTGGTCGCCCAGAACACCGACTTGCGGGCTTCCTTGGCATCCGGCACGGTGAAGAAGCGCATCAGGATGTGCGGCAGGCCGGCGGTGCCGAACATCAGCGCCATGCCGAAGGAGATCGCGGAGATCGGATCCTTGATGAAGGAGCCCGGTCCCATGATCGCCTGGCCGACGGTGGAAGCTTCCAGAGCGGTCTTCCCGGTGGCAGCCGACACTTCGGTCTTGACGCGGACCGCATCGGCGAACAGCGCCTCGGGCGAGAAGCCGTAGTTCAGCAGCACCATGAAGGCCATGAAGCTTGCGCCGGCAAGCAGCAGGCAGGCCTTGATGATCTGCACCCAGGTGGTCGCCGTCATGCCGCCGAACAGCACGTAGATCATCATCAGCGCGCCGACGATGACCACCGCCATCCAGTACTCGAGGCCGAACAGCAGCTTGATAAGCTGGCCGGCGCCGACCATCTGCGCGATCAGGTAGAAGGCCACCACGACCAGGGTGCCCGAGGCCGCGAAGGCGCGGATCGGGGTCTGCTGGAAGCGGTAGGCCGCCACGTCGGCGAAGGTGAACTTGCCCAGGTTGCGCAGGCGCTCCGCCATCAGGAAGGTGATCACCGGCCAGCCGACCAGGAAGCCGATCGAGTAGATCAGGCCGTCATAGCCGCTCGCCATCACCGCCGCGGAGATCCCGAGGAAGGACGCCGCCGACATGTAGTCGCCGGCGATCGCGAGGCCGTTCTGGAAGCCGGTGATGCCGCCACCGCCGGTGTAGAAGTCGGCCGCCGACTTGGTCTTGGCCGCCGCCCACTTGGTGATGTACAGGGTACCCGCCACGAAGGCGGCGAACATCAGGATCGCCGTCCAGTTGGTGGCCTGCTTCTCGGCCTGGCCGAGATCGCCGCCCGCGGCAAGCGCCACCGAGGACAGCAGGGCGAGCACGAGGCCGCCCGCGAGTTTCGCGTTGGTACCGATCATTTGCCCGCCTCCTCGACGATTTCACGGGTGAGCTGATCGAACTCGGAGTTCGCGCGGCGCACGTAGAAGCCGGTGATCAGGATGGTGAACACGATGACGCCGAAGCCGACGGGAATGCCGACCGTCATCACGCCCTCGCCCAGGCGGGCGGCGAGCGATTCCTTGTTGAAGGCGATGAGCGCGATGTAGCCGTAGTACACGAACATCATGATCGCGGTGAGGATCCAGCCGAAGCTGGAGCGCGTGCGTACCAGTTTCTGGTACTTGGGGTTTGCGGCGATTTTGGTCGCCATATCGTTTTCCATATCTCCCTCCTTCTGCGGTGAAAGGACCGGACGCCTGCCCGGTTGTGCGCACCTTAGGGGCGGAGACTTACACTCCGCTTACGAGCGCATAAAAATTTCTTTTCCAACAGATACTTAACGGATTCTTGCGTGAAGCTTGCACATTCTCCTCCAATTCCATCCGGATGGACAGGACAACGGCGGCCGCCGGGGCCGCGGGGATGAGCAAGCTCGGGGCGTACCCGACTCAGGCGGGCAGGAAGGCCTCGAAGTCCGCTGGGAGCGGCGCGTGCTCCAGGCTGCGCTGGGTGAACAGGAAGCGGCCGTCGCAGACGAAGCCGAGGTCCTCCCAGTCCACCGCGTTGAGGGCGTCGCGGAAGGCCTCGATGTCCACGTCGGCGCGGCGCGGGAAGATTGCCAGCACGGCGCCGTCGTAGTCGGTGCAGGGATGGACGAAGAAGGGCTTCGGCACCCGCGTCTTGCCGTTCACATACACCCGCGGCTGCGCGCTGCGGTGGTGCAGGCGGCCCCACATCCACCAGTTCGACTCGTCGAAGCGGGTGACCTTGCGCTGCAGCAGGCGCGCCTTGTGCGGCGCCAGCAGCGCCGGCGGCGGATCGCCCGGCTCGCTCCAGATCATGCGCCGGGTCTGCCCGGTGCTGACCGTCGACGAGCACACGAAGTCGCGGTTGCCATTTACCGCGTCGGTGAACAGCTCGTCCGCGCCCGACACCGCGCCGACCTTGACGAAGGCCACGTCGGCCAGGCGCAGCGGGTAGTCGCCGCGCGCGAACATCAGGTGGCCGCCGGCCTCGACCAAGTGGCGCTCCTCCCAGGCCGGCGCCGCCAGCCCGGCGGCGAGGTCGTCACCGACGCCGAGCGCGCAGTAGCGCATCGCGCGCGCGCTGCGCCCCTTCTCGAAGCGCCAGATCAGGCAGTTCGGCACCGCGTCGTCGAACACGCGCGCGTCGCCGAGCTCGATCGCGTCGGTGATCGAGCCGGACTCGACCAGCAGGCGGTTGAGCTTCACCGCCGAGGTGGCCTTGAGGAAGTCGCGCGGGGTGATGAAGATCAGCTCGCCGCCCGGGCGCAGGTGGCGCAGGCACTTGGCGATGAAGAAGAGGTAGAGGTTGGCGCGGCCATCGAGGAGGTCCCCGTAGGCGCCGCGCTCGATCAGCGCCCGCGTGCTCTCGGCGATGTCCTGGATGCGCACGTAGGGCGGGTTGCCGATGATGGTGTCGAAGCGCTCGCGCTCGGGGTAGGCGAAGAAGTCGATCGCCTGCGCGCCGGGCGGACAATGGTCGGGATCGAGCTCGAGACCGACCGCGCCGGGCAGATGGCGCAGGAAGGCGCCGTCGCCGCACGAGGGCTCGAGCACGCGGCCCGCGTTGCGACGCAGGGCGACCATGGCGCGCACCACCGGCTCGGGGGTGAACACCTGGCCGAGCGCGGCGACGTCGCGCAGGCCCAGGGGAAGCTGGGCGGGCAGGGAGGAAGAGGCGGCGATCGGAGAGGACATGGGGCGCGATCTTACCAAGCGCGCGCGCGGCGAGGGCCCGGATTCACGGCGCTGCGCGGAGCGCTGCCCTCAGAGCGCGGCGATCGCGACGCGCAGGCGGGCGATCAGCCCGGGCACGGCGCGCAGCCGGCTCGCCTCCTCGTCGAGAATGGCCTCGAAGGCACGCTTGCGAAACACGCGCAGCTCCGACGCGTCGGGTGCACCGGGTCCGCCGACGGCGCTGGCGACGATGCCGACCAGCCGCTCGGCCGCATGCAGGCGCCCCCACAGGTAATCGTTCTCGCGCGCGGCCGCGCTGAGGAAGCCGCCGAAGCCCGCGAACGCGGTGCCCGCGAGCGCCGGGCGCCCCTCCGTCACGGAGGCGAGCGCGGTCGCATCCTGTGGGCTGATGCGATCGATCAGCACCTCCTCCAGCGGCCCGCTGCCGAGCGCGAGTGCCCCCAGCGCGGGGCGCAGGATCACGTCCCAGTAGAAGTAGCCGAGATAGGCGGTCAACAACTGGCGGCGGCAGTGCGGCTCGATCGCCCGCACCGCGTCGGAGACCAGCACCGCGTCCATGTTCGCGTTGGCCTCGCCGATCCGGCAGGCGTCGCCGATGCGCTCGATCAAGGCGTCGAGCGCGACCGCGTTGCGCATCGCGAACGCCGCCGCATCCGCCTCGGACCGCACCGCCGCAGCAGCGGTCGCCGGCTGCAGCAGGGCACGCACCGCGGCGGCGGCGGGCGCATCGACGAAGGCGCAGTCGTCGTAGATCGCCAATGCGTCGAGGCACTCGTGGATGCGCGTCTTCACCACGTCGAGCACGCCCGGGGCGGTGGTGCAGCGGCCCTCGCCCGGCAGGGCGTGGTAGAGGGTGTTGAGCTCGTGCAGCACGAAGTTGATGCGGCGGCGCTTGTACTCGATGCCGAAACGGATCACGACGCGCGCGAACGCGGGCATGTCGGCATCCTCGCCCACATCGTCCGCGATGCGGTAGTGCTCGCGCAGGATCCCGGCGTGCGCCGCCCACGCCTCCACCACCTGCTGCAGCCAGCGCGCGCCCGGCGATTCGCGTGCGCAGCCGCACAGGCTGCCGAGCAGGCCGGCGAGGAAATCGAGCGCTTCCAGCACCAGCGCACGCCACCACGGGTCGTACACCAGCGGCATCGCCCCCAGCATGTTGGTCGAGGTCAACCGCCAGTGGCGCAACTCGACGGCCGTGAAGGGCCCCGACAGGGCACCACCGGTGGCGCGCTCGACGAGCGCCTCGACCTCGGGCCGGCTCTGCACGATGGTCGCCTTGAGGCGGCGGATCTGGCGGTTGTAGCGGCTGATCTCGGCAAGCTCCTGGTGGATCGGCTGGTGGCGCGGCAGGTCGGACAGGGCACTGCGCAGGACCTCGAACCAGCCCGGCTCGCCCTCCCCGCCATCGCTGCCGGCGCCCTCGCCGACGCGCGCCTCGGCATGCGGATCGATGAAGATCAGCCGCCGGTCCACCTCGCGGAAGGCGCGATGGACCCGGATGTAGCCGACCGCGGCGAGGATGGGCTTGTTGTCGAGCACGCTGCCGTCGAGCAACACCACTTCCGCCGGGTTCATGCCGCTCGCGCGGTAGTGCGCGAAGTTGCGCGCCAGGAAGCGCTCGCGCGTACTCCACGTCAGCCCGCGCGCGGCCAGCAGGGCGTCCATCTCGGCCAGCCGGGCGGGCGGGAAGGCGCCCGGATAGGACGCCGAGGCGCGCGCCGCGAAGGCGAGCGAGGGCGCGTTGTCGAGACCGAAGTCGCTGTCGAGCTCGCCGGTCCTGCGATGCTCGCAGGCGAAGCGCAGCAGGTGGCGATGCTCGCGCTCGCGCAGCAGCGGCGGGTCGTGGGTGAATAGCGCGCGCTCGATGCCGCGGAAGTCGGTCACCGTGACCGCCAGCGACAGGCAGGTACCCGAGGGCAGCAGCGAGCCGGCGGCCACCGAACCCGTCTCCATCGCGAGCAGGCCGTCGAGCAGCTCCGCGCTCAGCAAGGCCCCGTCGAGCGGCGCGCTGAACCAGCGCGAACGCACGAAGGCGAGCGCGCGCTCGAGCGTCTCGGGGTCGGGCTGGGTCTCGAGCATTCCCTCGCGCCGGGCCCACGCCAGCAGCGGCCGCAGCAGCGGGCGGAAGTACCACTTGTCCCACTTCCCGGCGCGCGCCTCCGGTGCGATCAGGCGCTGCATGTCGGCGCGCTCCAGCCACAGCCGCGTCACCGGCGCCAGGCTGAGATCGTGCGCGAGCGCGCGCGCGAGCGCGATGCCGTTGATGGCCCCCGCCGACGCGCCCGAGATCACGTCGACCAGCACGCGCAGGTCCACCATGCGCCCGAGGCGCTTGAGCAGGTCGAAATACACCTCGGCGGTCCACGCGTCGGCGCCCGCGCCCGCCGGATACACATGGCCGGGCGCCTGCTTGGCGGCGGGCCCTTCGACGCGGTGGTAGGCGCGCGAGGCGCGCGCGAGGTTGAGCAGTTCGCGGTTGATGCCGTGCTGGTACACCGCGAGCGAAACGCCGCCGAACAGCACCAGTGCGAGCCGCAGTTCCTTTTCCTTCATCGCCCCCTCCCACGTGCCAGACCGCGTGCCGGACCTCGCGCAAGGGATTGAAGCTTGCACCTGGGTGCGCCGCCGTCAAGCGCCGTCCGCCACCACGCGCGACGATCCGGCGCGACCGTGCGGCGCGCTTTGCCTATACTTCCGGAGCACCCCCAACGAGGAGAAGAGAACCGATGTCCACCTGGTACCCCGACAATGCAGAATCCATCGGCCGCACCCCGCTCGTGCGCCTGAACCGCGTGCTCGACGGCGCGCAGGCCACCGTGCTGGCGAAGATCGAGGGCCGCAACCCGGCCTACTCGGTCAAGTGCCGCATCGGCGCGGCGATGGTCAAGGACGCGATCGCCCACGGCCGCCTCGGCCCCGGCCAGGAGATCGTCGAGCCCACCAGCGGCAACACCGGCATCGCGCTCGCCTTCGTGTGCGCCGCGCGCGGCATCCCGCTGACCCTGACCATGCCCGAGACCATGAGCGTGGAGCGCCGCAAGCTGCTCGTCGCCTATGGCGCCAGACTGGTGCTGACCGAAGGCCCCAAGGGCATGAACGGCGCCATCGCCAAGGCCAAGGAGATCGTCGACAGCGACCCCGGCCGCTACGTGCTGCTGCAGCAGTTCGAGAACCCCGCCAACCCGGCGATCCACGAGACCACCACCGGCCCGGAGATCTGGAACGACACCGACGGCGGCATCGACATCCTGGTGTCGGGCGTGGGCACCGGCGGCACCATCACCGGCATCTCGCGCTACATCAAGCGCGTGCGCGGCAAGGACATCCGCTCGATCGCGGTCGAGCCCGCCGCCAGCCCGGTGATCAGCCAGACCCTCGCCGGCCAGCCGCTGACCCCTGCGCCGCACAAGATCCAGGGCCTGGGCGCGGGCTTCGTGCCGAAAGTGCTCGACCTCTCGCTGATCGACGCGGTCGAGCAGGTGAGCAACGAAGACGCGGTGCTCTACGCCCGCCGCCTGGCGCGCGAGGAGGGCATCCTCGCCGGCATCTCCTGCGGCGCGGCGGTGGCCGCCGCGGCGCGCGTCGCGAAGCAGCCCGAGAACGCCGGCAAGACCATCGTGGTGATCCTGCCCGACTCGGGCGAGCGCTACCTGAGCTCGATCCTATTCGAGGGCCTGTTCGACGAGAAGGGCATGGCGATCTGACCAGACCATGACGATCCGCGTGCGCCGCGCGTACGACCCACCCGCAGCCGGGGACGGCTGCCGGGTGCTGGTCGATCGCCTGTGGCCGCGCGGACTCGCGCGCGAGAACGCACGGATCGAGCACTGGCTGCGCGAACTCGCGCCCTCGAGCGAGCTGCGCAAGTGGTTCGCCCACGACCCGGCGCGCTGGGACGAATTCCGCCGCCGCTACGCCGACGAGCTGCGCGCCCCCGCGGCCGCCGCGGCACTCGCCGAGTTGCACGGCCTGATCGCCGCGCATCCGGTCCTCACCCTGCTCCACGCCGCGCGCGACACCACGCACAACAACGCCGAGGCGCTGCGCCTGTGGCTGGCGTGCGGAGCCGCTTCCCGACCCGGCAATGCCTGACCCGGCGGCGGGCCGGCGCGCACGACGCCCGCGCCCGCGCATCCTGTTACCGGTACGCACGGCTGTAATCCGGACTGCGTGATAATCTGCATTGTGCAGTGCACAATGCAGACCTGCAGCTTGCCGGACAGGCGCCAAGGGACTCCCCTGCCGTCCGCCCGGACCCGAAGGGGGTTTCGATGTTTCGCTTGCCGTGGCCAACCAAGAAGGACGCCTCCACCCCCGTCGCGCTCGCGCTGCAGGGCGGTGGCGCGCATGGCGCGTACACCTGGGGCGTGCTCGACCGCCTGCTCGAGGCGGGAGTGCCGATCGAAGGCATCAGCGGCACCAGCGCCGGCGCGATGAATGCCGTGGCGCTCGCCGAGGGCTGGACCACGGGCGGGGCGGAGGGCGCGCGCGCCGCGCTCGACCGCTTCTGGACGGCCGTCGGCGACAGCGTTCCCTTCCACCTTGAGCTGCTGCAAAGCCTCAGCCCCTCGGGTGACGGCAGCCTCCCCTCGCCGATGAACATGATGCTCGGGCTCGCCCGCGTGTTCTCGCCCTATCAGCTCAACCCCTTCGAGCTCAATCCGTTGCGCGACGTGGTGCGCGCGCAGTTCGACTTCGAGCGCATCCGCCGCGCGTGCCCGCTCAAGCTCTTCATCGCCGCCACCGCGGTGCGCACCGGCAAGGTCAGGCTCTTCCGCACCGCCGAGCTCGGCGAAGCGGCCTTGCTGGCCTCGGCCTGCCTGCCCACGCTGCATCACGCGGTGGAGATCGACGGCGAGCACTACTGGGACGGCGGTTTCACCGCCAACCCGGCGATCTACCCGCTGCTCTACGAATGCGACACGCCGGACCTGCTGATGGTGCTGCTGAACCCTCTGCAGCACGAGCAGGCCCCCCGCAGCGCCGAAGACATCGCGGCGCGCAGCATGGAGCTCGGCTTCTCCACCACCTTCCTGCGCGAGATGCGCATGATCGCCCACGCCCGCCAGTTCATCGCCGAGCGTCCGCGCTGGTCGCCGATCGGCCGCCTCGAGCGCAAGCTGCTGCGCGAGCGCTTCCACCTGATCGATGCCCCCGAGCTCGGCGACGCCGGCAGCGCGAGCAAGCTCGACGCCACCGCCAGCGCCCTGCTCCGGCTGCGCGAACTCGGCCGCGCACGCGCCGAAACCTGGCTGCAGGCGCATGCCGACGAGGTCGGCCGGCGCGAGACGATCGATGTCGGCGCCCTGTTCCTGTGAGGCCTGCATGCCCGACACCGGCCCCGCGCAGGCGCAGCGCGGCGGCGCAGCGCCCCGCTACGGGGTTTCCAGCCCGTGCCAGGCTTCGCTCGCGCTCGCGTAGAAGTGCGCGGGGATGCGCCGCTTCTCGAGCTCCTCGCCGAGCTTCATGCGCAGGAAGCCGTTGGCGGTGTAGCGGGTCACGGTGTGGTAATGGGCATCCATCAGCCCCTTCACCATCTCGACGTAGTCGTCCACCAGCTCCGGCACGATCGAGAAGCGGTCGTAGTTGACCACCGCATCCACCTTGCGCCCGAGTGGAGCGAGCGCGGCGCGCACGGCGTCGCGAATCGCGGCGATGTCCTGCGGCGTGCGCACCGACAGCCCCTCGAAGTCGACGAAGAACACGTCCTGCTGCGCGTCGTAGGCCAGCCGACGCCCGAGCGGAACGTCGAGCAGGTCGTGGCGCAAGCCCATCGGCGCGTCGGCGAAGATGCGCGCGTCCATCCGCACGGGCGGGCCCTTCATCACCGGTACGAAGTCCATGCGAGCGAGGATGTCGCGCTGCAGATCGATCCCCGGCGCGATCTCGGTGAGCTCGAGCCCGTCCTCGCACAGCCGGAACACGCAGCGCTCGGTGACGTAGAGCACGTCCTGCCGCCACTTCGCCGCCTGCGTCCCGCTGAAGGTGCGATGCTCGACCGCGTCGACGAACTTCCTCGTCTCGCCCTCGCGGACGATGCGCAGGCATCCATCCTCCACCGCCACCTCCAGCCCGCCCGCGCTGAAGGTGCCGACGAAGACGACCTTCTTGGCATTCTGCGAGATGTTGATGAAGCCGCCCGCGCCCGCGAGCCGCGGGCCGAACTTCGACACGTTGAGGTTGCCCTCGCGGTCGGCCTGGGCGAGGCCGAGGAAGGCGATGTCCAGCCCGCCGCCGTCGTAGAAGTCGAACTGGCTGGGCTGGTCGATGATGGCCTGGGTGTTCACCGCCGCGCCGAAGCTCAGCCCGCCGGCGGGAATGCCGCCGACCACGCCCGGCTCGGCGGTGAGCGTGAGCAGGTCGATGAGCTTCTCCTCCGCGGCCACGGTCGCGACCCCCTCCGGCATGCCGATGCCGAGGTTCACCACCGCAGCCGACTGCAGCTCCATCGCGGCCCGGCGGGCGATGATCTTGCGCGCGCTCATCGGCATCGCGCAGATCGCCGACATCGGCACGCGGATCTCGCCGGAGAAGGCCGGGTTGTACTGCTCGCTGTAGGTCTGCATGTGGTGCTCGGGACGATCCGCCACCACCACGCAGTCGACCAGCACGCCCGGCACCTGCACCTGGCGCGGATTGAGCGAGCCGCGCTCGGCGATGCGCTCGACCTGCACGATGACGATACCGCCGGAGTTGCGCGCGGCCATGGCGATCGCGCGCGCCTCCAGGGTCAGCGCCTCCTTCTCCATGGTGACGTTGCCGTCGGGGTCGGCAGTGGTGCCGCGGATGATGCCGACGTGGATCGGAAAGGCCTTGTAGAACAGGTAGTCCTCGCCGTCGATCGGCATCAGCCGCACAAGATCCTCGGTGGTGCGCGCGTTGAGCTTGCCACCGCCGAAGCGCGGATCGACGAAGGTGCCCAACCCGACCCGGGTCAGCGTGCCCGGCTTGCCGGCGGCGATGTCGCGGAACAGGTGCGTGATCACCCCCTGCGGCAGGTTCCAGGCCTCGATGCGGTTATCGACCGCAAGCGCCTGCAGGCGCGGCACCAGCCCCCAGTGGCCGCCGATCACGCGCGCCACCAGGCCCTCGTGGCCGAGGTGGTTGAGGCCGCGCGCCTTGCCGTCGCCCTGCCCGGCCGCATACACCAGGGTCAGGTCGCGCGGGCTGCCCGGGCCGCCCTCCGCCTCGAGGAAGCGTTTTTCGAGCGCGATCGCGACGCTCTCGGCAAAGCCGATGCCGACGAAGCCGCCGGTGGCGACCGTGTCGCCGCTGCGGATCAGGCGCACCGCCTCGCGCGCCGAAACGATCTTGCCGGTGTCGGCGGCGCGCAGCGACGCCACCATCGGATGCGTTTTCCTTGCCATGGCGGATCTCCCTCGCGCCGCGCCGGGAAGCGGCCGGACCGTGTTCGGCGGGTGATCACCACCACCAGCGCGACGAACGAAAAGACTACCCTATCCGGAGCGATCGAGCGCCAGGGCACGAGCCCTCCGTGGTCGCGACCGCGCAGTCATCGCCACATGTCGCGCATCTTCGCGGCGAGGTCGATCGCCGCCTGGCGCGAGGCCGGCGAGCCCTGGAGTTCGGGCGCAGGCAACGGCCAGCTCATCTGCTCGAAGTGCCCGAGCAGACGGTTGGGGATGAAGCGGCTGCGCCCGGCATAGACATGGCGATCGCCCAGGCCCGTCTGCTGGGTGACGTGGAAGCGCTGCGGCACGATCAGGTCGAGGGCGTCCTTCGCGCGCGTCATCGCCACATAGAGCAGGCGGCGCTCTTCCTCGATCTCGGCGCTGTCGCGCGTGGCGACGTCCGAAGGGATGCAGCCGTCGACCACGTTGAGCACGCTCACCGCGTTCCACTCCTGGCCCTTGGCCGAGTGGATGGTCGACAGGATCAGGTAGTCCTCGTCGAGCAGCGGCATGCCGGCCTCGGCGCTGGTGGCGCTGGGCGGATCGAGCGTGAGTTCGGTGAGAAAGCGCTGCCGGCTCGGGCTGGTGGCGGCGATGCGCGCGAGCTGCTGGATGTCGAGCACGCGCACCTGGAAATCGTCGTACAGGCGCGGCATCTGCGCCTCGTACCAACGGCAGGCGAGCTCGAAGTCGGTCGGCCACGGCAGGCCGCCCCTCGCCCCGCCCGCAAGACCCTCCGCACGGACAGGCGCGGTGGTTCGTGCAGGAGCGCCGCCAGGCGCGAATGCGGCGGTCGAGGCCTCCTCCCGCCCGGAAAGCCGGTCGACCAGCGTGGCGAACTCCAGCCACCCCGGGCGCGCCGCCTCCGGCACCGGCTGCTCGGCGAGCAGCACGCAGCCCGGCGGCGCGCTGCAGACGTTGTCGAGCACGCGCCCGGCAGTCCTGGGGCCGATGCCGGCGAGCAGCTGGATGGCACGGAAGCCGGCGATGCGGTCGCGCGGGTTCTCCGCCCAGCGCAGGAGCGCGAGCACGTCCTTGACGTGGGCGGCCTCGAGGAACCTGAGCCCGCCGTACTTCACGAAGGGGATGTTGCGCCGGGTCAGCTCCAGTTCCAGGCGCGCGCTGTGCGCCGAGGCGCGGAACAGCACCGCCTGCTGCTTGAGCTTCAGCCCTTCCTCGCGGCGCGCCAGCACGCTGTCGACCACGAAGTCGGCCTGCGCCGCCTCGTCCTTCACCGTCACCAGGCACGGGCGCTGCGCCGAGGCGCGCTCGCTCCACAGGTTCTTGGCGAAGCGCTCGGCGGCGAGCGCGATCACCGCGTTGGCGGCGTCGAGGATGGGCTGGGTGGAGCGGTAGTTGCGCTCCAGCGTCACCACCCGCGCCGGCGGCGCGAAGGCCGCCGGGAAGTCGAGGATGTTGCGCACCGTGGCGCCGCGGAAGGCGTAGATCGACTGCGCGTCGTCGCCGACCACGGTCAGGCCGCGGCCGTCCGGTTTCATCGCGAGCAGGATCGCCGCCTGCAGCGCGTTGGTGTCCTGGTATTCGTCGACCAGCACGTGGTCGAAGAGGCCGCCGATTTCGGCACCGAGCTCCGCCTCGCCCACCATCTGCGCCCAGTACAGCAGCAGGTCGTCGTAGTCGAGCACCTGCTGCGCCTGCTTGGCCTCGACGTAGGCGCGGAACAGGCGCTTGAGCTCGTCCTCCCACTGCGCGCACCACGGGAAGCTCGCCTGCAGCACCTCGGCGAGCGCGGCGCGCGTGTTGACCACCGCCGAATAGATCGCCAGGCAGGTGCCCTTCTGCGGGAAGCGCTGCTTCGTCGCCGACAGCCCGAGCTCGTGGCGCACCAGGTTCATCAGGTCGGCGGAGTCCTCGCGGTCGTGGATGCTGAAGCCGGGGTCGAGCCCGATGCGGCCGGCGTGGTCGCGCAGCAGGCGCGCGCCGATGGCGTGGAAGGTGCCCGCCCACTGCAGCTCGGCGCGCGCCAGGCCGGGACGGTCGGCGGCGGCCTGCGCGAGGATGCGACGCACGCGCCGG
>NZ_AMXD01000082.1 GCF_000310185.1 Thauera aminoaromatica S2 | reverse complement strand
GGCGCCGCCCGCAGCGCCGCCGGCAAGGCGGGCACGGCGCAGCTCGCGCTCGATGGTCGCGCGCATGGTCTCGAGCTGGGTGCGGATCGCCGCCGCGCCCTCCTCGTCGCCACGCGCCGCAAGCGCGTCCGCGCTGTGGCCGAGCACCGCGAGCGGCGTCTTGAGGGCGTGGGAGAGGTTGCCGGCGGCGTGGCGGATGCGTCCGAGGCGCTGGGCCTGATGGCGCGACAGGCGCTCGACGGCGGCGAGCAGCGGGCGCACCTCGGCGGGCGCGTCGGCCTCGAACTGCACCGCCTCGCCGCGCTCCAGCCGCCGGCAGGCGTCCACCGCCTCGTCCAGCGGTGCCAGCCCGCGCAGCAGCACGCGCCGCTGCAGCACCAGCAGCACGAGCAGCGCCAGTCCGAGCACGGTCAGCGCCTGCGCGCGGAAGGCCGCGATCGCGGCATCGATCGCGGCGACGTCCTCGGCGAGCGCGATGCTCACCGCGCGGCCGTCGGCGCTGTCGGGGAAGCGCTTCGCGACCACCAGCAGCGCCTGCCCGGCAGGGCCGGCCAGGCGAGGCGACACAAGCCCCTCCGCCCCCTCCGGCAGGTCGAGGTCGGCGTCCCAGGTCGAGCGCGAACGCCACTGCCGATCGCCGAGGCGCACGAGGAAGTAATGCCCCGACAGCGGCAGGTCGTAGGCCGGCCCGGCCGCGCCCATCAGCGCGCTGTCCATCCCCGCCTCGCCGTCCTGGCGTGCGAGCGCGTCGAGCAGATGCACGTAGAGCAGGTCGGCGTCGTGGTCGAGGCGGGCGAGCACGTGCTCCTCGACCATGCGGCGCGGGAAGTCGCGAAGTGCGAAGGCCAGCAGGACGCCCGCGGCGAGCAGCACCAGGGCGAGCGTGAGCGAGAGGCGACGGCGGATCGAGTTCATCTTCCGGCCCGCCCCCGCGCACGCGCCTCAGTCGCCGCTGCGGAACACATAGCCCTGCCCGCGCCGGGTCTCGATGCGTTCGTTGCCGAGCAGGCCGCGCAGGCGGCGGACGTAGACCTCGATGACGTTGCTGTCGCGCTCGGCGTCGTAGTCATAGACGTGCTCGGAGAGCCGCGTCTTCGACAGCACCTCGTCGGGGTGGCGCATGAAATAGCGCAGCAGGCGGAACTCGGTGGCGGTCAGGGCCTGCTCGTTGCCGGCGCGATCGACCAGGCACTGGCGCGCCTCGTCCAGCCGCCAGTCGCCCGCGCGCAACTCGGTGTCGGGCACCGGCGCGGCGCGGCGCAGCAGGGCCTGGATGCGGGCGAGGAGCTCCTCGACATGGAAGGGCTTGCCGAGATAGTCGTCGGCGCCGGCCTGCAGGCCCTCGACACGCTCGGCCCAGCCGTCGCGCGCGGTGAGGATCAGCACCGGCACGCGGTTCGCCGCCGCGCGCCACTCGCGCAGCACGGTCAGCCCCGGCTTGCCGGGCAGGCCGAGGTCGAGGATCACCGCGTCGTAGGGCTCGGTCGCGCCCAGATGGGCGCCGTCGATGCCGTCGCGCGCGAGGTCCACCGCATAGCCTTCGGCGACCAGCCGCGTGCGCAGGCGCTCGCCGAGCGCCGCATCGTCCTCGACCACGAGCAGGCGCATCGCTCACTTCTCCTTGCGTTCGAGCACTTCCCCGTTGGCGGCGTCGAGCTCGAGTTCGTGCACCCGGTTGCGCTCGTCGATCAGCTTGACCTCGTAGATCCAGCGTCCGTCCTCGCGCTCGAGCTCCAGACCGACGACCTGGCCAGGCTGGATGGCGCGGCTGCGCGCGAGAATGTCCTCGGCGGAGAGGATCTGCCCGCTCTCGCGCAGCTGGCGGATCTCCTCCACGCGCACGCGCTCGCCCGCGCTCGCGCCGGACACGGACAGGCCACCTGCGACAAGGAGCGCGGCGGCGGCCAGCAGGGAACGGAATCGCGTCTTCATCTTCATTCTCCGGCGGGTTTCGACGCAGACAGTGTGCCCGCCGCAATCTGAATGCAAGCTGAACACGAGCACGCAGATCGCGACTCGCGTCGCTCCCACAAGAACCACCGCGGCTCCACAGCGCGCCGTAGGAGCGACGCAAGTCGCGATTCCCCTGTCCGGCCCTCGCCGCCGTCGGTCGCCGCCCAGCGGCCCGATCGCGACTGGCGTCGCTCCCACAAGAACCACCGCGGCTCCGCAGCGCGCCGTAGGAGCGACGCAAGTCGCGATTCCCCCGTCCGACCCTCGCCCCCCTCGGTCGCCGCCCGGCGGCCCGATCGCGACTGGCGTCGCTCCCACAAGAACCACCGCGGCTCCACAGCGCGTCGTAGGAGCGACGCAAGTCGCGATTCCCCCGTCCGGCCCTCGCCGCCGTCGGTCGCCGCCCGGGCGGCCCGATCGCGACTGGCGTCGCTCCTACAAGAACCACCGCACCTATGAGGCGCGCCGTGGGAGCGACGCGAGTCGCGATCCGGACCGTGAAGAAACGCGAGCATGCGATTCCTGCCGCACCCGCCGCGCCGCAGGGCAGTCCCGCTCACCCCACCTGGCAGGCCAGCCCCTTGAGATATTCGCCCTCAGGCACGGCCAGCCCGATCGGGTGGTCCGGCGCGGCCGACAGGCGGTACAGGATGCGCGCATCCACCCCGGCGTCGATGGCCGCGCCGGCGACGATCTTCTGGAACAGCTCCTGCCCGATGCCGCCCGAGCACGAATAGGTCATCAGGATGCCGCCCGGGTTCAGCAGGCGGAAGCCGAACAGGTTGATGTCCTTGTAGGCGCGCGCGGCGCGCTCGGCGTGCGCGGCCGAGGGCGCGAACTTGGGCGGGTCGAGCACGATCAGGTCGAACTTGCGGCCCTCGTCCTTCAGCGCGCGCAGGGCCTTGAACACGTCCGCCTCCAGCCACTCGGCGCGCTCGGCGTCGAGTTGCGGGTTGAGCGCGAGGTTGCGCCGCGCCGACGCCAGCGCCGGGCCGGACGAGTCGATCGACAGCACCGAGGCCGCCCCGCCGGCGAGCGCCTGCAGCGAGAAGCCGCCGGTGTAGCAGAAGCAGTTGAGCACCGTGCGCCCGCCCGCGAGCTGGCCGGTGAGCAGGCGGTTGTCGCGCTGGTCGAGATAGAAGCCGGTCTTGTGCCCGCCCTCGGCGTCCACCTCCATGCGCACGCCGTTCTCGACGATGGTGAGCCCGCCCGCCGGCAGCGCACCATGCGCGCAGCCGGTGCGCGACTCCAGACCTTCCAGCCCGCGCACCTCGGAGTCGGAACGCTCGTACACCGCCGCGCAGCCGGTGGCCTGCACCAGCCCGGCGACGATTGCCTCGCGCCACTTGTCCGCGCCCGCACTGGTGAGCTGCAGCACCACCACCTCGCCGTAGCGGTCGGCAATCACGCCCGGCAGACCGTCGGACTCGCCGTGGATCAGGCGCACACCCTCCTGCCCGCGCAGCGCCGGGATCGCCGCGCGGCGCGCCACCGAGGCCGCCACCGCGCGCTTGAAGAAGGCGTGGTCGATCGCCGCCTCGGCATCGAAGCTCCACACCCGCGCGCGGATCTGCGAGGACGGCGACCACGCCGCCCGCGCCAGCGCCTTGCCCTCGGCCGTCACCACGGTCACCGTGTCGCCCGGCCGCGCGCGGCCCTCGAGCCGGTCCACCGAGCCGGCGAAGATCCAGGGATGGCGGCGGAACAGCGAGCGTTCCTTGCCGGGGTGGAGGACGAGTTGGGCCATGGGAGCTTCCGGAGAGTGCGAACGAGTCAGGGCGCGGAGTGTAACGGCTGCGCATCGTCGCACCCAAGGCCGGCGCCCAAGTTCGGAAACGAAGAGCCGCTCACTTTCAGCATCGGGCAGCCCCGATCGGCGACCTCGGCCCTGCAGACGCATCCTCCACCGCCCGCTTCAGCCGCGCCACCGCCCCTTCGACCGCGCCCTCGTCCAGGTTCCCATAGCCGAGCACCAGCCCGTTGCAGCGCACCGGCGGGCGCGCGTAGGCGGACAGCGCGCGCACGCCCAGCCCCACTTGCGCGGCGCGCTGCGCCACCGCGACATCGGGCAGCTCGTCGGGCAGCCACATCACCAGATGCAGCCCGGCTTCTCCGCCCGACAGCAGCAGCCCGGGACCGAAGGCCTGCCGCAGGGCGGCACGCAGCGCAGCCTGGCGGGCGTTGTAGCGCGCCCGCATGCGACGGAGATGGGTGATGTAATGCCCGCGCCCGATGAAGTCGGCGAGCGCGCGCTGCTCGATGCCCTGTCCGGCGCGCGTGGCGCGCGCCGCAGCGTGGATGAAGTCCGCCGCGATGGTGCGCGGCAGGACGAGATAGCCCAGGCGCAGGCCCGGATACAGCGTCTTGCTGAAGGTGCCGGCGTACACGACCGTGGCGCCGGGCTGCAGGCCGAACAGCGCGGGCGGTGCCGGACCGGCACGGCGGAATTCGCTGTCGTAGTCGTCCTCGACGATCCAGGTGCCAGCCGCACGGGCACGCTCGATGAGCGCGAACCGGCGCGGCAGCGACATCACCCGCCCGCTGGGGTACTGGTGCGAGGGGGTGGTCATGATCAGCCGCGGCGGATGGCGCAGCCAGTCTTCCGCGCCGGGGGCCAGCCCCTCGTCATCGACCATGACGTCGTGCACCTGCAGGCCGGCGAGCCCGAAGGCGACGCGGGCGGCAAGGTAGCCCGGGTTCTCCACCCAGACCGTGTCGCCGTGATCGGCGAGCAGGCGCGCGCACAGGTCGAGCCCCGCCTGCGTGCCGCTGGTGATGAGGAGCTGCGCGGCATCCACCGCGAGGCCGCGTACGCTGCCGAGGTGGGCCGCGAGCGCCGCACGCAGGCTCGGATCGCCACCGTGCGCGGCGTAACCGAGCTGACGCCAGCCGGCGTCGCGCCACGCGCGCTCGAGGCAGGCGCGCCAGGCACGGAAGGGGAAGGCACCGAAGTCCGGCACGCCGGGCGAGAACGGCAGCGCTTCGGCGTCGCGCGCCGGCTCGCGTTGCAGCGCCGCAGCCGCGCGCGCGGACAGCACCGGCGGCGGCCCCTGTGTGCGGGACACGGGCTGCGAGGCGCCCGGTGCGGCGGGCAGTTGTGCCACCCGCGTCCCGTGGCGATCCGCCACCAGGCAGCCTTCGGCGACGAGCTGCTCATAGGCGAACAGCACCGTGTTGCGTGCGATGCCGAGCGTCGCCGCGAGACTGCGGCTGGCGGGCAGGCGCGTGTCGGCCGCCAGCCGGCCCGACAGGATGGCCTCGCGCAGGCGGAGATAGAGCACGCGCTGGCGCGGCACCGCCGCGGGCAAGGGTGGGGCGAGCAGCCAGTCGAGCTCCATCGTGGCTCCAATCTGGAAGGTCCTTGTGGCACTACGAAAGGTACCACCACGAACCTAGGATAAGGTGATCGAACCCCTCGGAGCCTCGACGCCATGCCCCGCCCCACGCGACCTGCCCCCTCCCCGCGCACCCGCGTGCGCCGCCTGCCCGAGCGCGCGCACTACGACGCCGACACCATCGCCGCGATCGTCGATGCGGCGATGCTGTGCACCGTCGCCTTCCAGCTCGACGGCGCGGTCCATGCCATTCCCACGATCCACTGGCGCGAGGGCGGGCACCTCTACCTCCACGGCGCCAAGGCCTCGCGCATGCTGAAGGCGCTGACCGAGGGCGAGGCCTGCGTGACGATCGCACTCGCCGACGGCCTGGTGCTGGCGCGCTCGGCGATGCACCACTCGATGAACTACCGCTCGGTGGTGGTCTACGGCCGCTTCGAGGCGGTGACCGAGCCCGCACACAAGCTCGCCAGCCTGCGCGCCTTCATCGACGGCCTCTACCCCGGACGCTGGGACACGCTGCGCCCGATCACGGAGAAGGAGCTGAACGCCACCAGCGTGCTGCGGATTGCGCTCGACGAGGCGTCGGCCAAGGTGCGCGACTGGGGCGTGAAGGACGACGAGGAAGACCTGGACTGGCCGGTGTGGGCGGGCGTGATCCCGCTGCGCACGCTGGCTGGCGAGCCGGTGACCGAGCCCGACAGCGTGGCGCGATCGGTACCGCCGACCCGCTTCGGTTAAGGCAAGAACCGGGCGGCGAGCGCCTCGCGCGGACCGCCACTACGCCATCAGGGACGCCGCCGCGCATTGCCGAAGCGGCCGCCGCCGGGCCGGCCGCCGTACGGGCGCCTGCGCTCGTCCTCGTCGTCACGCTTGGGCTTGGGCATCAGCAGGTTCTTGCCGCCCTGCTGCGCCAGCCTGGCATGCTCGCGCAGCGCCGCCTCGAAGTGCTCGGCGCCGATCGCGATTGCCGCATGCTCGGTGGCCGGCTTGTACGCCGACAGGCGCTCGCGCAGCAGGAACACGCGCTCATCGGCCTCGGCCTTCCTCGGCAGGCCCTCGACCAGCTGCACGGCCAGCGGCGTCAGCACGTAGCCCTCGCCCGCCGTGGTCAACAGGCCGTGGGTGACGAAGCGCTCGAAGGCCACCGCCCACGCCGCGGGGGCGGTGACCGGAAAGCCCATGAACTCGGCGGCCGCGACGATATCGGCCAGCGCGGCGGGTCGCCTCTTTGCTGCGATCAGGGTCGCCAGCAGCAACTGCGCGTCGGTGTCGTGGATGGGGTACATGGGTTTTGCCTGCCTCTCGGATTGTGAAGCGCGCCATGATGCCCGAGGCGCGGCGATCCGGCGCAAGGGAAGTCGTCGTGCTGCGTAACAATCGTCCGCTCGGATTTCCTCGCAACTTGATAGACTCGAACCATTACAGATCGGTGAAACCGACTTGCCCCTCTCCTCCCTCCTGTATCGTTCGCGCGCCACGGTCGCCGCCCTCGTTCGCAGCGACGGGATCGCGGGCAAGCTGGTGGTTGCCTGGCTGGCGTTCACGATACTGCTCGGCGGCTACTGGTTGCAGCTCGACCACTCGCACACCGCGCTCGTCTCCCAGGCCGAGAGCCTGACCCGGTTGCGTGCCCTGCAGACCGCACACGCATTGGCGCTGCACACCGGAGCGCTGTTCCGCAAGCTCGACTATCTTTCCCTGCACCTGGGCGAGCATTGGCTGAAGGAAGGTCCGCAGGGCGCGCGCGACGCCCTCGTGCGTGCGCACCTTGCGCTTCCCGAAGACGCCCTGGTCGGCATCGACGTCGCCGATGCCGAGGGGCGGCTCCTCTACTCCACCGTCGGCGAGCGCCTGCCGCTCGAACTCGAGCGCTACGGCATCGCGGACTTCGGGCATTTCCGCGTCCATCTGGAAGGGGACAAGGGCCTCTTCATCGGCCAGCCCTACCGCGGACGCATGACCGGCGCCTGGATCGTGCCATTTTCCCGTGCGCTCGTGGAGGAGGGGCGACTGCGCGGCGTGATCGTCCTGTCGGTGTCGGTCGCCCATCTCACCCGGGCACTGAGGGAACTCTATCCGGGGACCTCGGACGTGGCGGCGCTCGTGCTCGACGATGGTCACTTCCTCGCCCACTCCAACCGGACCGCGGGAGCCATCGGGCGCTCGGTGCCGTCCGACCGCCCCTATCTGCTCGATCGCGTGGCGCTGCAGGGCAACTTCGATGCGACCGCGCCACTGGACGGCGTCGAGCGTTATTACGCCTGGCACCGCGTTGCGGGCTTTCCCGTCGTCGCCGCGCTCGGGCTGAGCAAGGCGGACGCGCTCGCCCCGGTGCGCGGCACGATCCGCGACAACCGCCTCCGCAGCGGCCTGGGTTCGCTGCTGCTCCTCGTAGCGGCCTTGCTGATCAGCCTGCTCTGGCGCCGCCACGCCCGCCAGGGCGAAGAGCTCGGCCGCGCCCGCAGGCGGCTGGAGAAGCTGGTCGGTCACTTTCCGGGCATGGCCTACCAGTTCCTGCTGCGTGCGGACGGCAGCACCTCCATGCCCTACTGCAGCCCGGGCGTGCGCGAACTCTACGGGGTGGGGCCCGAGGGGCTGCAGGATTCGGCCATGAGCCTGTTCGAGCGCGTCCACGCCGACGATCTGGACCGTCTGCGCGACAGCATCCTCCGCTCGGCCGCGAACCTCGCGCCCTGGCGCTGCGAATTCCGCGTGCGGGGCGAGGGCGACCGGCTGCGCTGGCTGCTCGGCGAAGCCAACCCCGAGCGCACGCCCGAAGGCGACACGCTGTGGCACGGCTATGTGCACGACATCACCGAGCGCCAGGTGGCTGCGCAGCAGTTGCGCGAAAGCGAGGCGCGCCTGCGCCAGGCGGTCGACGCCGTCCGCGACGGCCTGTGGTCGTGGGATCTCGCCCGCGACCGCATCGCGCTCGACGAGCGCATCCTCGAGATGCTCGATCGTCCGGAACTGGGCTCGGAGATGTGCTTCGACGATTTTTGCGCGCTCGTCCATCCGGCCGATCGCCAGCGCCAGGACGCGATGCTGCGCGCCGTGCCGAGCGCGACGCCCGACGCTCCCGTGGCGGGCGACTTCCGCCTGCGCGCCGCGTCCGGGCGCTGGGTCTGGATCCACGCCCGCGGCAGCGTCGTGGAGACCAACGCGCAGGGTGGCCCGCGGCGTCTCGTGGGCACCTTCTCCGACATCACCGCACGGGTCGCCGCCACGCAGTTGCGTCGGGCCCTCCTCGACCACAGCGCGGCCGCCATCGCCATGCTCGACGCCGACCTCGACATCCTCGAAGCCAACAGCCGCGCCCACGAGATCTTCGCGCCGCCCTCGACCCCGATCGGCGGACTCAAGCTCACCGACCTCGCCCTGCACGAGGACCAGGCCATCTTCATCCCGCAGCACTACGCGGCGCTGCGGGCCGGCGGACAGGTCAACATCGAACTGCCCTTGCGCGACAATCGTGGCAAGAAACGCTGGTTCGACGTACATGGCGTGATGCTGGACCCGGAGGACCCCGACAGCGACACCGTCTGGACCCTGGTCGACATCTCCGACAAGTACCGCACGCGGATGGCGCTCGCCACCGAGCGCCTGCGCCTGAAGACGGTGCTCGAGCGCTTCCCGGGCGGCGTCCTGATGGAAGACCAGGACGGCCTGATCAGCTCGGTGAACCGGGGGTTCTGCGAACTGCTCGGTCTCGCGGCCGCCCCGGACGAACTGATCGGCCTCACGCACGCGGCGCTGTGCGAGCGGCTGGGTACGGAGCGCATGGGGTGGCTGCATCGGCCCGACGCCGACCTCACGGCGGAGAAGCGCGCCACGGTCGAAGTGGAGGGCGTGAAGGGTCGCACGCTGGAGATCGACTGGCTGCCGATCGAGCACGACGGGCGACGCCTCGGCCGCGTGTGGCTGCTGCGCGACGTCACCGAGCGCAAGGAGCGCGAACGCCGGCTGGCGGAGCTCGCCGCCACCGACCCGCTGACCGGGCTGCCCAACCGGCGCAGCTTCCTGGCGTGCCTGGACGCCGCGCTCGACGACGCCCGGCGCGAGCCCGCGCGCGGCAGCGCACTGTTGATGATCGACATCGACCACTTCAAGCACGTCAATGACACCCACGGGCACCCGGTCGGCGACGAGGTATTGCAGCACGCGGCACGGCTGATCCGCGGCGGCCTGCGCCAGCACGACCGGGCGGGCCGCCTCGGCGGCGAGGAATTCGCCGTGCTGCTCGACGACGTCGACGCCGACACCGCCCTCACCCTCGCCGAACGCCTGCGCCGTAGCGTGGAGGCGGCGCCCGCGGCGACCGCGGCCGGCGCGGTGTCGCTCACCATCAGCCTCGGTCTTGCCCTCGTGTCGGGAGGGGATCCCGCCCGCGTCCTCGGTGACGCCGATGCCGCGCTCTACCGTGCCAAGCGCGGCGGCCGCAACCGTGTCTGCGTCGCAGTTCGCACCCAGGGATAGACCAGCGCGCCGCCGGCATCGAAGCACCACGCGCATGCGGCGGTTCCGCCATCCCGCCCGCGCTGGCTATACTCCCCGCCACTTTCACCCAAGGGGAGACCTGACCCATGAAGCTCGAGACCATCGCCGTGCACGGCGGCTACTCGCCCGATCCGACCACCAAGGCCGTCGCGGTGCCGATCTACCAGACCACCTCGTACGCCTTCGACGACACCCAGCACGGCGCGGACCTCTTCGACCTCAAGGTGCAGGGCAACATCTACACCCGCATCATGAACCCGACCACCGCGGTGCTCGAGCAGCGCGTGGCCCAGCTCGAAGGCGGCATCGGCGCGCTCGCCGTAGCCTCGGGCATGTCGGCGATCACCTACGCCATCCAGACCATCGCCGAAGCCGGCGACAACATCGTCTCGGCGTCGACGCTGTACGGTGGCACCTACAACCTGTTCGCGCATACCTTCCCTCAGTTCGGCATCGAGGTGCGCTTCGCCGACTACCGCGACCCCGACAGCTTCGCCGCGCTCATCGACGCGCGTACCAAGGCGATCTACTGCGAATCGGTGGGCAACCCGCTCGGCAACGTCACCGACATCGGCCGTCTCGCCGAGATCGCGCACAAGGCCGGCGTGCCGCTGATCGTGGACAACACCGTGCCCTCGCCCTACCTGTGCCGCCCCTTCGAGCACGGCGCCGACATCGTGGTGCACGCGCTCACCAAGTACCTCGGCGGCCACGGCAACTCGATCGGCGGCGTGATCGTCGACTCGGGCAAGTTCCCCTGGGCCGAGCACAAGGCGCGCTTCAAGCGCCTCAACGAGCCCGACGTCTCCTACCACGGCGTGTGCTACACCGAGGCTCTGGGTGCAGCCGCCTTCATCGGCCGCGCGCGCGTGGTGCCGCTGCGCAACACCGGCGCGGCGATCTCCCCCTTCAACAGCTTCCTGATCCTGCAGGGCATCGAGACCCTGGCGCTGCGCATGGACCGCATCTGCACCAACACGATCAAGGTCGCCGAGTACCTGAAGAAGCACGCCAAGGTCGAGTGGGTGAACTACGCCGGCCTGCCCGACCACGCCGACCACGCCCTGGTGCAGAAGTACATGGGCGGGCGCGCCTCGGGCATCCTGTCCTTCGGGGTCAAGGGCGGCTTTGAAGCCGGCGGCCGCTTCCAGGATGCGCTGAAGCTCATCACCCGCCTGGTGAACATCGGCGACGCCAAGTCGCTCGCCTGCCACCCGGCCTCCACCACCCACCGCCAGCTCTCGCCGGCCGAACTCGCCAAGGCCGGCGTGTCGCCCGACATGGTGCGACTGTCGATCGGCATCGAGCACATCGACGACATCGTTGCCGATCTGGAGCAGGCGCTGGCGGCGGTCTGACGTAGTTCTTAATGCGTCTGTCCGGGACAGACCGCGCATTTCCTGCGAAATCGTGGTCTGTCCCCGTTTCCTCCCGTTTCCTTTCCCTTCCCCGTTTCCCGCGGCTTTCCGCACAGACCACCGCTTTCACGAGAAACCCCGATGCTCGCAGTCCTGCAGCGCGTCTCCGAAGCGCGTGTGATCGTCGATGGCGAGACCATCGGCGAGATCGGCCCCGGCCTCCTCGCGCTGGTGTGCGCCGAGCGCGGCGACACGCCCGCCGAGGCCGACAAGCTGCTCGCCAGGATCCTCAAGCTGCGCATCTTCGCCGACGAAGCCGGGAAGATGAACCGCTCGGTGCAGGACGTCGGAGGCGGGCTGCTGGTGGTGAGCCAGTTCACCCTCGCCGCCGACACCTCGGGCGGCAACCGGCCGAGCTTCACCAAGGCCGCAGACCCGCACACCGGCCAGGCGCTCTACGAGCATTTCGTCGCCCGTGCCCGCGCCGCCCACGCGCAGGTGGAGACCGGCCGCTTCGGCGCCGACATGAAGGTGCAACTCATCAACGACGGCCCGGTCACAGTGCCGCTGCGCATCGCCCCGACCGCAGCGGACGACCCCCGCGGTTTTGCGTAGGAGCGACGCGAGTCGCGATCGGCCTCGCTGCTGCGAAGGACGCCGGCGGGAGTCCGAACGCTGCAATCGCGACTTGCGTCGCTCCTACCCCCCGCCCCACCGGCGGCGCGCGACTGTTTCATGGCGCGTCGGGGCATAATCGTGGCTCCCAACCCCTCGACCAGGAGACAACATGAAGCTCTACTTCAAACCCGGTGCCTGCTCGCTCTCGCCCCACATCGCGCTGGAAGAATCCGGCCTGCCCTACGAGACCGAGTCGGTCGACCTCAAGACCAAGGTGACCGCCAGCGGCGCCGACTTCTGGAAAAGCAACCCCAAGGGCTACGTCCCGGCGCTGCTGCTCGACAGCGGCGAGCTGCTCACCGAAGGCGCGGCGATCGTGCAGTACATCGCCGACCAGGCGCCGCAGAAGAAGCTCGCGCCGGCCAACGGCACGATCGAGCGCTACCGCCTGCAGTCATGGCTCAACTTCATCGGCACCGAGCTGCACAAGTCCTGCAGCCCCTTCTTCAACCCGGCCTCGGGCAAGGAGTGGAAGGAGATCGCCGGCGCCAACCTCGAGCGCCGCCTCGGCTATGTAAACGAGCAGATCGATGGCAAGTCCTACCTGCTGGGCGAGGACTTCAGCGTCGCCGACGGCTATCTGTTCACCGTGCTGAGCTGGATGAAGTTCGTCGGCATCGACCTGGCGAAGTGGCCCAACCTGAGCGCCTTTCAGGCCCGCGTGGCGGCGCGTCCGGCGGTACAGGCGGCGCTGAAGGCGGAAGGCCTGGCCTGAGTGGCGCGAAGCATCGCCAGCAGATCGTGAATGCGCGGCTGCCGGCGCTCCTGCAGGGGCCGACGCCGCGATGTCTCTGCAGGAGCGCCGCAAGGCGCTAGGACCGCCATCGTTCTCTCGCATCGGCTCGATGATCGCCACCGTCACAGCTAGCTCGCACCCCTCTCCATGACCGATCCCGCCTCCCGCGCTCCCCTCCTCGCCGGCGCTCTGCTCGCTGCCCTCGGCGTCGCGCTCGGCGCCTTCGGTGCGCATGCGCTGCGCGGGGCGCTCGATGCCGCCGCCCAAGGCTGGTGGCAGACCGCGGTGCAGTACCAGATGTGGCACGCGCTCGGGCTGCTCGCGATCGGCGCGGCGCGCGTGCAGGGCGGCAGCCTCCCGGCTTCGCTGCTCGCCGGCGGCACGCTGATCTTCTGCACCACGCTCTACGCGATGGCGCTGGGTGCGCCGCGCTGGCTGGGGGCGGTCACCCCGATCGGCGGCAGCCTGATGATCGCCGGCTGGCTGGTGCTGGTCTGGCGAGTGGCGCGCCCGCGGCGCTGAGGACACGGCCGCAGCTTGGAAAGCGTCTTTCAAGGACACGGGCACTTTGGGAGCCGCCGCAGCGGCTTGCAGCGCCCGCTCTTCAGCGGTGTGGCGGCGGCAGCGTGCCGAAGACGCGGTCCCAAAGATCCGTCACCGTGCCGTAGCCGCGGCGCTCGTCGCAAAAATGGTGGAAGCCGTGCAGCCGCCGCCGCGCCTCCAGCCAGCGCCCCGCCGGGCGGGTGTCGTGCAGGCGGTGGTGCACCGCCTCCTGCAGCAGGTTGCCGAGCAGCATGCCCGCCGACAAGGGCGCCGCGTATGCGCTGCCACCGGAAATCAGCGCCGGCAAGCCGACCACTGCCAGCACCAGCAGCACGCTGAACAGCACCGGTACGCGGATCGTCACCCCGGCATGGCGGTGATGGGCCAGGTGCCAGCGCTGGAAGGGCTCGATCCCATGCAGCATCCAGCGGTGGAGGACGTATTCGATCAGCGTCCACGCGGCCAAGCCCGCCACCACCAGCACGGCGGCGAGGCCCGGGCCCGCAGCGGCGGTCGGCTGCGAACTCATCGCCAGCACGACCAGACCGGCGCACGGCACCACCAACGAGGCCGGATAGGCGAGCGCCAGGCGCAAGGTCCAGGGTTCAGCCATCGTCGGCGCGCTCCAGGATTTCCCAGGCGTACATCAGGCTCGCGTCCGAAAAGCCGAGTCCGGTCTCCTCGTCCAGCCACCAGCCGAATCCGCGTTGATCCACGCCTTCAAAGCGCCACCGGCGCAGTTCGCCGCTGCACAGGCGGATGACATAGCTGCAGCCGCCGACGGGTTCCATGGTGTCGAAGTCCTCGCAATCGTCATGCCGGCGCAAGCGCGCGCCCTGATGGAATGATAGCCGCGCTGCACCACCACGCCAGCGCGACGCACCCCTGAACCACTGCGCGGGGGATTGCAGCGCAGATCGCGACTTGCGTCGCTCCCACGAAAACCGTCGCGCCTCCAGCCCCCGGCGCGCCCCGGGGCGTCCGGCAGGAGCGACGCAAGTCGCGCTTGCAGCGGCGGAGCGAGCGCAAGGGCATGACTGCGCCGCCCGATCGCGACTTGCGTCGCTCCCACGAAAGCCGTCGCACCTCCAGCCCCCGGCGCGCCCCGGGGCGTCCGGTAGGAGCGACGCAAGTCGCGATCGGGTGGCCCCGCGGCGCTGGCGCAGACCCGGTGCGCTGCAATCGCGACTTGCGTCGCTCCTACGGCAGGCAGGGCGCGGGACGCCTGGGCGACGCAAGTCGTGGTCCCCGCAGTCGAGATGCCACGGCTTGACTATACAGTACCGTTTTGGTACTTTTAATTCCGACACCACCCACGCGAGCACATCGACATGCTGCGCATCAGCAAACTCACCGATTACGGCACCCTGATCCTGACCCACATGGCCGGGCATCCGGATCGACTGCACAGCGCCGCCGGCCTCGCCGAAGCGCTCGGCCTCGGTCTGCCCACGGTCAGCAAGGTGCTCAAGACGCTCGGCCGCCACGAGCTGGTGAGCAGCCAGCGCGGCGCGCATGGCGGTTACGCGCTCGCCCGTCCGCCCGACCGAATCACCGTGGCCGACGTGATCGACGCGCTCGAGGAGCAGGCCTTCGGGCTCACCGAGTGCAGCTCGAGCAGCGGCGTGTGCGCGATCGAGTCCGACTGCCGTATCCGCGAGAACTGGATGCGGATCAACACCGTGGTGCGCCAGGCGCTGCAGGCGGTGAATATTGCCGACATGGTCCACCCCGTCCACGGCGCCGCCTTCCCCGCCCCGCACACCACCGAACACCGCATGCATGGCCCCGCGCGCAGCGCCGCGGCCTGCCTCCCCGCAGCGCGCGCAGACGAACAGGAGATCTGATGATGAACGCCCCCACCTCTGCCCCCACTTCGACCCCTTCCTCGGCCTCCATCGCCTCCCCTGCCCGCCGCGGCGATGCGATCGGTGCCTTCCTCGAGCAGGACTACGCCGCCGGCTTCGAGACCACGCTCGACACCGACACCGTGCCCAAGGGTCTGTCGGAAGACGTCATCCGCATGATCTCCGCGCGCAAGGGCGAACCCGAATGGCTGCTCGACTGGCGCCTCGAGGCCTACCGCCACTGGCTGACGATGAGCCCGCCGACCTGGGCCGCGGTGCAGTTCCCGGCGGTCGATTTCCAGGACATCGTCTATTACTCCGCACCCAAGTCGAAGAAGGACGGCCCCAAGAGCCTGGACGAGGTCGACCCCGAGCTGCTGCGCACCTTCGAGAAGCTCGGCGTGCCGCTGCACGAGCGCGCGCGCCTGGCCGGCGTGGCGGTGGATGCGGTGTTCGACTCGGTGAGCGTGGCGACCACGTTCAAGAAGGAGCTGGGCGCCCACGGCGTGATCTTCTGTTCCTTCTCCGAGGCGGTGAAGGAACACCCCGAGCTGGTGCGCAAGTACCTCGGCACCGTGGTGCCGCCGGGCGACAATTTCTACGCCGCGCTCAACTCCGCGGTGTTCTCCGACGGCTCCTTCGTCTTCATCCCCAAGGGCGTGAGGTGTCCGATGGAGCTGTCCACCTACTTCCGCATCAACGCCCGCGACACAGGCCAGTTCGAGCGCACGCTGATCATCGCCGAGGAAGGCGCGTCCGTCAGTTACCTCGAAGGCTGCACCGCGCCGATGCGTGACGAGAACCAGCTCCACGCCGCGGTGGTCGAGCTGATCGCGCTCGACGACGCCAAGATCAAGTATTCCACCGTGCAGAACTGGTACCCGGGTGACAAGGACGGCAAGGGCGGCATCTACAACTTCGTCACCAAGCGCGGCGACTGCCGCGGCGCGCGCTCGCACATCTCCTGGACCCAGGTCGAGACCGGCTCGGCGATCACGTGGAAGTACCCGAGCGTGATCCTGCGCGGCGACGATTCGGTGGGCGATTTCCACTCGGTGGCGCTGACCAACAACCTGCAGCAGGCCGACACCGGCACCAAGATGATCCACATGGGGCGCAACACCCGCAGCACCATCCTCAGCAAGGGCATCTCGGCCGGGCGCGGCAGCAACACCTTCCGCGGCCTGGTCAAGATCACCCCCAAGGCCGAGGGCGCGCGCAACTACACCCAGTGCGACTCGCTGCTGATCGGCGACCGCTGCGCGGCGCACACCTTTCCGACCATCGAGGTCCGCCACCCCACGGCGCACGTCGAGCACGAGGCCACCACCTCGCGCATCGGCGAGGACCAGCTCTTCTACGCGATGCAGCGCGGCATCAGCGCCGAGGACGCGGTGTCGATGATCGTCAATGGCTTCTGCCGCGAGGTGTTCAAGGAGCTGCCGATGGAATTCGCGGTGGAAGCACAAAAGTTGCTGGGCGTGAGCCTCGAAGGCAGCGTCGGCTGAGCCGGCGCCCACATGGAAACAGGGCCGTGCGTTTTTTCGTGGGAGCGACGCAAGTCGCGATCCAAGGCCCGAGAAGCACGATCGCGACTTGTGTCGCTCCTACGGGGGCGCCACTTGCGACATCGAGATGGAAATCCGGAGAACAAACATGCTTAAAATCAACAACCTGCACGCCGCGATTGACGGCAAGGCGATCCTCAAGGGCCTGAACCTCGAGGTCGCGGACGGCGAGGTGCACGCGATCATGGGTCCCAACGGCTCGGGCAAGAGCACGCTCGCCCAGGTGCTGGCCGGACGCGAGACCTTCACCGTCACCGACGGCAGCGTCGACTGGAACGGCGCCGACCTGCTCGCCCTGCCCGCCGAGGAGCGCGCGCGCGCCGGGCTCTTCCTCGCCTTCCAGTACCCGGTCGAGATCCCCGGCGTGTCGAACGCCTACTTCCTCAAGGCCGCAGTCAACGCGGTGCGCCGCCACCGCGGGCTGCCGGAATACGACGCGATGGACTTCCTCGCGCGGGTGAAGGCCGAGATGAAGGCGGTTGGAATGAAGGAGGAATTCCTCTACCGCTCGGTGAACGAGGGCTTCTCCGGCGGCGAGAAGAAACGCAACGAGGTGCTGCAGATGGCGCTGCTCGAGCCCAGGCTCGCGGTGCTGGACGAGACCGACTCGGGCCTGGACATCGATGCGCTGAAGATCGTCGCCGAGGGCGTCAATCGCCTGCGCTCGCCCGCGCGCTCGATGATCGTCATCACCCACTACCAGCGCCTGCTCGACTACATCGTTCCGGACAAGGTGCACGTGCTGTCGCAGGGCCGCATCGTGCGCTCGGGCGGGCGCGAGCTCGCGCTCGAGCTGGAAGAGCACGGCTACGGCTGGATCGACGCGGCGCAGGGCGACAAGGCCGGCGGCGCGTCCGCGGGAGCGCGGCCATGAGCGCGATCGACTTCTGGCTCGGACGCCAGCGCGACACCGCTGCCGATCTGCCCGGCGCCGACCTGCCCTGGCTCGTCCGCCTGCGCGAGGACGCCATCGACCGCTTCGCCGACGAAGGCTGGCCGACGACACGGCGCGAGAACTGGCGACACACCTCGCTCGCCTTCATGGCGCAGCAGGCGCTGGCGGTGCGCGAGACGGTCGCGCCCGAGGCGGTCGTGGCGGACCTGCGCGCGCGCTACCGGGCAGCGCTGGGCACAGCACAGGACCCCGCGCGGAAGGCCGTGGAGTCCGCCGGCGACGACGGCCACTGGGTGGTCTTCGTGGATGGGCACTTCGCCCCCGCGCTGTCCGCCATCGGCGGGCTTCCCGGCGGCGTGCGCATCGGCAGCCTGGCCGATGCGCTCGGGCAGACCCCCGAGGCGGTCGAGGCCGCCTTCGGCCAGGCCGGCGACGGCGAGGCCCCCGCCGCGCTCAACGCCGCGCTGGCCGCCGACGGCG
>NZ_AMXD01000081.1 GCF_000310185.1 Thauera aminoaromatica S2 | reverse complement strand
CGAGGGCAGCCCGGGTGTGGTGAAGCGGGCCAGCCACGGCGCGATCGGCTCGAACAGCCGGCGCTCGGCGAAGGCGGCGGGGATGGCGAGGGCGTCGTTCATCTGTGGAATTGTGCCGGCTCGCGGGCGGTGCAGCCAGGGTGCGTGCCGCGGTCGGGGTTTCGAGCCTTTGGCAGGGGCGAGGCAGGTCGCGATTGCCGCGCCATTCGCAGGAGACGACGTGTCGCGTCGCGTGAGCGCTCAAATCGCGACTTGTGTCGCTCCTGTGCCAAACCCTTGGAAGTCGCCCGGGACTCCGGATCATCCGCCTCAGCGCATCTCGAACAGCTCCTGGTGGAAGCGCTCGGCGGGCAGGCCGCGGGCGGCGAGGGTGTCGCGCAGCATCGCGCCGAAGCCGGCCGGGCCGCAGAACCACACGCCGGCCTGCTTCCAGTCGGGCACGCTGCGACAGATGCCGTCGGCGTCGAGGCGGCCGTCACGTGGCGAGACCAGCACGTGCAGCTGCACCCGCGCCCGCGCGGCGAGTTCGCGCAGGCGGGCGATGAAGCCTTCGTCGGGGGCGCTGGTGCTGTAGAAGAGGTCGATCGCCGCCGCACGCCCACCCGGCCTGTCTTCCTGCGCACGCGCCTGCATGCGGGCGACGAAGGGGGTGATGCCGATGCCGCCGGCGACCCAGATCTGCCGAGCTTGGGCGCCGCCGAAGTCGAAGCGGCCGTAGGGGCCTTCGACGCGCACCGGGTCACCCAGCTTCAGCGTCGCCGGCAGGCTGCGGGTGTAGTCGCCGAGCGGCTTGATCATGAAATCCATGCGGCCGTCGCCGCCCCAGGCGGAGGAGATCGTGAAGGGGTGCGGACCCTCGCGCTCGTCGAAGGTGACGAAGGCGAACTGTCCGGCCTGGTGTCCCGGCCAAGGCGTGTCGAGGCGCAGGCCGACCTCGAGCACCTGGTTGGCGGGGTGCCGCACCACGCGCTCGATGCGGCCGTGCGCACGGCGCCCGCGGCCGATGCGGCCGGCGAGCGAGCGCAGCGCGGCCCAGCTGCCGGCGGCCATCAGCATGCCCATGACCATGCCGAGCGGCTGCGTCCAGTAGGCGAAGGGCAGCAGCACCACGCCATGCACGACCAGTGCGAGGTACACCGCCGCCATCACGCGGTGGGTCTGCACGAAACGGCGGTAGGGGAAGCGCTTGATCAGCGCGATCGCGGCGAGCACGGCGAAGAGGTAGAAGGCCCACTCGCCGATGGTTTCGGCGAGGCCGCGCTGCTCCTGGAAGAAGCGGAAGAGCTCGACGGTCTGCTCGGGGCGCGGGCCGCGCGCGGGTTTCTGCAGCCAGCCCCAGCCGACCGCCCACTTGGTGCCCTTGGCCCACAGCCAGTGCACCACGCCGACCGACAGGCCGGCGATGCCCAGCCACTTGTGCAGCCGGTAGGCCTTGTCCATGCCGCCGAGCAGCGGCTCGAGCGCGGCCGGGCGCAGGGCGAGGATCATCGCGATGCTCATCGCGCCCATGGCGAGCACGCCGGTGTAGTTGACCGCGAGCGTGCGCAGCGCGAAGTAGGTGTCGCCCTGGACCAGCAGTGGATCGGCCCACCACCACAGCAGGCTGAGGGTGGCGAGGACGAGGAGGAGTGCGAGTTTGATGTTCTTCATGATGGCTCCCTTCGAGCGGAATGCGGCCGCCATGAGGCAGCGGATCCCATGCGGGAAATTGTGCGCCACAGCATGTGTCCGCCTTGTACCGGCTTGTAGCCCGCGCGGGCGCCTGCGGCTGGTCAGCGTGGCGGCGCGCCTATAGACTCGCGGGCGAACCTCGACCGGCCGCCGTTTGCGGCCACCGCACGGCACCCCGAACATGTTCCAGCACTCCGCCCCCTCCCCCGCCTGGCTCCAGCACGACATGGAGCGGGTCGACGCGATCATCCGCGCGCACATGAACAACGACGTGGCGCTGATCCGCCAGGTCGTCGAGTTCATCCTGCACGGTGCCGAGCGCCGGCGGCCGGCGCTGGTTCTGGCGAGCGCGCGCGCCCTCGGTCACGGCGGCGAGCGCCCGCACGCGCTGGCGGCGGCGGTGGAGCTGATCCACATCTCGCTCGCGCTGCACGACGACGTCACCGAGGCGAGCGGCGGCGCGGCCGACGGCGAGCGCGAGGGAGCGCTGTTCGGCAACGCCGGCAACATCCTGCTCGGCGACCTGCTCTACACCAGCGCCTTCCGCATGATCGTGGACCTCGGCGACATGGAGGTGATGCGGGTGCTGTCCGATGCGACCAACGTGATCGCCGAGGGTGAGGTGGCGTACCGTGAGTTGCTCGCCGCGCCGGCGTCCCGTACGCCGGAGGCCTGGCTGGACATCGCGCGCAGGCGGCGCGCAAAGCTCTTCGAGGCGGGCGCGGAGTGCATGGCGATCGTGCACGGCGCCGATCCGGCCGCGCGTTCGGCGCTGGCGCGCTTCGGCCTGCATGTGGGCAGCGCGCATGCGCTGCGCAGCGAGGCGGAGGACGCGGCGCGCTTCGGCGTCGCCGACGCGCAGGCGCGTGCGCAGGCGGAGATCGAGGCGGCGCGGGCGGTCGCCGACGGGCTGGCGCTGGCGAACGCCGCCGCGTTGGGCGTGGTGGTCGAGGGTTGAGCGCGGGATCCCTGCCCAAGGCCTCGCGTTGACATGGGTTCGATCGCCTGCGGATGGCTTGTCGCGGGCTGTCTGCGGGAGCGACGCAAGTCGCGATTACGGCGGTCGCGATTCGACGACGCCCGTCGCCACCACATCGTCCGGATCGCGACTTGCGTCGCTCCTACACGGACCAGCGCGGTCTCTCGAGCTTTCGTAGGCGCGACGCAAGTCGCGATTACGGCGGTCGCGATTCGACGACGCCCGTCGCCACCACGTCGTCCGGATCGCGACTTGCGTCGCTCCTACACGGACCAGCGCGGTCTCTCGAGCGTTTGTAGGAGCGACGCAAGTCGCGATTGTGGCGGGTAGGCTCGGACTCCGGCTGTCGTCACCGTGCCATCAGGCCGCCCGGCACTCGTTGGCCAGCGGCTTGTGCGTGCGGCCGTCGAGCAGCAGGCCCTTCCACGGCAGGTCGATCCAGACCAGGCCGCTGGCGCCGTCCTCGAAGCGCGGTAGGCCGGAATACGACAGGTCGCGCTCGAGCTGGTACTGGCTGCCGTTCCAGCCGAGCTGGATACGGTTGTTCACCGCGTTGGCGAGCTCGCGGCGGATCTGCAGGCGTTCGCCGCGCTCGCAGCGGTATTCGCCGCTGGGGAGGGCGAACTCGAACTGGCCGGTCTGCTGGGTCACGCCCGGGGCGACCTCGGTCTTCTGCGGGAGCAGGCCGCATGCGCCCGTCGCGAGGGCGGCGACGAAGAGGAGTGCGCCCGAGGCCGCACGCACGGGCTTCTTCATGCTTCGCATCGAACCGGCTCCAAAGAAAAGACTCCGACCACGAAGCCGGGGAAGGGGCGGCGCCCGGTGGCCGTAGCCATCACTTCACCTCCAGCAGGCTGTCGTCCCACTTGTCGTGCTTGTGCAGGCCGAGCAGGTTGGCCACCGTGGCGGCGATGTTCGACAGGCCGGCGGTCTCGAGCGGCTTCAGGCCGAGTTTGCCGCCGCTGACGTTGTCGTAGAGGATCAGCGGCACCGGGTTGAGCGTGTGCGCGGTCTTGGCCTTGTAGCTGCCGTCCTTGTTCTGCGCCGGCTGCCTGGTCTTCTTGTCGAGCTCGAACATCTCGTCGGCATTGCCGTGGTCGGCGGTGATCAGTGCCACCCCGCCGGCGGCGTCGATCGCCGGCAGCAGGCGCGCGAGCGCCAGGTCCACCGCCTCGATCGCCATGGTCGCGGCGCGGAAGTTGCCGGTGTGGCCGACCATGTCCCCGTTGGCGTAGTTGCAGCGCAGCACCTTGAACCGGCCGGACTGCAGCGCGGCGATCATCGCGTCGGTGATCTCGGCTGCCTTCATCCACGGGCGCTGCTCGAAGGGCACGACGTCGCTGGGGACTTCCTGCCAGGTTTCGCCGTCGAACTTGTTCGAGCGGTTGCCGTTCCAGAAGTAGGTGACGTGGCCGAACTTCTGCGTCTCGGAGCAGGCGAACTGGGCGAGGCCGGACTTGCTGAACCACTCGCTGGAGGTGTCCTTGATCGCCGGCGGGGCAACCAGGAAACGTTTGGGCAGTTGCAGGTCGCCGTCGTACTGCAGCATGCCGGCGTAGGTCGTGCGCGGATGGCGCACGCGGTCGAATGCGGTGAAGTGCTCTTCGACGAAGGCGCGCGTGATCTCGATCGCGCGGTCGCCGCGGAAGTTGTAGAACACGACCGCATCGCCGTCCTCGATGGTGCCGATCGGCCTGCCATCCTCGGCAACGATGAACTCGGGCAGGTCCTGGTCGATGGTGCCGGGGTGCTTCTCGCGCAGGCCGTGCACCGCGTCGGTGGCGCTGGCGAACTGCGGGCCTTCGCCCAGCACGTGGGTGCGCCAGCCGCGTGCCACCATCGGCCAGTTGGCGTCGTAGCGGTCCATGGTGATGGTCTGGCGGCCGCCGCCGGAGGCGATGCGGGCGTCGAAGCCGGCAGTGCTGATGTCCTTCAGGAAGGCCTCGAAGGGCACGACGTAGTCGAGCGCGCTGGTCTCGGGCACGTCGCGGCCGTCGAGCAGGGCGTGGATGCGTACCGTGGGCACGCCCTCCTCCTTCGCGCGCAGCACCATCGCCTTGAGATGGTCGATGTGGCTGTGCACGTTGCCGTCGGAGAACAGGCCGATGAAGTGGAGCACCCCTGCTTTTCCGTTGGCTCCCGTCTTGGCGCCGGCGACGATCTGCTGCCAGGCCTCGCCCTGCCAGATCGCGCCTTCGGCGATCGCGTTGGCGACCAGTGCCGCGCCCTGCGCATACACCTGGCCGGCGCCGATGGCGTTGTGGCCGACCTCGGAGTTGCCCATGTCGTCGTCCGACGGCATGCCCACCGCGGTGCCGTGGGCGCGCAGCACGATGTTGGGGTACTGGGAGAACAGGCGGTCGAGCGTGGGCTTGCGCGCGGCGTCGATGGCGCTGCCGACCTCGTGCTTGGGAATGCCGTAGCCGTCCATCACGATGACGACGACAGGGCCCTGGACGCCGGCGAAGGCGGGGAATTTCTGCAGCATGGTCGCTTCCTGAAGGAGAAATCCGGGGCCGGCGGGGCAGCGGGGCTGCGGACCGGCCAAAACCGTATTTTCCGTCAAATCCGCGGCGGATTTTCATGCGCGTTGTTTATCGGCCCAATGACTTCTTTCCGCGCACCTCCCGCGCCGAGACCGCATGCGGCGCGATCGGGATCCGCAAGGCTCAGGCTTCGGGCTGGCGGCGCTGCTCGGCCTCGAGCCACAGCGCGCGGCCGAAGGCCTTCCAGACCGGTCCGCCATGGCTCTCGATGCCGACGCCGGCGCTCTCTTCCATCGTGCGCAGCATCAGGCTGGCGAGGCCGAAGAGCGTCACCTTCGCCCCCAGCTCGTGGTCGTCCGGGCTGGCCGCGGCCTCGCGGATCCTGTCCTGGGAGTGGTCCAGCGCCTCGCGCGCGAGCGCCCTCACCTGGGCCTCGTCGGACCAGTCGATGCCGAGCGCGACGCCCATGTGCTCGATCTCGTCCTCGATCTTGCGGGTGGCTTCCTGATAGTTCTCGAATCCTGCCATGACCTCTCCTGGGGCGTATCCGGTGGATGGGCGGTGGCGGCGTGCCGGCGCCTTGCTCAAACGCGCAGCAGCACCACCTTCAGCGGCGGGTTGTCGTCGCGGCTGGGAAAGTCCGCCTCGGGGCTGATCCATTCGGCCTCACGCACCGCACGGCCCGCCTTGCGGGCGCTGCGCTCGAGCTGCTCGAGCCAGTCCTCGCGATCCACGCGGGCGACGTTATTGCAGCAGATCAGGGTGCCGCCCTCTTCCGTGGCGAGCAGCGCGGGCTTGAACAGCGCGGCGTAGTCGTGCACCAGGTCGACCACGCCGAAGGGGCTCTTGGCGTAGCGCGGGGGATCGAGGAAGACGAGGTCGAAGCGGTGCGGCGCGAGCTCGGGGAAGGGCGGCAGGTGCTTGCCGCGCACCATCTTCGGCTGGCCGATGCCGGCGTACTGGCGCAGCGCGGCGAAGGCGTCGGACTTGATGAAGCGCACCCGGATCGGCAGCTCGTTGAGGCGTGCGTTGTCCTTGCCGACCGCGAGGGCGGACTCGGCGAAGTCCACATTCACCACGTGGCGCGCGCCGGCCTTGGCCGCGGCGATGCCGACGCCGCAGGTGTACGCGAACACGTTGAGCAGGGACTTGCCCGCGGCCTCCTGCATGACGCGGCGGCGCGCGGCGCGCAGGTCGAGAAACAGCCAGGGGTCCTGCCCGCCATGGCGGGCCTGGAAGCGGTAGCGCACGCCGAGCTCGGAAAACTCCGAAGGCTGCTCGGCGAGGGCCTGTTGTTCGGGCGGAAGGGGATTGGCGACGCGCGAGTTCTTGCCGCTGCGGTCGTTCCACACCAGCGCCAGGCCGGGCAGGGCGGAGGCGTAGAAGGCCTCGAGCTCGGCCAGCTGCTCGGCGCTGAGCGGGCGATGGAAGGTCTGCGCCAGCAGCACGCTGCCGTAGCGGTCGACCGTGAGGCCGGGCGCGCCCTCGACGGTGCCGTGGAAGAGGCGCCAGGCGTCGGTGTCTTCGGCAGCCAGCTGGGCGATCAGCGGGGCTCGGGCGGCAAGCGCGGTCGAGAGCAGGTCGGTGAGGGTGGAGGACATGGCGGGTTCCTGCGCGGGGCGCGCCAGTATGCCCGAAGCGCGCCGGCCCGGGCTGGCGCCTGTCCTGCCCCGCGGGCAGTGCGACCAGCGGGCGTCGTCCCGCGTAAACAAAAACCTTACACCCACGGAAATGCCTGTCTATTCGGACGGTCCATCGTCCCATAAGATTTGTGCACTGCAAGAGGCGTGCAACCAGGCTCACCGGCGCGCGGCCTTCGACGAAATTCACAGGAGTTCTCACCATGCAAGCCCCCAAAATTCTGCCCTGGGTTGCCCGCAAGGCCGGCATCAGTGAAGGTGATGCCCTCGATGCCTGGCGACGCGCCTTGGTCGATGCGGCCGCGTACGTCGGCGTGCGCAGCGGCGCGACCTTCGATCGCGTTGCGGTCGATCGCTTCGTCGCCCTCGCCCATGCCCGCGCTTCCGTCCTGTCGGCACGCGCCGCGCGCCCGGCGCCCAGCGTGACCCGGCGGTGGCCGCCGGGCGCGGTCGCGCAACGCTGCGCCGCCTGAGCTGCAAGCGCGTGGCGTGGTGCCACGCGACCGCCTGCAAATCCTTTCTGGTCTCCCTCCTCCACTTCAATGTGGTTCATGCCCGCAGCTTGCGGGCATTTTTTTGGTTTCTTCCCGGCGGATCATGCGTCGGGCGCCCGCTCGACCGAGTTCATGATGCGCTTGAGCGCGGGATCGTCGGTGGCCACGCAGGTCCGGGTGGCGTCCTCGAAGCAGTCGATGAACAACTGCCCCGCCGCGCTCAGCGTGTCGTTGCGGCGGACGATGATGGCGGTGTGCATTTCGGGCAGCGGGTTGCGGATCGGCAGGGCCTGCACGCGCCCGCGCAGCAGCGGGGTCTCGAGCAGGGGCCAGGGGCAGATGGTGAGCATGTTGCCGACCTCGAGCATGCTGATGGCGACCAGCGCCGAGCGCGCGTAATGCACACGGTGCGGCGGCGGCGCGATGCCGTGGGGGGCGAGCAGGTTGACCAGCGGCTCGTCCTGGCCGGCGCCGAGCATCGTCAGCACCCAGTCCTGGTCGACGAGCTCCTCGAGCGAAGTGGCGCTGGCAAAGGGATGGCCGAGGCGGCCGACGACAGCCAGATCGCAGCGGAACAGCTCGCGCGTGTAGAAGATCGACTCCTCCTGGCGTGGTGGCGGGATCGCGATCACCAGGTCGAGGGTGCCGTCGCGCAGCAGCGGATGGACCGTGCCCACCGCCTCGGTGACGTCCAGGTGCACGTCCGGGCGCAGGGCGTGGAAGCGGGCCAGGGCGTGGGGCAGGATGGACTGCGCGACCCAGGGCGTGACCCCGATCGTCAGCGAGCCACCGGTTGCGCCGCGGATCTGTGCGATCTCGGCTTCGGCGCGGCTGACCTGGCCAAGGATCAGGCGGGCGTGGATGAGGAACTGTCGTCCGGCGTAGCTCAGCACCGCGCCGTGCGACTCGCGCGTGAACAGCGGCGTCCCCATCGCCGTCTCGAGTTCGCGCAGGGCCTGGCTGACGGCGGCAGCCGAGACCCCGAGTGCCGTTGCGGCCGCGCGCACGCTGCCCTTGTCGGCCACGGCGAGGAAATAGCGCAACTGGTTGATTTTCATCGGTGCTGGCGGTCCGGCTACGGGCTGAAGCCGGTCAGGATGGCGGCTGGCGTGGGATCAGCCGGCGCATCGGGTTGCCGAAGAGCGTGCGGAAGCGCGCGCTGTGCAGGCAGATGCCGCCCACCAGACCGACGACGCAGCCGAGCAGGGTGTCGATGAAGCGCGACGCGATCAGCTCGGCGAGCGGCGCGTGGCCCAGGGTGGCGGCCTCGGCGAGCAGGATGGTGAGCGGGGTGATGAAGATCACCGCGAGGCCGTAGTGGCGCACCACCAGGCTCTCGATCACGAAGACGAGCAGGATCACCAGCAGCGCGATCCGCCACGCGTCGAGCGGCAGGCTCAGCAGCCACCAGGCGAAGAGCATGCCGATGGCGGTGCCGAGCACGCGCTGGAGCTGGCGGTTCCACACCGCGCGCAGCGACACGCCCTGGATCACCGCCAGGCAGCTCACCGGCACCCAGTAGGGGCGGTCGAGCTGCAGCGCCTGGGCGATCGCCAGCGCCAGGCCGACGAAGGCGCCGATCACCACCGAATCGAAGACGACGAAGTCGAAGGTCGGCGGCTGCAGCGGCGGCACCGCATCGGCCGGCTGCAGGCGCAGGACCTGGAGGCTGTAGACGAAGGCGATCAGGCTCGCGAGCAGGGCGCCCATGGTGAACAGGCCCACGCGCAGCGGGATCTCCTCCACCGTGCCGGGCGTGTAGGCGCCGATCGCCGCCGCCATGACGAAGAACAGGCTGCCCGGGGGGCCGACGCGATAGAAGCGGCACACCATGGTCACCAGCATCGCGATCAACGCCAGCACGCCCACCTTGGCCAGCGGCAGGAAATGCGTCATCAGCCCGAGCGCATAGCTCGCCGCCATGCCGAAGGCGCAGGCCATCAGCCACACCATGCGGTGCGACATCGGCGTGTTGGGGAGGTAGAGGAGCGCGAGCCCGCCGATCGAAGAGATCAGTCCGTATTCGAGATGGCCGAACCATGCCCCCACCATCAGCGGCAGGCCGGAGGCCAACGCGGCGGCGAAGGCCAGTTGCCAGCGCCGGGTGCTGGGGGTGAACGCGGTGAGGTGGTGCCACTCGGCGCGCAGCAGGTCTGCGACGCGTTGCAGGGGGGAGCGGGTCGTCATGCGGTTCTCACGGTCGAGGGCTCGATGCAGTGCTCGCGTGGGGGCGGCCTGCACCATGGGCTTCAGAACGGCGCCGGGCTGTCGAACACCATCGGCACGCGCGTGTGTGGATGCATGAAGGCGATGCGGGCGGCGTGCAGGTGCATGCGGCCGAAGCGGGCGGCGGACTCGGGCGGAGCATAGAGCGGATCGCCGAAGATGGGGTGGCCGAGGCAGAGCAGATGCACGCGCAGCTGGTGCGCGCGCCCGGTGACCGGCTTGAGCTCCAGGCGGCTGCAGGCGTCGGCGCCCGCCCCTTGGCGATCGAGCACGCGATAGCGCGTGAGCGCGCGCCGGCCGCGCAGCGCATCGACGATCTGGCGGGGCCGGTTGTCCGCATCCTCGGCCAGCGGCAGGTCGATCTCGCCGTCGTCCTGGGCGAGATGGCCGTGCACCACGGCCACGTACTGCTTGCCGACGATGCGCTGCTCGAAGGCGAGGCTCATGCGCCGCAGCATCTCCGCGCCGCGCGCGAACAGCACCAGGCCGGAGGTGGCGGCGTCGAGCCGATGCACGATGCGGGCGTCGGCCCAGCGCGCCTGGATCCGCGCCGCCAGACAATCCTGCCGGCCTTCCCCGCCCGCGGGGACGGAGAGCAGGCCGGCAGGCTTGTCGACGACGAGGAGGCACTCGTCGACGTGGAGGGCGGGGATCGAGGGATGGATTTCGGGCCGCATGGGGATGTTTTCAGGCGAGGTGTGCTGACGGGGCCGCGCTTCCTTTGCCCGGGATGGGCGGTGTCGGCAATCTTTACACGCCTGTGGGCCCGATACGCGTCCGACTTTTCCGACAAGCCCGCAAGTTTCTGTTATCAAGGGCAAATTCGGCATTTTTGCAAGGCTGGCACGGATCTCGCTTCGGTCGAGACGGCTCGGCGTCGCCGAGATTGATTGAGAGACGGACATGAAAACAAGGACACGGACGAGTTGCAAGGCCGGCGTGCTGGCGCTGGCTCTGGCGCTGAGCGCCGGCGGCGCCTCGGCGGCGCAGATCTACTGGACGGACTGGACCGGAAGCGACCTGGATCCGGGTGTCGGCTTCAAGGGCGTGGGCACGATCACGACGTCGAATTCGACGGTCTCCGTGACCTACACGAACCCGCAGGGGATCAGCTTCTACGAGACGGGCGGGGGCACCTACTATTACAGCAACGGCACGGATGGCCCGACCGGCACCTCGCCGTTCACGAGTACTGCGGTCGACAACCGGCCGGCCACGACCGACATCGTTGCACTGAACCGCGCAGGCCTGCAGACGCTGAGCTTCTCGCAGGCGATCGCGAATCCGGTGTTCGCCTATGTGAGCCTCAACGGCAACGGCTACGGCTTCGACCAGGACTTCGACATCCTCAGCTTCGGCGATTCCAGTGACGGCAACGCCTGCGGCTACTGGGGATGCGGAACCTCGTACAAGCAGATGGTGACGGTCAACGGCAAGACCGAGTACCAGTTGCTGGGCACGGGCGAACCGCACGGCACGCTGCAGTTCAAGGGCACGTTCGACACCGTGAACTGGCGCAGCCTCAGCGACGAAAACTGGAACGGCTTCACGGTGGGCGTGCAGGGGACCGCGGTCGAGTTTTGCGACGCGAACCCGACGGCACCCGGCTGCACGCCGAACGGCGTACCGGAGCCCGCCTCGCTCGCGCTGCTCGGCCTGGGGCTCGCCGGGCTTGGTGTAGCGCGCAGGCGCAGGGCTTGAGGCGGGGGGCGCGATCCCCGCAAAAAAGGAACGGGAGCCGATGGCTCCCGTTTGTTCTTGTGCGCACCGGATCGGGGGATGCCCGGACCGGTGCGCATCGCGTGGATCAGAACACGCTGAAGGGGTAGTCGAGGAAGATGCGGACTTCGTTGCCGCTGCTGTTGTAGGCGCGGGCGCTCTCCGAGACGCGCAGCGTCGAGGCGCGCAGGCGGACGTTCAGATCCTTGGCGGCGCCGCTCTGCACCTTGTACGACAGCTGGTTGAAGAGCTCGTGCTCCTTGCCATCCGTGGTCGTGCCGACGTCGATGTCGTGGCCGCGGACGTAGGCGATGCGGTAGCTCAGGCCGGGGATGCCGTACTCGGCGAAGTCGACCGAGTAAGCCACCTGCCAGGACTGCTCGTCCGCAGCGTTGAAGTCGGACCAGTAGGAGTTGGCCAGCCAGATCGAGCCGCCGCCGTCACCGATCCATCCCTCGCTCTGGTAGAAGCCGTAGTTGTAGTCGATGTCGCCATTGTTGCGCTGGTAGGCCAGCGTGAAGGCATGCGGGCCGGTCGCGTAGGTCGAGGCCAGGCTCCAGATGCGGCTCTTGCCGGGCTGGAAGTCGGCGTCCTGCTTGGTGCGGTAGCCGTTGAAGTCGAAGGTCAGCGAGTTGCTGGCGATCGGCAGCACATAGTTCAGGTTGAGGTACTGGCGCTTGAGCACGTCCTCGACGTCCGAGGCGTAGAACGCGCCGCTGAAGGCGTCGTTGAACTTGTAGCTCGCGCCGATCACGTCAATGCCCTTCAGGCCACCGCTGTCACGACCCTCGTCGCTCTTGCGCGACTGGGCGTGGAAGGTGCCGGCATTGAATTCCAGGCCTTCGATCTCGGTCGAGGTCAGCATGGTGCCGGTATAGCTCTCGGGCAGCAGGCGGGAGTTGTCGTGGCTCAGCACCGGCAGGTTGGGGCGCAGGTCGCCGTAAGCGAGCACGGTGTTCGAGAAGCGCAGCTTGAGGGAGGCGCCACCCTTTGCCACATCCTTCTCCGGCATGCCGGTGCTGTCCTGCTTGAAGAAGTCGATCCCCCAGTTGCCTGCGCGGTCGCGGGAGCCATCGAGGCGAACCGCATAGGCGGCAAATGCGTCCACACCGAATCCGACCGTGCCCTGTGTGAAGCCCGACTCGAAGTTCGCGATCGCACCCTGGCCCCATTCGCCACTGTCGTGGCGGCCGCCCTTGTAATCACGATTGATGAACGCGTTACGCAGCAGCACGTTCAGCGAGCTGTCCTCCACGAGACCCTTCGCCTCGGCCTGCCCGGCGGCGAATGCGGGCGTCGCGCTCGCGAGCCCAAGAACGATCAAACCTGCCAACTTCTTCGACATGTTGCTTTCCTCGATGGTGTCCGTTGTCTTTTCCAGCCTGCCGGCGGGTCGTGCCCGCGGGAGAGGGGGCGCGATTCTCGCATTTCCGGCGCGAAGCGGTGCGGCGGGTTGCAGGAAAATGACAGTCCCTGGCCGAACAAGGTTGGCGACCCCGGAGTGTCGGGTTTTCTTACACCCGGCTATGGAGAAAACTGCTCGAACTGGGTAGCCAGGCTGGGTTTCGTGCGCGCGACCGGCAGGGCGTTCGCACCTCTGCTGGACGATGTGGAGCCGCATGAGCGGAACGCGTTCCGCAGGCCAGCCGGATAAATTTTATTGTGCACCGCAACGTCGGAAGATAGCCTCCGTCAATTCTCTCCATTGCTTCCAAAGCGCCCGATCTTTGCTAGTCTGAGCCTGTCAGCAGCGGTTTTCGGCCGTTTCCGGCCTTGTTCCGCGATCGTGGAGCGAGCTTCGGAAGCGGTTTTCTGCGAGGCGCGACCGCCCCTCGCAATCAGTCTGCGTAGCAGTCACAGAGGGAGAATCAGATGAGCGAGAACAGCACGAACACCGCCGGCAAGTGCCCGGTGATGCATGGCGGCAATACCGCCGCCAAGGATGCGGTGATGGCGTGGTGGCCCAAGGCGCTGAACCTGGACATCCTCCATCAGCACGACCGCAAGACCAACCCGCTCGGCCCGGGCTTCGACTATCGCGAAGAGCTGAAGAAGCTCGACGTCGACGCGCTCAAGAACGACCTCAAGGCGCTGATGACCGACAGCCAGGAATGGTGGCCGGCCGACTGGGGCCACTACGGCGGCCTGATGATCCGCATGGCCTGGCACGCCGCCGGCACCTACCGCATCGCCGACGGTCGTGGCGGCGGCGGCACCGGCAACCAGCGTTTCGCGCCGCTGAACTCCTGGCCCGACAACGGCAACCTCGACAAGGCGCGCCGCCTGCTGTGGCCGATCAAGAAGAAGTATGGCAACAAGATCAGCTGGGCCGACCTCATCATCCTCGCCGGCAACATGGCCTACGAGTCGATGGGCTTCAAGACTTTCGGCTTCGCCTTCGGTCGCGAAGACATCTGGCATCCCGAGAAGGACATCTACTGGGGCTCCGAGAAGGAATGGCTCGCCCCCAGCGGCAGCGAGGGCTCGCGCTACTCCGGCCAACGCGACCTCGAGAATCCGCTCGCCGCGGTGATGATGGGCCTGATCTATGTGAACCCGGAGGGCGTCGACGGCAAGCCCGACCCGATCAAGACCGCCCACGACATGCGCGTGACCTTCGCCCGCATGGCGATGAACGACGAGGAAACCGTGGCGCTCACCGCCGGCGGCCACACCGTCGGCAAGGCGCACGGCAACGGTAGCGCCGCCGTCCTCGGCCCCGCGCCCGAAGGTGCGGATCTCGAGGAGCAGGGCTTCGGCTGGATGAACCACACCACCCGCGGCATCGGTCGTGACACCGTGACCAGCGGCATCGAGGGCGCGTGGACCTCGCATCCGACCAAGTGGGACAACGGCTACTTCGACATGCTGTTCAAGCACGACTGGTGGCTGCAGAAGTCGCCCGCCGGTGCCTGGCAATGGGAGCCGGTGAACATCGCCGAGGAAGACATGCCGGTGGACGTGGAAGACCCGTCGATCCGCCGCAAGCCGATGATGACCGACGCCGACATGGCGCTGCGATTCGACCCGGCGTACCGCAAGATCGCAGAGCGCTTCCGCAACGACCAGGCCTACTTCGAGGACGTCTTCGCGCGCGCCTGGTTCAAGCTCACCCACCGCGACATGGGCCCGAAGGCGCGCTACCTCGGTCCCGACGTGCCTGCCGAAGACCTGATCTGGCAGGACCCGGTGCCCGCCGGCAACAAGACCTACGACGTCGCCGCGGTGAAGGCGAGGATCGCCGCCGCCGGCCTGTCGGTCGGCGACATGGTCGCCACCGCCTGGGACAGCGCACGCACCTTCCGCGGCTCGGATTACCGCGGCGGCGCCAATGGCGCCCGCATCCGCCTCGCCCCGCAAAAGGACTGGGAAGGCAACGAACCGGCGCGGCTGGCCAGGGTGCTGGCGGCCTACGAGAAGATCGCCGCCGAGACCGGCGCCAGCATCGCGGACGTGATCGTGCTCGGCGGCAACGTCGGCCTGGAGCAGGCGATCAAGGCCGCCGGCTTCAATGTCGAGGTGCCCTTCGCCCCGGGTCGAGGCGACGCCAGCCAGGCGCAGACGGACGTCGAGTCCTTCGAGGTGCTGGAGCCTGTGCATGACGGCTTCCGCAACTGGCAGAAGAAGGACTATGTGGTCCAGCCCGAGGAAATGCTGCTCGACCGCGCCCAACTGCTCGGCCTGACCGCGCCCGAGATGACCGTGCTGGTCGGCGGCCTGCGCGTGCTCGGCACCAACCACGGCGGCAGCGGGCACGGCGTGTTCACCGACCGCGTCGGCGCGCTGACCAACGACTTCTTCGTCAATCTGACCGACATGTCCTACAGCTGGAAGCCCACCGGGCGCAACAGCTACGACATCGTCGAGCGCAAGAGCGGCGCGAAGAAGTGGACTGCGACCCGCGTCGATCTGGTGTTCGGCTCCAATTCCATCCTGCGCGCCTACGCCGAGGTGTATGCCCAGGACGACAATCAGGAGAAGTTCGTGCGCGACTTCGTCGCCGCGTGGACCAAGGTCATGAACGCGGATCGTTTCGACCTGCGCTGACGCGGTTCCCGCCTGCAGCACCCTCCCGCCCACACCGTGCAGCCGCGCGGTGTGGGCGGTTTCGTTCGGGGACGGCCGGGATGTGCCCCTCGCCACGCCGTGTCGAGCCGTGCCGGCCGATCGCGACTCGCGTCGCTCCCACGGAAAACCGCCGTGCAGGCCGATCGCGACTTGCGTCGCTCCTACGGAAAACCGCCGCGCCGGCCGATCGCGACTCGCGTCGCTCCTACGGAAAACCGCCGCGCCGGCCGATCGCGACTTGCGTCGCTCCTACGGATAGCCGCCGTGCTTCCGCCGTGCCCGGTGGGAGCGACGCAAGTCGCGATCGTGCGGTGCGGCCGCGACGCGCGCTGCGTATCTGGACTCCGGCATCCCTACGCCCCCCACAGCGCCTCGCCGCCCGCGTCGCGGTAGCTCAGGTAGGCGCGCAGGTCGAACTCGTACTGGTGGTAGTCGGGCTCCATGTGCAGGCAGAGCTGGTAGAAGGCCTTGTCGTGCTCGCGCACGCGCAGGTGGGCGAGTTCGTGCACCACGATCATGCGCAGGAAGGCCTCCGGCGCGGCGCGGAACAGCGTGGCGATGCGGATCTCGCGCTTGGCCTGGAGGCGCGAACCCTGCACGCGCGAGATCGCGGTGTGGGTGCCGAGCGCGTTGCGGATCACATGCAGGGTGTTGTCGAAGCGCACCTTGGCGAGTGGCGGCGTGCTGCGCAGGTGGGCGGCCTTGAGCGCCTGCACGTAGTCGTGGAGCGCGCTGTCCGAACGCACCGCGTGCCCCTGCGGGTAGCGTCGGCGCAGCGCGTCGGCCAGTCCGCCCTGCTCGATCAGCGTTCTCACCTGATGCACCAGCGCCGGTGGGTAGCCGGCCAGGTAGTCGGGGCTGCGCCGCGTGTTCAAGTGGCCTCCCAGGCCAGCATCGCCAGCTTGCGCTCGCGGCCCCAGCGGAACTCGCCCGCGTCGCCGTCCGCGCGGATCAGGCGATGGCAGGGGACGAGGTAGCCGAGCGTGTTGGCCGCGATCGCGCTGCCGACGCTGCGCGGTGCAGCCGGCATGCCGAGCAGGGTGGCGAGCTGGCGGTAGGACATCAGGCGGCCGGGCGGGATGCGCATGAGGGCGGACCAGACGCGGACCTGGAAGGGCGTGCCGCGCAGGATCAGGTGAACGCCGCCTGGGGCGGGGTTCGCCGCTTCGGCGGGCCCGGAAGCCCCGGTGGCTGCAGCCACCGGGGTGAAAGGCGCGCGCGACGGGAAGATCCGCTGCGCCAGGCGGTGTGCGTGCGCATCGTCGCGCACCAGCGCGGCGGCGGACCAGAGGCTGCGTAGCTCGACGAGCAGGGCCGCCTCGTCACGACAGCGAAAGGCGAGATGGCACACGCCGCGGGTGGTCCACGCCAGCAGCGCGTCGCCGAAGGGCGTGGCTGCAAGGCCGTGGCCGAGTGCGACGGTGCGCCCTGAGGCGGGGGGCATCGGCTCCCAGGTGAGCGGCACGGCGCGGGCCAGGTCCGACGGTGCGGGATCGCCGGCGTCGCGCTCCGGGAGCCGCTCCGGCGTCGGCGACAGGCGCTCGCGTGCATACGCCCGCCCCAGGCAGTGCAGGAAGCGCTCGGGCTTGATCCCCGCCCATTCCGCGAGCACCTGCTGCCACTGCCCGAGATCGAGGCCAAGCGCCTCCGCGACCGCCCCGGACGGTGGCGTGTGGCGGGGGCGGGCGCGCACGAAGGCGATCGCGCGGGCGATGGTGTCGTAGTGCAGGGCAGCGGAGTCGGTGGACATGGCGGGTGCGGGTGTGATGGGTGACAAGGCGGGGTGGCCTTGCGGTCGACAATGGTAGCCGGCCTGGCCGGCGAGGCTTGTGCAGGACGCGCTGCTATCGCGACTGGCGTCGCTCCTGCGGGCGCTCCGGAAACCTGCCCGGTTTTCCATAGGAGACGCAAGTCGCGATGTGTCGGTTCGTTTGGCGCCGCGACCGGATACCTGCGCCGCGACGGTAGAATGGCCGATGAGTCCGGAGCCGTCCCGAACCGTGCGAACGCCGCGGTCCACCCTCCCGGCGCGACCCGGCTTGCCTTCCGTTCCGACCCCGACGCACAGGAGATCGCGCGTGCCCATCCTTCTTCAAGTCGATTTTCCCTATGCCGGCCCCTGGGGCGAGGACATGGCGCAGGCCATGCGGGGCCTGGCGGAGTCCATCGCGCAGGAGCCCGGGCTGCTGTGGAAGATCTGGACCGAGAACCGCGACAGCGGCGAGGCGGGCGGGATCTACCTGTTCGCCGACCGCGCCGACGCCGAGCGCTACCTGGAGATGCACCGCGCGCGCCTGTTCGGCTTCGGCGTGCCCGAGGTGCATGCGAAGCTGTTCGAGGTCAACGCGCCGCTGTCGGCGATCGACCGCGCGCCGCTCGCCGGCCTGCAGTGACCGGATGGGCGCCGTCGGCATCGAGCCGGCGACGGCGCGCCCTCCTCCGCCCACCGCGCAGCGCTACAGCAGCCGCAAGCCCGGCGGCAGCGCTTCGCCGAAGCTGCGGCGGCGGTCGGCGTCGTCGAGGCTGACGACCTCGCGCACCATGGTGATCCAGCTCTGCGGGGCGCGGAGGGCGGCGAGGCGGCGCGCGACCTCGTCGCGCAGTTCGGGCGCGAGGTCGCGCGCGCGGTCGCCGGTGAGGCGGGCGAG
>NZ_AMXD01000080.1 GCF_000310185.1 Thauera aminoaromatica S2 | reverse complement strand
GTGGCGTGGTGCAGGCGCTCGCCCAGGCGCGCCAGCGTGTCGCGCTCGCGACGCAGGCGTTCGCGCGGATGCACCAGGCGCAGCGCGGCGCGGTCCAGGCGCTGCGCGAGCTCGCCGAAGCGGCGCTCGACGGCGCGGCGCAGGCGCGGTTCGAGCACTGCGAGTTCGGCGCGCGCAGCGTACCAGCCGGCGCTGGCGAGCTCGGCGGCGCCGCTCGGCGTGGGTGCGCGCAGGTCGGCGGCGAAGTCGGCGATGGTGAAGTCGGTCTCGTGGCCCACGCCGCACACCACCGGCAGCGGGCAGGCGCGCAGGGTACGCGCCAGGGCTTCGTCGTTGAATGCCCACAGGTCCTCGATGCTGCCGCCGCCACGCACCAGCAGCAGCACATCGACGCCATCTTCGGCGGCGCGCCGGCCGGCGCAGCGGACCGCCTCGAGCAGGCGCGCGGGAGCGTCGGCGCCCTGCACCGGCGCGGGGTAGAGCACCACCGGCAGATGCGGCGCGCGCCGGCGCAGCGTCACCAGCACGTCGCGCAGCGCGGCGGCCTGCGGCGAGGTGACGATACCGAGCGCGCGCGGGTAGCGCGGCAGCGCGCGCCGGCCGGCCTCGTCGAAGAGGCCTTCGGCGGCGAGCTTGGCCTTGAGCCGGTTGAAGGCCTCGAACAGGCTGCCGATACCGGCCGGGCGCAGCGCCTCGACGCTCAGTTGGTAGTCGCCGCGCGCCTCGTACAGGGTGACGAGCGCGCGCGCCTCGACGCGCATGCCATTCTCGGGGCGGAAGGCGAGCAGCTGCGCGCGGTTGCGCCACATCGCACAGCGCACCTGGGCGGAGGCGTCCTTGAGGGTGAAGTAGACATGGCCGGAGGCGGCGCGGACGAGGTTGGAGATCTCGCCGCCCACCCACATCAGGGGCAGCGCGGATTCGAGCAGCTCGCGCGCCATACGGTTGAGTTCGGAGACGCTGAGGACCTGCGCGGCGGGCGTCGCGGCGCCGTTTGCGGGCAAGAGGGGGTTCGCGGGCATGGCCGGATTGTAGCGGAATCCACAGGCTTTCGACCTTGTCAAGGGTGTGTTTGCAAGTCCTTGATCGATAAGGGGTGATTCTGCAAGTTATTGATTCGTAAAGGTTCGATGGCTTGCACAATTTTGCATCGGAGTGAGGGAAAGCCTGCCGTTGCGGGCTTTGCGGGCAGGATTCCGAAATCGTCCACAAACTTATCCACAGCTTCTGTGGATTGCCGCGTGCGCTCCCGATCTCCTCGTGCGCAGGCCATGCCCGTGCCCGCAGATGCCCGGTGCCCGCGTGCGCAGCGTGATGCATGCGGCTTGCCGGGCGGGGGGCGCGGCGCTAGAGTCTCGCCTTTCCAATCGAGAGGTGAGCCCGCGTGTTCGCGATCATCCAGGCCGTTGGCTGGCCGATCTGGCCCCTGATTCTGGCGTCGGTCATCGCGGTGGCGCTCATCATCGAGCGCTCGATCACCCTGCGCCGTTCGCGCATCGTGCCACCGGGGCTGCTCGACAAGGTCCTCGACGATCTGCGCCAGATCGGGCCCTCGGCCGAGATGGCCGAGCGCGTCGCGGCGCACTCGCCGCTCGGCCGCGTGCTCGCCGCCGGCCTGCGCAACGTGCACAGCCCGCGCGAGGTGATGAAGGAGTCGATCGAGGAGACCGGGCGCGCGGTGGTGCACGACCTCGAGCGCTTCCTCACCACGCTCGGCACCATCGCCTCCATCAGCCCGCTGATGGGCCTGCTCGGCACCATCATCGGCATGATCGACATCTTCGCCTCGCAGGGCGTGAGCGGCGCCAACCCGGCCCAGCTCGCCCAGGGCATCTCGATCGCGCTGTATACCACCGGGCTGGGCCTCATCATCGCCATTCCGGCGATGATTTTCTGGCGCCACTTCCGCGCGCTGATCGACAGCTTCGTGATCGACATGGAGCAGCAGGCGATCAAGCTCGTCGAGGTCTCCCACGGCGAGCGCCGGGCGTAAGGGAGGGGCGATGAACTTCCGTCGCGGCAGCCGCAACGGCGAGCCCGAGATCAACCTGATCCCGCTCATCGACGTGGTGTTGGTGATCATCATCTTCCTGATGCTGACCACCACGTTCTCCAAGGTCTCCGGGCTGGAGATCAAGCTGCCCACCGCCGAGGCCGAGGGCAGCGAGACCGAGGCGCGCGAGATCGTGGTCGCGGTGACCGCCGCCGGCGAGGTCCTGGTGAATCGCCAGGCAGTGGGTGAGCGCAGCGTCGAGGCGATCGCCGCCGCGCTCGGCAAGTCGGCCCCGGCCGACGGCGACACGCCGCCGGTGGTGGTGATCAACGCCGACGCGCGCACCCCGCACCAGAGCGTGGTGGACGTGATGCAGGCCGCGCAGCGCGCGGGGCTGCCGCACATCACCTTCGCCACCCAGTCGTCGGCGCAGTGAGGTCCTCCGGCCCGCGCCGCCCCGGAGACTGAACGTGGCTGCGCAGGCCCCAGCGTTCTGGCAGCGTCGCGGCCTGCTCGCGCAGGCCTTGCGTCCGCTCTCCCTGCTGTTCGGTTTCCTCGCCCGCCGCCGCCGCGCGCTCACGCAGCCGCAGCGCCTGCCGGTGCCGGTGATCGTGGTCGGCAACGTCGCGGTCGGCGGCAGTGGCAAGACGCCGGTGGTCGACTGGCTGGCCGGGGTGCTGCGTGTCGCTGGCCACCACCCCGGCATCGTCAGCCGCGGCCATGGCGGTACGGCGAGTGCGCAGGGCGGGCTCGCCCTTGTGCCCGCAGACGGCGACCCCGGCCGCTATGGCGACGAGCCGGTGCTGCTCGCCCGTCTTACCGGTTGCCCGCTTGTGGTGGGGCAGGACCGTCCCGCCGCTGCGCGCGCGCTGCTGCGCCTGCATCCCGAGTGCGACGTGCTCATCGCCGACGACGGCATGCAGCACTACCATCTCGCAAGAGACCTGGAGATCGCCGTGGTGGACGCGGCCACGCTGGGCAACCGCCTGCTGCTGCCCGCCGGGCCGCTGCGCGAGCCGCTCGCGCGCCTCGCCGAAGTCGATCTGGTGCTGGCCCACGGCGAGCTGGATGCCGAGCTGCGCGCGGCGATCGGCGGCGTGCCGGTGTTTCCGATGCGGCTCTTCGGCGAAGAGGTGGTCGCGCTCGCCGACCCTGCGTGTCGCCTCCCGCTCGCGGCGCTGCGTGGTCGCCGGGTGCACGCGGTGGCCGGGATCGGCCGGCCGCAGCGCTTCTTCGACCAGCTCGCCGCCGCCGGCCTGGAGGTGGTCGCCCATGCCTTCCCCGATCATCATCGCTTCGTCGCCGCCGATCTCGTCTTCGGCGACGCGTCGCCGATCCTGATGACCGCGAAGGATGCGGTAAAATGCCGGGCTTTCGCGCCTGCCGACTGCTGGGAATACCCGGTGCGGGCGCAGATCGGTTCCGGCGCCGCCGAACGCATCCTGGAGAAACTCGAAGATGGACGCACGTCTGCTTGAAATCCTCGTCTGCCCGCTGTGCAAGGGGCCGCTCGACTATCTGAAGGACAAGCAGGAACTGGTGTGCAAGGCCGACCGCCTCGCCTATCCGATCCGCGACGGCATCCCGGTGATGCTGGACGAGGAGGCGCGCGCCATGAGCGCCGAGGAAGTCGACGCCCTGCGCAAATGAGCGGCGGCATGTCCACCGACTTCCGCATCGTCGTCCCTGCGCGCTACGCCTCGACCCGGCTGCCCGCCAAGCCGCTCGCCGACATCGGCGGCAAGCCGATGATCGTGCGTGTGCTCGAGCGCGTGCGGCATGCCGGCGCCAGCGAGACTTGGGTCGCCACCGACCACGAGGGCGTGCGCGAGGTCGTGCAGGCTGCGGGCGGTGCCGTGGTGATGACGCGCCCGGACCATCCGAGCGGCACCGACCGCCTCGCCGAGGTCGCGCTCGCGCGCGGCTGGGCCGACGAGGATATCGTGGTGAATGTGCAGGGCGACGAGCCGCTGATCGACCCGGAGATCGTCGCTGCGGTGGCGCGCGCGCTCGCCGCCGACGGCGAGGCTGCCATCGCCACCGCCGCGCACGCCATCCACGATCCCGTCGAGGTCTTCAACCCCAACGTGGTCAAGGTGGTGTGCGATGCCGCCGGGCGCGCGCTGTACTTCTCGCGCGCGCCCATCCCCTGGGCCCGCGACGCCTGGGGCGACGGTGCGCGCGACCTGCCCGCAGGGCTGCCGGTGCTGCGCCATGTCGGCCTGTACGCCTACCGCGTCGGCTTCCTGCGCCGCTATGCGGCGCTCGCGCCCTCGCCGCTGGAGCACTGGGAGGCGCTCGAGCAGTTGCGCGCGCTCTGGCACGGCTATCGCATCCGCGTGCTCGAACTCGCCCAGGCACCGGCGGCCGGGGTCGACACGCAGGAGGACCTGGAGCGGGTGCGCGCGATCTTCGCCGCCGGAGGGGTTTGACCACCCGGCGCGCGTCGGTTAAGTTTCGGCTGCTTATTCGATAAGGAAACGGCCATTTTCGATGGCCGGCCATTCACGGGAGGGAGTATGCGTCTGATTCTGTTGGGACCGCCGGGAGCCGGCAAGGGTACGCAAGCCAACTTCATCAAGGAGAAGTTCGGCATTCCGCAAATCTCCACCGGCGACATGCTGCGCGCCGCGGTGAAGGCGGGCACCCCGCTGGGCCTGGAGGCGAAGAAGGTCATGGATGCCGGCGGCCTCGTGTCCGACGACATCATCATCGGCCTGGTGAAGGACCGCCTGCAGCAGGAAGACTGCAAGTCCGGCTACATGTTCGACGGCTTCCCGCGCACCATCCCGCAGGCCGACGCGATGAAGGACGCCGGCGTGCCGATCGACTTCGTGCTCGAGATCGACGTGCCGGACGCCGAAATCGTCGAACGCATGAGCGGGCGCCGCGCCCATCTGGCTTCGGGCCGCACCTACCACGTCAAGTACAACCCGCCCAAGGTCGCGGGCAAGGACGACGTCACCGGCGAAGACCTGGTGCAGCGCGACGACGACAAGGAAGAAACCGTCAAGAAGCGCCTCGACGTCTACCACTCGCAGACCAAGCCGCTGGTCGAGTACTACAGCAAGTGGGCGGCCTCGGGCGACGCCAAGGCGCCCAAGGTGCGCAAGATCTCCGGCCTCGGCGCGGTGGATGCGATCACCGCGAACGCCTTCGCGGCGCTGAAGTAGGCAGCACCCCGGCCGGGCATGCCCGGCCTCATCCGGCGCGGCCGCGCCCCCCACGGGGCGACGGCCGCGCGTGCTTTTGAACTCGCCGCAATCTCCGCCCGGCGCGGCGCGCGGCAACGCTCGAACGAGGCCCGGCCGATGCGCCAGCAGAACCTTCTGTATGCCCATTCCGGTGGCGTAACCGCCGTCATCAACGCCAGCGCCGCGGCGGTCGTCGCGGCCGCGCGCGCCTCGGGTCGGGTCGGCAAGGTGTTCGCCGCGTGGCGCGGCATCGTCGGCGTGCTCGAGGAGGCCCTGATCGATACCGCCGGCCTGGACGAGGCGGCGCTCGTCCGCCTGGCGCGCACCCCGGGCGGGGCCTTCGGCTCCTGCCGCTTCGATCTGCCGCACGACGACGGCGGCGCGGCGATGGATCGGCTGTTCGCGGTTTTCGACGCGCACGACATCGGCTGGCTGCTCTACAACGGCGGCAACGGCTCGATGGACGCGGTCGCGCGCATCCAGGCCGAGGCCGCGCGGCGCGGCCATGCGCTGGTGTGCGTGGGCGTGCCCAAGACGGTGGACAACGACATCGTCGGTACCGACTGCTGTCCCGGCTTCGGCTCGGCCGCGCGCTACCTCGCCACTTCGATGCTGGAGGCGGGGCTGGACACCGCGTCGATGGTGGGCAGCAAGGGCAGCGTCTTCGTCATGGAGGTGATGGGGCGCAACACCGGCTGGCTGGCCGCGGCCACCGCGCTCGCCGCGCAGGGCGACCCGGACCGCGCCCCGCATATCGTGCTGGTACCGGAGGCGCGCTTCGACGAAGCGGCCTTCCTCGCCCGCGTGCGCGAGATCGTCGAACGGCTGGGCTATTGTGCGGTGACGGTGGCGGAGGGCATCCGCCGACCGGATGGCAGCCTGCTGATGGAGAAGTCGCGCGATGCGCGCGGCTACGTCCAGCTCGGCGGCGCGGGTCTGGCAGTGGCGCGGCGGATCAACGAGCGCCTCGGCTACAAGTTCCACTGGGCGATCCCCGACTACCTGCAGCGCTCGGCCGGACACTGGCTGTCGGCGACCGACCGCGCGCAGGCCGAAGCGGTCGGAAGGGTGGCGGTGGAGTACGCGCTCGCCGGCCAGGGCGGGACCATGCCCGCGATCCGCCGCCTGCAGGATGCGCCCTACCGCTGGGATGTGGTCGCGGTGGACACCGCCGCGGTGGCCAACCTCGAGCGCAGCCTGCCGGACGGTTTCGTGCGCGCCGACGGGCTGCACGTGACCACGGCGGCCTGCGACTACATGCGTCCGCTGATCGAGGGCGAGATTCCGCCGCCGGTGGCGGGCGGCCTGCCCGACTACGGGCGCTGGGACTGGGCCCCGGTGGCGCGCCGGCTGGCGGCGTGGCAGGCCTGACGCGGATCGGCGTGCAACGCCGCGTACGTACGGGTGTGTGCTCGAGCCGATAGCGCCACTGCGCAGGGGTGGATCAATTGATGCGGAACCTCAATCTAGTCGTCGCGGGCGTACTCTTCCTCGGCCTGCTCTGGGGCTTGGAGGGTCTGCCGGACCGCGCCGGAGCCGGGCTTGCTCTGCTCGCCACGATCGCCTGGCTGTGGCTGACCGAAGCCCTGCACGTGAGCGTGACCGCGCTGCTGGTGCCCCTGCTCGCCGCCGCGAGCGGAGTGCTGGATTTTCCCGAGGCCTTGCTGCAGTTCGCCGACCCGGTAGTCTTCCTCTTCCTCGGCGGCTTCGCGCTCGCCGCCGGCCTGCAGCGCCAGGGGCTGGACCGCTGGATGGCGGGCCAGGTCCTGCGCCGCGCGGGGGCCAGCTTCGGGCGCGCGGTGCGCTGGCTGTTCTGGTTGACCGCCTTCCTGTCGATGTGGATCAGCAACACCGCGACCGCGGCGATGATGCTGCCGCTGGCGCTTGGCCTGCTCGCCCCGCTGCCGCTCGACGAACATCGCCGCACCTGGATGTACGTGCTGCTCGGCGTGGCCTTCTCCGCCAACATCGGCGGCATCGGCACCCTGGTCGGCAGCCCGCCCAACGCGATCGCCGCGGCAGCGGTGGGCATGGATTTCGCCGAATGGATGAGCTGGGGTCTGCCGCTGGTGCTGGTGATGATGCCGCTGATGGAGATCGGTCTGCGCCTGGTGCTGCGACCGCGGCTCGACGTGGCGGTGACGCCGCCACCGCCTCCCGGAGGATGGACTCCGGCGCAGCGCAAGATGCTCGCACTCTTCGGCTTCACCGTGCTGCTGTGGGTGTTCGGCGCGCCCCTCGGCGCCGCGCTCGGCTTTGCCCAGGGCTACGACGCCGCGGTGGCGCTGTTCGCGCTCGTGCTGCTGCACGGCTTGCGGCTGGCGGGCTGGCAGGACGTGGAGCGCAGCACCGAGTGGGGCGTGCTGTTGCTCTTCGGCGGCGGGCTCACGCTGAGCAAGGCGCTCGCGGCCAGCGGCGCGGCGGCCTGGCTCGCCACCCAGCTCGGTGGACCGCTCGCCGCACTGCCGGCCTGGGGCTGCATCGCGCTGATGGTGCTGTTCGCGTTGCTGCTCACCGAGGTCACCAGCAACACCGCGAGTGCAGCCCTGCTGATCCCGCTCTTCCTCGGTCTCGCCCCGCATGTCGAGCGCGCGCCGCTCGCCGTGCTGGTCGCGGTCGGCACCTCGTGTGCCTTCATGCTCCCCGTTGCCACTCCGCCCAACGCGATCGTCTTCGGCACCGGCCACGTGCCGCAGCGGGTGATGATCCTGGGCGGAACCGGGGTGACGGTGCTGGTCTATCCGGCGCTGGTGCTGGCGGCGTTGATTGCGGTGGCGTGAGGAGTGAGGCGTCTGGAGCGGAGAAGGCCGGACGGCGTCCGACCTTCCCGCCGCCCGGCGAGGATCGAGCGGCGGGAGGTTTCGACTTTGCACCCGACACCGGGCGCCCGACTCCTCACGCTGCCGCGGCCGTTTCCCCGGCCGCGGCCCCACGCTCCGGCATGTAGGCCGCCACCTGGCACAGGATCGCGGCCACGTAGGGGATGCACTGCAGGCACAGGATGCCGACCCACAGCTGGGTCTCGAGGTTGTTGGCGCCGCGCTGCGCGACCAGGGTGACGGCGCCCATCAGCAGCGCGACCAGCATGCCGATCTCCTCGCGGATGGGGTTGAAGAAGGCCAGCGCGCCACCGCCGCGCCAGCCCTTGGGCGTCACCACGAACACGCCTTTCTTTTTCACCAGGCCGGCGAACACGCCGCGCGCGATCGCGTGGGCGAGGCCCACCGACAGGATTGAGGCGCCGAGGATGTCCTTCCACGGGCAGTCCATCGTGCGCCGATAGAGGATGGGGCCGAGCGCTGCCTTGAAGATCATGAAGCCGAAGATCGGCAGCGCGAGCGACACCACCGGCAGGCCGAAGGCCTTGGGGAAGAGCAGGATGCCCAGGGTCCACAGCAGGCTGCCGAAGGCGAACACCAGCTGCAGCGCGTCGCCCAGCCAGGCGAACCAGCCGGTGAGGAAGTGGTAGCGCTGGGCGAGGTTGAGGGTGCTGCGCCCGATCATGTGGGGCAGGTGGGCCTTGAGGATCTGCATCGCGCCGAAGGCCCAGCGGAAGCGCTGGCTCTTGATCGCGGCGAAGCCCGAGGGGGTGAGGCCGCGGCCGAGGATATGGTCGATGTAACGCGTGTCGTAGCCCTTCTCGATCAGGCGCAGGCCGAGCTCGGTGTCCTCGCAGATGCACCACTCGGACCAGCCGCCGACCTCCTCGAGTGCGCGCCGGCGCACCATGGTCATGGTGCCGTGCTGGATCAGCGCGTTGCGCTCGTTGCGGTGGTGCATGCCGATGCGGAAGAAGCCGTCGAACTCCCAGTTGCACATGCGCTTGAAGGGCTGGCCCTCCCAGTCGCGGTGGGCCTGCGGGGCCTGCACGACGGCGACCTCGGGCTGGTCGAAGTGCGGCACCAGGCAGGCCAGCCAGTCGGGATCGACCACGTAGTCGGCGTCGACGACACCCACCACCTCGGCGCGCGGGTCGGTGACCTTGAGGCCGTAGTTGAGCGCGCCGGCCTTGAAGCCGGGCCAGTTGGCGAGGTGGAAGAAGCGGAAGCGCGGACCGAGCTCGGCGCAGCGGCGCTCGAGCGGCTTCCACAGGGCCTCGTCGCGGGTGTTGTTGTCGAGGATCAGGACCTCGAAGTTCTGGTAATTCATCTGCGCCAGGCTGTCGATGGTGGCGATCACCATCTCGGGCGGCTCGTTGTAGCAGGCCAGGTGGATGGACACGAAGGGCTGCTGCTCGGGCGGGTGCGGCGGCAGCGGGGTGAAGCGGCGCGCCCATTTCTTCTTGAAGAGCACCTCGCCGAACTCGAAGCCGTGCGACAGCAGCACCGCCGCGGTCATGCAGGTGGCACCGATCAGCAGCACCAGACCGATGAGGTCGCGCTGGGTGAGGTAGTACTCGACCGGCACGTTGATGCCGATGATCAGCGTCGAGATGCAGGCCTGGATCAGCGCGGCGAGGAAGAGGCGGCCGCCGATGCTCCAGCCGGGCAGGAAGAAGGCCGCCAGCATCATCGGGATGAAGGCGAGTGCGGCGGCGTTGCTGGCCTTGTGCGACCAGTGCGGGTCGCGTTCGACCACGCCCTCGAGCTGGTACTTGGGCTCGCGGTCGGCGTTGAACATGCCCCAGTAGGGCCCGGCCCAGCCTTCGACGTCCACCTTCCACGGCTGGTCGATCGCTTCCATCAGGAAGTAGTCGATGCGTGCGGTGCGCGGATGGGCGAGGAACTCGCGCACGAAGCGCGCCTGGTTGTCGAGCGAGGGGATGGCGGCGTCGATGGTCGGGCCGCGGCTCGGCCAGCCCACTTCGCCGACCACGATCTTCTTGCGCGGGTGTGCGCGCGCGACCTCGTCGTAGCGCTGGAAGGCGTACTCCACCGCCTTGTCCACCGGCAGGCCCTCGTGGTACGGCAGGAGGTGCACGGTGATGTAGTCGACGTGCTTGGCGAGTTCCGGATAGCGCAGCCAGACGTGCCAGGGCTCGGCGGTCGAGACCGGCTTGCGGATCGCCTTGCGCACCTCGTCGAGATAGACGATGAGCTCGTCGACCGTGACGTCGCCGCGCAGGATGGCCTCGTTGCCGACCATGACGCGCTCGATGTGGCGCATCTTGCGTGCCGCCTCGATCAGGGCTGCGACTTCGCGCGCGTTGGACTCGGGGCGGGCGTCGATCCAGGCGCCGGCCGTGACCAGCATGTCGCGCTCGCCGGCGAGATCGAGCAGCTCGGGCATGTCGTTGACGCCGTAGGTGCGCAGGCCGTCGGAGTAGCGTCCGAGCAGGTCGAGGTCGGAGGCGAGTTCGGCGCGCGTGGGGTAGGTCCCCTTGAGCGGGCTCTGGTCGCGCTGGAAGCCGTTGTAGGCGAAGCCCTTGATGCTCTGGTTGGTGCCGATGAACTCGGTGCTGCGGTTGAGCTGCTGCCAGATCCAGTATTGCGCGAAGGCGACCACCGCGGCGATGGCGATTGCGGTGAGGATGCGGATTGCGAAGGAGGCGGCGTTCTTCATCGTGGTTCCTGGGCGCCGTCCTGCAGGTACGGCGCGGATGTATTGCGAGGGCCTCGTGGGCCGCGTGTCGGGGTGACACCGGGCGGCTGCGGCGGGCAGGCCATGAAGGCGCTGCGCCGCCACGATCGCCGACCCGGCCGCACTGTGACAAAATGCGCGCGCCCGGCAGGGCGTCCGCCCTTCACACCGACGGCGCGCATTTTATTCGCCATTTCAGCCCCTTACGAGCCGCTCGGGGTGGCAATTTGCAACACTTTGCACGTCTTGTCGGCGTGTGCTGATTTTGAAGGGAAAGCGTATCCCAATGCCAACTAATTTGCTCAAATATGGCGTCGCCCGTCCGCTCCTTGCCGGACTCGCGCTCGCCGCACTCGCGCTCTGGTTGCGCCACGGCGTGCTCGAGGCCGGGGTGCTGCCGCGCGACTGCACGGCCGCCGATGCGCCCGCGCTGGCCTGCCTGTTCAAGCAGGCCTTCGTGCACAGCTTCCTCGACCAGCGCATCGGCTGGGTGAGCCTCGTCGCGGGCGTACTCGCCTTTGTGCGTGCCAGTCGCGGCCTGGCCTGGGCGGGCTGGCTGTGTGGAGTGGCCGGCCTGGTGCTGTACAGCTACGACCCGGCCGCGGTCGGCGCCCTACTCGCGCTGCTCGTGCTGGTGCGAGCGCACCAGCAGCACGGGCAGGGCCAGCGCGAGCCCGGTGAGCAGCCAGGCGACCGCCTGGGGGTTGGCCGGCTCGCTTGACCAGCGCGCGACCACGCCGATGAGGATGACCAGCGCGAGGGTGATCTCGCTGCGCGTGGTGTCGGCGCGCCACCAGCCGACGACACCGAGCACCACCGCCGGCACCAGGTAGAGCAGGGTGGGGAAGTCGCGGTAGCGCGGATCGACCCACAGCAGCAGCGCGGCCACCGCGGCTGCGAAGAGCAGCAGGCCGCGCAGCAGGCCGAGCGCGCCGGCCTTGGCGCGCAGGGGTTCGCCATGCCGCAGGATGCGCGCGGCGCGGCCGGTGGCGGGCACGGGCTCGCCATGCCAGCGCGCGAGCGTGAGCGGCAGCAGGGCGCCGAGCGCGGCGACACCGCCGAGCAGGCTCCACTCCAGCGCATCGCGGTAGGCCAGGTGGGCGTGTTCCCAGTGCAGCACCGTGATCATTCCGCCGAGTGTGCCTGCGGCGGCGATCGCGCTTGCGCGCAGGCAGCGCGTGCGTCGGCCGGTGGTCGCGAGCAGGAAGGCGAGCACGCCGCCGACCGCAGCGCCGCCGACCGGACCGGCCACGCCTTCGCGCTCGGCCACCGCACCGGCGAGCGGGAACTTGGGCTCCAGGCTGTCGGCGTCGAGCATGCCCCAGAAGCCGCCCACCGTGCCTTCGAGGCGGCGCTTCCAGGGCTGGTCGATGGCCTCGATGAGGTTGTAGTCCCAGCCTTCGGCATGCGCGCGATGGACGAACTCGCGGATGTAGCGCGCCTGGTTGACCCGGGAGGGCTTCGATTCCTCGCGCTGGCGGCCCGCGCTCGGCCAGCCGGTCTCGCCGATGAGGATCTTCTTGCCGGCGAAGTGCTCACCGACGTGGCGCCGCGTTTCGGCCACGTGCTGGAGCGCGAGCTCGATGTCGACCGGTTCGTCCTCCCAGAAGGGCAGGATGTGCACGGTGACGAAGTCGACCTCGTTGGCGAGACTGTCGTGGCGGGTCCAGAACTCCCACACGTCGGCGTAGGTGACCGGCACCTTCGCATGCGCCTTGGCGTGACGGATGAGTTCGCGCATCTCGTCCTCGGTGCGCTCGCGGCGCAGCAGGACCTCGTTGCCGACGATGAGCGCACGCACGACGTCGGCGTTGGCGTTGGCGAGCGCGATCGCGCGCTCGAGTTCGCGGGCGTTCTTCGTCTTCTCGTAGCCGATCCAGGCGCCGAGCAGCACTTTCAGACCGAGCGGACGGGCGAGCTCGGGGACGTGCTCGAGGCCCTGGTCGATCGAGTACAGGCGCACGCAGTCGGTGATCTTCGCCAGCGCGGCGAGGTCGGCGGCGATCTGCTCGCGCTCGATGCGGGTGTCTTCGAGGAGCGGGGTCTGCCCCGGGCGATGATAGGGGGCGTAGGACACGCAGCGCAGCTTCTCGCCCTCGGCGAGGTGCAGGTCGTGCATGCGCACCGGGCGCGTCTGCAGCCACAGCATGGCGGCGAGCAGCAGGAGCATGGTGGTGCTGGCGATGAGCAGGGCGAGCCAGAGCTGGCTGCGGTTGGTGCGCGGAGCGAAGATCACCGTGTCCGGTTCCTTCCAGGTTCGGGGGGGTAGGTGGTGGGGAGGGCTGGCGGCAAAAAAAGAGCCACACCCGCGGGCGTGGCTCCTGCTGCCGAGGCTGGCGGATTCTACCAGCGCTCGGGGCGTGGTTCGCCGCTGCGGGCGGCGCTCACTCGGCGTAGTCGCTCATCGGCACGCAGGCGCAGAACAGGTTGCGGTCGCCATAGACGTCGTCGATGCGATTGACGCTGGGCCAGAACTTGTTCTCGGCCACCCAGGGCAACGGGAACACCGCCTGCTCGCGCGAGTAGGGCCGCTTCCAGTCGCCGAGGAAGTCGGCCTGGGTGTGCGGCGCGTGCTTGAGCGGGTTGTCCTCGGCCGGCCAGTTGCCGGCTTCGATCTGGCGGATCTCGTCGCGGATCGCGATCATCGCGGCGACGAAGCGCTCGAGCTCGCCGAGGTCTTCCGACTCGGTCGGCTCGACCATGATCGTGCCTGCCACCGGGAACGACATGGTCGGCGCGTGGAAGCCGTAGTCCATCAGGCGCTTGGCGATGTCGACCTCGGAGATGCCGGTGGTCGCCTTGATCGGACGGATGTCGAGGATGCACTCGTGCGCGACCCGGCCCTTGCTGCCGGTGTAGAGCACCGGGTAGTGATCCTTCAGGCGTGCGGCCAGGTAGTTGGCGTTGAGGATCGCCACCTCGGTCGCCTGCTTGAGGCCTTCGCCGCCCATCATCGTGATGTACATCCACGAGATCGGCAGGATGCTCGCTGAGCCGAAGGGCGCGGCCGAGACTGCGCCCTGGCCCAGGTTGGGCCGGCCGGCGCCGCCGGTGGGCTGGATCACGTGGTCGGCCATGAAGGGCGCGAGGTGCGCCGCCAGGCCGATCGGCCCCATGCCCGGACCGCCGCCGCCGTGCGGGATGCAGAAGGTCTTGTGCAGGTTCATGTGCGACACGTCGGCGCCGATCGTCGCCGGCGAGGTCAGGCCAACCTGCGCGTTGAGGTTGGCGCCGTCCATGTACACCTGACCTCCGTACTGGTGGACGATGGTGCAGATCTCGCGGATCGACTCCTCGAACACGCCGTGGGTGGACGGGTAGGTGATCATCAGTGCGGCCAGGTCGGCGGCGTGCTTCTCCGCCTTGGCCTTGAGGTCGGCGACGTCGACGTTGCCGTTGTCGTCGCACTCGACCACCACCACCTGCATGCCGCACATCTGAGCGGTCGCCGGGTTGGTGCCGTGGGCGGACTTCGGGATCAGGCAGATCTTGCGGTTGGCCTCGCCGCGGCTGGCGTGGTAGCGCGCGATCGCCACCAGGCCGGCGTACTCGCCCTGCGCACCCGAGTTCGGCTGCATGCTGATCGCCGGGAAGCCGGTGACCGCGCGCAGGTAGTCGGCCAGGCCCTCGATCATCTCGAGGTAGCCGGCGGCCTGCTCGCGCGGCGCGAACGGGTGCAGGTTGGCGAACTCCGGCCAGGTGATCGGGATCATCTCGCTGGTGGCGTTCAGCTTCATCGTGCACGAGCCGAGCGAGATCATCGAGTGGTCGAGCGCGAGGTCGCGGTTCTGCAGCTTCTTGAGGTAGCGCAGCATCTCGTGCTCGGTGTGGTGCGTGTTGAACACCGGGTGCGCGAGCACGGCGTCGCTGCGCAGCAGTTCCGCCGGCAGGGCGCCGCCTGCGGCCGCGACGCGGGCGTCGATCGCGCTGACGTCGGTGGAGGCGCCGAAGCAGCCGAGGATCGTGGCGATGTCCTCGCGGGTGGTGGTCTCATCCACCGACAGACCGAGCGTGGTGCCGGAGACGCTGCGCAGGTTGAAGCCGGCTTCCTCGGCCGCGCGCAGGATGGTGGGCGCGCGCGCGCCGACCTCGACCTCGACGGTGTCGAAGAAGGCACGGTCGTGCAGGCCGAAGCCGGCCTCGCGCAGGCCGGCGGCGAGCACCGCGGCGAGGCGGTGGATGCGCGCGGCGATGGTGCGCAGGCCCTGCGGGCCGTGATAGACGGCGTAGAAGCCGGAGAGGTTGGCCAGCAGCACCTGCGAGGTGCAGATGTTGGAGTTCGCCTTTTCGCGGCGGATGTGCTGCTCACGGGTCTGCAGCGTCATGCGCAGCGCGGTCTTGCCACGCGCGTCCTTGGAGACGCCGATGATACGGCCGGGCATTGAGCGCACGTAGCTTTCGCGGGTCGCGAAGAAGGCGGCATGCGGGCCGCCGAAGCCCATCGGCACGCCGAAGCGCTGCGCCGAACCGAGCGCGATGTCGGCGCCCATGGCGCCGGGGCTCTTGAGCAGCACCAGGGCCATCAGATCGCTGGCGACCGCGACCACGGCGCCCTTGGCCTTGAGTTCTGCGATCGGGGCCGTGAGGTCGACGACCTCGCCGCGTGCGTTCGGGTACTGCAGCAGCGCGCCGAAGCAGTCGTGGCTGCCAGCCTCGGCAGCCTTGCCGTAGACCAGCTCGTAGCCGAAGTAGTGCGCACGGGTGCGCACCACGTCGATGGTCTGCGCGAAGCAGGCCTCGTCGATGAAGAACACGTTCGACTTCGACTTCGATACGCGCCGGGCCATCGTCATCGCCTCGGCGGCGGCGGTGGCCTCGTCGAGCAGCGAGGCGTTGGCGAGCTCCAGGCCGGTGAGGTCGATCACCATCTGCTGGTAGTTCAGCAGGGCTTCGAGGCGGCCTTGGGAGATCTCGGCCTGGTAGGGCGTGTAGGCGGTGTACCAGCCCGGGTTCTCGAGCACGTTGCGCAGCACGACCGCGGGGACGTGGGTGCCGTAGTAGCCCTGACCGATCAGGGACTTCTTCACCACGTTGCGGCCGGCGATGGCCTTCAGGCGGGCAAGCGCCTCGTGCTCGGGCATCGCGCCGGCGAGCGGCAGCGGCGACGCGAGGCGGATGCCGGCAGGCACGGTCTGCGCGATCAGGGCGTCGACGTCGGCGACGCCGATGCTCGCGCACATGCGCCCGATCTCGCCCGCATCGGGGCCGAGGTGGCGGTGGACGAAGGCGTCGCGCTGCTCGAGGCGGGCGAGCGGGGCGGAGAGCAGGGTGTCGGTCATGGTCAGGCCTGGGCGATTTCCGCTTCGTAGGCTGCGGCGTCCATCAGCGCGGCGACGTCGGCGGCGTTGGCCGGCGCGAGCTTGAACAGCCAGGCGGAGTACGCGTCGGCGTTGACGCTCTCGGGGGCGTCGATCGCGTCCTGATTGTTGGCGATCACTTCACCTGCCACGGGGGCGTAGATGTCGGAGGCAGCCTTGACCGATTCGATCACCGCGCAGGCTTCGCCGGCGGACAGCGCGCGGCCGGCTTCCGGCAGTTCGAGGAAGACGATGTCGCCGAGGGCCTCCTGGGCGTGGTCGGTGACGCCGATGGTCAGGGTGCCGTCGTCCTCGACGCGGATCCATTCGTGGGACTTGGTGTACTTGAGGGTGCTGGGAACGTTGCTCATGGTGCTCTCCGGTCGGGAAGATGGGGTGTGCGGGTGAAGAAATGCAGTGTTGCGTCCGGCTCGTCGGTGATGTGCGGCTGCGACATGAAGGGCGGCTCGATGGCCGCCCTCGGACATCGGGTCAGACGAGGGCCTTGCCGTTACGTACGAAGGGCAGCTTGACGGTGCGTGCCTTCAGGCGCTTGCCGCGAATGTCCACCTCGACGGCTTCGCCCGGCTGCGTCGCGAGAGGGACGCGTGCGAAGGCGATCGACTTTTCCAGCGTGGGCGAGAAGCTTCCGCTGGTGGTCTCGCCTTCGCCGCCGGAGGTGAAGACCTTCATGTGCGAGCGCAGCACGCCCTTGTCCTCGAGGATGAGGCCAAGCAGGCGCTGACTGGCAGGGTTGGCCTGCAGCGCGGCGCGACCGAGGAAGTCGCGCGCCTCGTCCTTCATGTCCACCGTCCACGACAGGCCGGCATTCAGGGGGGAAACGTGGTCGTCCATGTCTTGGCCGTAGAGGTTCATGCCGGCTTCCAGCCGTAGGGTGTCGCGCGCGCCCAGGCCGCAGGGACGCACACCGGCGGCGGCGAGCGCATTCCACATCGCCTCGGCGCGGCTCGCGGGGACGGCGATCTCCAGTCCGTCCTCGCCGGTGTAGCCGGTACGTGCGATCAGCAGGTCGCCCACGCGAGCGCCAAAGAAGGGGGCGGGCACGCCGTTGGCGGTGGAGAGCTCCGGCAGGGCCAAGGTGGCGCGCTCGATCGCGCGCGGACCCTGGACGGCAATCATCGCCAGGTCGCGGCGCGCCTGCAGGGTCACGTTGGCACCGGTCGCGGCGATGCGCTGGCGCATCCAGGCGACGTCCTTGTCGGCGGTGCCGGCGTTTACGACGATGCGGTAGTCGGCATCGCTGAAGCGGTAGACGATCAGGTCGTCGATCACGCCGCCGCGCTCGTTGAGCATGCAGGAGTAGAGCGCCTTGCCGTTATCCTTGAGCTTGGCGACGTCGTTGGCGAGCAGACCGCGCAGCCAGGTGGTTGCGTCGGGGCCGGCGAGGTCGAGGGCGAGCATGTGCGAGACGTCGAACATGCCGGCGTCGCGGCGCACGGCGTGATGCTCCTCGATCTGCGAACCGTAGTTCACCGGCATGTCCCAGCCGGCGAAGTCGACCATGCGTGCGCCGGCGGCGACGTGGGCGGCGTGGAGGGGGGTCTGTTTGGCAGCGATAGTCATCGCGAAGGCGCTCCGTCAGGGTGAACGAGAAAGGGGCGGGTACGGTTTGTCACCGAGCACGCCCCATCTGTCCTTTTACCTGAGAGATTTTCCCGTGATCGCGTGGCATCTGCAGACATATATGTATGCGATGTTACGGCTGACGACGGTGTGCCCCTTCGGTGGATACGCCGGCGCCTTGCGCCCGTACCGCTCTCCAGACTTTTGCTGCGCACGCGGTCCTTTTGCCTGAGCGGTTCCGGGGGTTGCGCCTTCGGCGACTCCATCGAGGAGTTCTCTCCCGCGTGTCGCGCGGACGATATCACTTGCCCCACGGTGCCGCAACCGCGACGGATGCGTCCGCGCGCGCCATCGTCGCGAAGCTTAGAGCGCCTGGCATCGACCTCCGGGGGCTGCAAAGCAACTCTCGCGATGCAGGTACGACGCAAGTCGCGCTTAGGAGCGCAATTGCCATTGGAGCGTGGTGCCGATCCGATCGGCCGTTCGCGGTTGTCGGATGCAAGGGGGGCGGGGATTTCTTTGGTTGGCGTCGTGCGAGGGCGACGCAGGTCGAGTGTGCTTGGCGTGGATGGCCTGTGGTTTTG
>NZ_AMXD01000079.1 GCF_000310185.1 Thauera aminoaromatica S2 | reverse complement strand
GGTCGCCGCGGCCGGCACGACGGCGGTCGCCCCAGCGGCCGCGGTGGCGCCGATGGCGCCGGTGGCGGCGGTGCCGTCCGATGCGGCGCCGGTCGAGCCGTCGGGCTTCGGCTTCCACGAGCCGATGTACTTCCTCATCGGCGGACGCGACCCGGTATCTGCGCGCTTCCAGTTCAGCTTCCGTTACCGCATCTTCGACGAGCAGGGCGTGGTGGCGGAGACGATCCCGGTGGCGAGCGGGCTCTACTTCGGCTTCACCCAGACCTCGCTGTGGGACCTGCAGTCGGAATCCAAGCCATTCCGCGATTCGAGCTTCCGCCCTTCGCTGTTCTACCGCTTCGCGCTCGACGACCCGCAAAAGCGCGGTTCGCTGGCACTCTCCGGCGGTTACGAGCACGAATCGAACGGCAAGGAGGACATGCCCTCGCGCAGCATCGACACGCTCTTCGTGCGCGCCGACGCGCGCCTGCGCCTGGACGAGTCCGGCTCCTACCTCGGCGTCGTGCCCAAGGCGTGGACCTACCTCGATCGGGAGGACAATCCCGACATCGCGCGCTACCGCGGCCACGCCGAGCTCGGCCTGCGCCTCGGCCGCGACGACGGCTGGCTGTTCTCCACGCTGATCCGGCGCGGCACCGAGGGCAAGATGGGCACCCAGTACGACCTGTCCTATCCGATCCGGCGCAGCGTGTTCTCCGGGGTGGGCGCCTTCGTCCATCTGCAGGCCTTCAAGGGCTATGGCGAGACCCTGCTCGAGTACGACGAGAACAAGGAAGCGCAGTACCGCATCGGGGTCTCGCTGGTACGCTAAGATCACCCGACGCCGCGTGGCCGGGCTCCCTCCGACGCTGCGCGCAAGGAATCCCGAGGAGAATCCGATGACCCATGCGATCCGAATCCACCGCACCGGCGGCCCCGAAGTCCTGCAGTGGGAGGCCGTCGAGCTGCCGCCACCCGCGACCGGCGAGGTGCGCCTGCGCCACCATGCGGTGGGGCTCAACTTCATCGACACCTATCACCGCAGTGGCCTGTACCCGCTGACGCTGCCGTCCGGGCTGGGCATGGAGGGGGCGGGCGTGGTGGAGGCGGTCGGCGACGGTGTCGCCGAGCTGAAGGTGGGCGACCGCGTGGCCTATACCAGCGGCCCGCTCGATGCCTATGCCGAGGCGCGCAACATCGAGGCGCGCCACCTGGTGCCGTTGCCGGACGACATCTCCTTCGAGCAGGGCGCGGCGATGATGCTGCAGGGCATTACCGCACAATACCTGTTGCACGCCACCTACCCGGTCAAGGCGGGCGAGACCATCCTGGTGCATGCGGCGGCGGGTGGGGTCGGCTCGATCCTGGTGCAGTGGGCGAAGCAGCTCGGCGCAACCGTGATCGGCACCGTGGGCAACGATGACAAGGCGCAGCGCGCGCGCGCGCTCGGCTGCGACCACGTCATCGTGTACTCGCGCGAGAACTTCCCCGAGCGCGTGCGCGCGCTCACTGGCGGCGAAGGCGTCGCGGTGGTGTACGATTCGGTCGGGCGCGACACCTTCCTCGATTCGGTCGCCTGTCTGCGCCGCCGCGGCACCATGGTGAGCTACGGCAACGCCACCGGTCCGGTCGCCGCCTTCGATTGCGCCTTGCTGCACAAGGCGGGCTCGGTCTATGTCACTCGGCCCGGGCTGCCCGACTACATCGCCAGCCGCGCGGAGCTCGTCGAACGCGCCGCGGCGCTGTTTGAGGTGGTGCGCAGCGGCCAGGTGAGGATCGAGATCCTGCAGCGCTATGCGCTGAAGGACGCGGCCCAGGCGCACCGCGACCTCGAGGCGCGCAAGACCACCGGCTCGACGGTGCTGTTGCCCTGAGTGTCGGCGGCGGGGGCGGGCGGCGTCGGGTAAAATCCGCGCCATGAATCCTGCTGCCCCCTCCACGGCCGAAGCGCCCATCGTGCCGAGCGCTCCGCGCTTCGTGCATCTCCGCCTGCACTCCGAATATTCGATCACCGACGGCATCGTCCAGCTCGACCAGGCGATCGCCGCCGCCGCGGCCGACGGCATGCCGGCGCTCGGCGTCTCCGATCTCGCCAACCTGTTCGGCATGGTCAAGTTTTACAAGGGCGCGCGCGGCAAGGGCATCAAGCCCATCGTCGGCGTCGACGCCTGGATCCGCAACGAGGCCGAGCGCGACAAGCCGCAGCGCGTGCTGCTCATCTGCAAGAACCGCGCGGGCTATGGTCAGCTGTGCGAGCTGCTGACGCGCGCCTACCTCGAGAACAAGCACCGCGGCCGCGCCGAGATGCGCCGCGAGTGGTTCGAGAATGGTGCGGCAAGCGCGCTGCTGTGCCTGTCGGGTGCGATGAGCGGCGACATCGGTGCGGCGATCGCGGCCGGCAACCTCGCGCTCGCCGAACAGCTCGCGGCCGACTGGGCGCGGCTGTTTCCGGACGCCTTCTACATCGAGATCCAGCGCGCCGGGCATCCCGGCACCGAGTCCTACATCCGCCACGCGGTGGAACTCGCCGGCCGGCTCGGCCTGCCGGTGGTGGCGACTCACCCGGTGCAGTTCCTCAAGCGCGAGGATTTCAAGGCACACGAGGCGCGCGTCTGCATCGCGCAGGGCTACGTGCTCGCCGACAAGCGCCGGCCGCGCGACTTCACCGAGGAGCAGTACCTCAAGAGCCAGGCGGAGATGTGCGAGCTCTTCGCCGATCTGCCCGAGGCGCTCGAGAACGCGGTCGAGATTGCGCGCCGCTGCTCGCTCACCGTGCAACTCGGCAAGAACTTCCTGCCCTTGTTCCCGACGCCCGAGGGCATGACGCTCGACGACTTCCTCGTCGCGGAGGCGAAGAAGGGGCTGGAGGAGCGCCTCGCCCAGCTCTACCCGCACCCGGAGGAGCGCAAGCGTCAGCGCCCTCGCTACGAGCAGCGGCTGAAGTTCGAGACCGACACCATCATCCAGATGGGCTTCCCCGGCTACTTCCTGATCGTGGCCGACTTCATCCAGTGGGGCAAGAACAACGGCGTGCCGGTCGGGCCGGGGCGGGGCTCCGGCGCGGGCTCGCTGGTGGCCTACTCGCTCAAGATCACCGACATCGACCCCCTCGAGTACGCGCTGCTGTTCGAGCGCTTCCTCAACCCCGAGCGGGTGTCGATGCCCGACTTCGACATCGACTTCTGCCAGGACAACCGCTACCGCGTCATCGAGTACGTGCGCGAGCGCTACGGCAAGGACGCGGTGAGCCAGATCGCCACCTTCGGCACCATGGCCTCGAAGGCGGTGGTGCGCGACGTCGGCCGCGTGCTGGATCTGCCTTACGGCCTGTGCGACCGCCTCTCCAAGCTGATCCCGATCGAGGGCGCCAAGCCCGTCTCGCTGAACAAGGCCTACGAGATGGAGCCGCAGATCGGCGAGATGATGGCCGACGGCAACGACGGCGAGTCGGTGCGCGACCTGTGGAGCCTGGCGCAGCCGCTGGAGGGCTTGAGCCGCAACGTCGGCATGCACGCCGGCGGCGTGCTGATCGCGCCCGGCAAGCTCACCGACTTCTGTCCGCTCTACATCGCCGACGGCGACGACGCCACGCCGGTGTCGCAGTTCGACAAGGACGACGTCGAAGCCGTGGGCCTGGTCAAGTTCGACTTCCTCGGCCTGCGCAACCTGACCATCATCGAGCTCGCGCTGGAGTACGTGGCGCGCCTGGAGGGCAGCCGTCCGGACCTGATGAGCCTGGGCTTCGAGGATCCCGCCGCCTACCAGATCCTCAAGGACGCCAACACCACGGCGATCTTCCAGGTCGAATCGGACGGCATGAAGAAGCTGCTCAAGAAGCTCGCGCCCGACCGCTTCGAGGACATCATCGCGGTGCTCGCGCTCTACCGTCCCGGCCCGCTCGGCTCGGGCATGGTGGACGACTTCATCCTGCGCAAGAAGGGCCAGCAGGAGATCGACTACTTCCACCCCGACCTCAAGGCCTGCCTGGAGCCGACCTACGGCGTGATCGTGTACCAGGAACAGGTGATGCAGATCTCCCAGATCATCGGGGGCTACACGCTTGGCGGTGCCGACATGCTGCGCCGCGCGATGGGCAAGAAGAAGGCCGACGAGATGGCCAAGCACCGCGCCACCATCGCCGAGGGTGCGAAGCAGAAGGGCTATGACCCGGCGCTCGCCGAGCAGCTCTTCGACCTGATGACCAAGTTCGCGGAGTACGGCTTCAACAAGTCGCACACCGCGGCCTACGCGGTGGTCACCTACCACACCGCCTGGCTCAAGGCGCACCACTGCGCGGCCTTCATGGCGGCGACGATGTCGTCCGACCTGGACAACACCGATACCGTCAAGATCTTCTACGAAGACACGCTCGCCAACGGCATCAAGGTGCTGCCGCCGGATGTCAACGCCTCCGACTACCGCTTCGTGCCGGTGGATCGCAAGATCATCCGCTACGGCCTGGGCGCGGTGAAGGGCGTGGGCGAGCCTGCGGTGCGCGCGATCCTCGCCGCGCACGAGAAGGGCGGAGACTTCCGCGACCTGTTCGATTTCTGCGAGCGCGTCGATCGCCGCATGGTAAACCGCCGCGTCATCGAGGCGCTGATCCGCGCCGGCGCGATGGACACCCTGCCGGGCCACAAGGGCCTGGACCGCGCGCAGCTGATGGCGACCGTCGCGCTGGCGATGGAGGCGGCCGAACAGGCGGCGGCCAACGCGATGCAGGGTGGGCTCTTCGACCTGATGCCGGAGGCCGCGGGCGCGGCGCCCGAGTTCGCCAAGGTGCGTGCGTGGACCGAGCGCGAGCGCCTCAAGGAAGAGAAGCTCGCGATCGGCTTCTTCCTCTCCGGCCATCCCTTCAACGCCTTCAAGCCCGAGGTGCGCCGCTTCGTGCGCCGCACGCTGGCGCAGCTCGAGCCCTCGCGCGACATCACCATGCTGGCCGGCGTGGTGATGGAGCAGCGCACCAAGGTCGGCAACCGCGGCAAGATGGCCTTCGTGCTGCTCGACGACGGTACCGAGCCGCGCGAGGTCACGGTGTATTCCGAGGTGCTGGAGGCGAGCCGCGGCAAGATCGTCACCGACGAGGTGCTGGTGGTGGAGGCCAAGGTGAGCAACGACGATTTCTCCGGTGGCCTGCGCATCAACGCCGACCGCCTGCTCACCCTCGGCGAGGCGCGCAGCCGTTTCGCACGCGCGCTGTCGCTACGCATCGACGGCGAGCTTGCCGCCAGCGGCGGTGCGGCGGGCGCGGCCGGCAAGCTGCAGACCCTGCTCGAGCCCTTCCGCGAGGGCGGCTGCCCGATCCGCGTCCGCTATCGCAACGCCGCCGCCGAAGCCGAGCTCCCGCTCGGCGACGGGTGGCGCGTGCGCCTGGACGACGCGCTGCTGGAGAGCCTGCGCGAATGGCTGCCGGGCGAGGCGGTCGAGGTGGTGTACCCCTGAGGCGCCGCCCGGTGCGGTGACGACTGCGGCGTGGAATGGAGGCGCTGCAATCGCGACTTGCGTCGCTCCCACGGGAATCGAACATGCGCTGGGGGTCTGCGGGTTTTCGTAGGAGCGACGCAAGTCGCGATCACAGCGCATGAACTCCCACGGCGCGCAACGGGCGCGCCGCGTCGCCGTCGCGGAAGTCGAGGGCGCTTCGTTCGGGTCGGGCTGTGCTCAAACCGTCGGACGCTGCTCGAAGCCGGTGAGGCGCTCGAGTTCGGCCTCGAACACCTCCACCCGCGACACGCGCGCATTCTCCGGGCCCCGGTGGGCCCAGGCGACGAAGGTTTCGACCTTGACGAGCGGGCCGATCGCGAGCGCCTCGACCGTTCCGTCGCTGCGGTTGCGCACCCAGCCCGAGAGGCCGAGGCGCGCCGCCTCGGCGGTCGCGCTGCCGCGATACCAGACGCCCTGCACCCTGCCGTGGATGCGCAGGCGGCGGGCGATGGCGTCCGCCGCCGGCGCGCTTGCAGCGGGCAGCGGTGATTTCCCGTCGGGCATGCTCGAGTGCTGTTCAGGCGTGGGCGATTTCCGCTCAGGCATAGGCGATCTCCGGCTCGCGCCCGCTCAGGCGCTGGGCGCGGATCAGCGCCTCGGTGAGGTTGGCGGCGATGTTGTCGTCGCCGAGCTTGTCGCTGAAGCCCGAGCGGAACACGATCGAGCCGGGTTGCGAGTTGAGTCCGCACAGCACGAGGTGGGCGCCGCGCTTCTGCAGGTTGCGGTGCAGGGTCTGCAGGATGTCCAGGCCGGTGGTGTCGATGTTGATCACCTTGTCGAGGTCCAGCACGACCACCTCGGGGTGGCCGGGCAGCCCGAGCAGCAGGTTCTCGAGCTTGTTGGCGGCGCCGAAGAAGAGGCTGCCCTTGAGCTTGTAGGCGACGATGCGCGGCGTGCCGTCGGGGTGGGACAAGGCTTCGACGCCATAGAAGTCTTCCAGTGGCACGCGGTCGATGCGGGTGAGGTCGGACATGCGGTAGATGAAGAATAGGCTCGCGAGCGCCATCCCGATCTCGACCGCCAGGGTGAGGTCGAACACCACGGTGATGAAGAAGGTGCCGAGCAGGATGGTGCGGTAGTTGAGCGAGTAGCGCGCGAGCTCCTTCGGCGCGAAGGCGTGCCACTCTCCCATGTTGATCGACACGATGACCACGATCGCCGACAGCGTGGCGAGCGGGATGTGGCTGGCGAGCGGGGCGAGCGCGAGCACGATCGCGAGCAGCACGCCGGCGTGGATCATGCCGGCGATCGGGGTGCGTCCGCCGGTGCGGATGTTGGTCGCGGTGCGCGCGATCGCGCCGGTGGCGGCGAAGCCGCCGAAGAGCGGCGCGGCGACGTTGGCGATGCCCTGCGCCATCAGCTCCTGGTTGGGGTCGTGGCGGTCGTCGATCTGGCTGTCGGCGACGCGCGCCGAGAGGAGCGACTCGATCGCGCCGAGCAGCGCGATCGTGATCGCCGGCGCGATCAGCTTGCCGAGCGTGGACAGGCTCAGTTCCGGCAGGCCGAAGGGCGGAATTTCCTGCGGGATGCCGCCGAAGCGGCTGCCGATGGTGTCGACCGGGAGCGCGATCAGGGCGTTGATCGCGGTCAGGATGATCAGTACCGCGAGCGGGCCGGGCAGGCGGCGCATCCACGCGGTCTTCACGGCCTGGCGGTTCCACGCCACCAGGATCGCGAGCGACACGAGCGCCACCGCCACCGTGGGCAGGTGCAGCGTGGGCAGCGCCGCGGCGAGCGCCCCCATCTTGGCGAAGAACTCGCCCGGCAGGTCGGCGATCTGCAGGCCGAGGAAGTCCTTGATCTGCGAGATGAAGATCACCACCGCGATGCCGTTGGTGAAGCCGATCACGACCGACAGCGGGATGAAGCGGATCATGTTGCCCAGGCGCAGCGCGCCCATGGCGAACAGCAGCACGCCCGACATCATGGTGGCGATGAGCAGGTTCTGCACGCCGAGGTCGGCGACGATGGCGTAGATGATCGGGATGAAGGCGCCGGTGGGCCCGCCGATCTGCACCTTGGAGCCACCAAGGAAGGCGATCAGGAAGCCGGCGACGATCGCGGTCCAGATGCCCGCGGTAGGCGACATGCCACTGGCGATCGCGAACGCCATCGCGAGCGGCAGCGCGAGCACGCCCACGGTGATGCCCGAGGAGAGGTCGCCGACGAAGGTCGCACGGCTGTAGCCGGGCAGGGTGTCGAAGAGCTTGGGACGGAAGTCGAGTTTCATGTTGTCTCCGCTGCGTACTGGTTCAGGACGGGGCGCGAGGCCCGGGCGGCGCCGCCGCCATCGAGGGCAGGCAGGCGGCGCGGAGCGCGGAGACGGTCACCCTCGGCCGGCGTGATGCAGGACGATCCAGCGTTTCGAGGGTGTGAGCGGCATGACGGCGACTCGGTGCGGCTTACTTCACCTTCATGCCGGGGTGCGCGCCGGCGTCGGGTGAGAGCAGGAAGATCCCTGGCGTGTTGCCGGCGGCGTCGGAGGCTGCGAGCACCATGCCCTCGCTCATGCCGAACTTCATCTTGCGCGGCGCGAGGTTGGCGACCATCACCGTCAGGCGCCCGATGAGCGTCGCCGGGTCGTAGGCCGACTTGATGCCCGCGAAGACCTGGCGCGGTTTCGGGTTGCCGGACTCGTCGGCCTCGCCGATGTCGAGCGCAAGCCGGATCAGTTTGTCGGCGCCTTCGACGTGCTGGGCATCGACGATCCTCGCGATGCGCAGCTCGACCTTGGTGAAATCGTCGATCGTGATATGCGGCGAGGCGGTCTCCGCAGCCTGGGCCGAATGCTGCTGTTTCTCGGCGTGGCGCTGCTGCGAGGACGCCGCCTCGGTGTCCTTGGCAGGCTTGTCTGTCTTCGCGGGCGCCGCCGTCGCCGGAGCGAGCGACTCGCGGTTGGCCTCGAGCAGGGCGTCGATCTGCTTGCGCTCGACGCGGGTCATCAGGTGGCTGTAGGCCTGGATGGCATGGCCGGCAGGCAGCGCCGCCCAGTCGCCCTGCCAGTCCATGGCCGGGATGGCGAGGAAGGTTTCGACCTGCGCGGCGAGCGCCGGCAGCACCGGCTTCAGGTAGCGGGTGAGGTCGCGGAACATGGTCAGCGCGGTGCTGCACACCGTGTGCAGGCGGGCTTCCTGGCCTTCCTGCCTGGCGAGTTCCCAGGGCTTGTGGTCGTTCACGTACTGGTTGGCGAGGTCGGCCAGGCGCATGACCTCGCGCAGCGCGCGGCTGTAGTCGCGCTCCTCGAACGCGGTGGCGACTCGGCCCTCGCTCCAGGCGGCGGCGAACTCGGCACAGGCGGCGGCGTCGGCCTCACCCAGGCGGCCGTCGAAGCGCTTGCCGATGAAGCCGGCGCAGCGGCTGGCGATGTTCACGAACTTGCCCACGAGCTCGGAATTGACCTTGGCGATCATGTCGTCGAGGTTGAGGTCGACGTCCTCCATGGTGCCGTTCGACTTGCCGGCGAAGTAGTAGCGCAGCCACTCGGGGTCGAGCTTCTGCGCGATGTAGGAGTGCGCGGTGATGAAGGTGCCGCGGCTCTTGCTCATCTTGGCGCCGTCGACGGTGAGGAAGCCGTTCACGCACAGCCGGCTGGGCGTGGCGTAGCCGGCGAACTTCAGCATCGCGGGCCAGAACAGGGCGTGGAAGTAGAGGATGTCCTTGCCGATGAAGTGCACCATCTCGGTGCCGGCCGCGGCGGCGCGGGCGGCGTCGGTGTAGTCCTCGACGGCGATCGTCTCGCCCGCGGCGGCGCGCTTGGCAGCGAGGTTGCGGAAGCTGGCGAGGTAGCCGATCGGTGCGTCCAGCCACACATAGAAGTACTTGCCCGGCGCACCCGGAATCTCGAAGCCGAAGTAGGGTGCGTCGCGCGAGATGTCCCAGTCGGAGAGCGTGTTCTCGCCTTCCTCAGTTGCGTTTTCTCCGAGCCACTCCTTCATCTTGTTGGCGGCTTCCATCTGCAGGCGGCGCTCGCCGGCGGCGTTGGTTCCGCGCGTCCATTCGCGCAGGAAGGCGACCGCGCGTTCGTCCGACAGACGGAAGAAGTAGTGCTCCGAGGTCTTCAGCACCGGCTTGGCGCCGGACACCGCGGAATAGGGGTTCTTGAGCTCGGTGGGGGCGTAGGCCGCGCCGCAGGCCTCGCAGTTGTCGCCGTACTGGTCGGGGGCGCCGCACTTCGGGCACTCGCCCTTGATGAAGCGGTCGGGGAGGAACATCTCCTTGACCGGGTCGTAGTACTGCTCGATCGAGCGTGTGTCGATCAGGCCGCCCGCCTTCAGTCTGGCGTAGATGTCCTCGGCATAGAAACGGTTCTCGGCGCTGTGCGTCGAGTGGTAATTGTCGAATGCGACGCCGAAGGCGGTGAAGTCGCGCAGGTGCTCGCCGTGCACGCGCTCGATGAGCTGCTCGGGCGTGAGCCCTTCCTTTTCGGCGCGCAGCATGACCGGCGTGCCGTGGGTGTCGTCCGCGCACACGTAGTGCACCGAGTGGCCGCGCATGCGCTGGTAGCGCACCCAGATGTCGGCCTGGATGTAGCCCACGAGGTGGCCGAGGTGGATGTCGCCGTTGGCGTAGGGCAGGGCGTTGGTGACGAGGAGCTTGCGGGACATGATGGGTGCGGGAACCGGTGCCGGATAAAGTCGAGAGTTTAGCAAAGCGGCACGCGATGCCGCGCCGTGGCGCGCGCTCAGGGCATGCGCGAGAGGATCAGCTCGATGCGGCGGTTGCGCACGCGGCCTTCCTCGGTGGCGTTGGACGTGAGCGGATCGGCCTCGCCGCGACCGTCGGCGGCGAGGCGGTCGAGGGCGATGCCGCGCTCGCGCAGCCACGCCACCACTGCCTCCGCGCGCGCGATCGACAGGCGCAGGTTGACCATCTCGCTGCCTTGGCTGTCGGTGTGGCCGACCACCCGCACCGCCACTCCGGCCTCGGCCGCGAGCGCGGGCGCGAGCGCGTCGAGCGCGCGTCCGAGCGTCGGACGGATTGCCGGACTGCCGCTGGCGAAGCCGTCGGCGACCGGGATCTGCACGCGGAAGCCCGTGTCGCCGGCGCTGCCGATCTCGACTCCCGCGAGGCCGGTGGTGGCCTTGGCGAGCTGCTCGCGAAGTGCGGCCCAGGACGGTTCGGGCGGTGCGGTCCGCACCAGCGCATGGCGGTGGATCGCGTCGGTGGCCGTGCCATTGCCGCCAGGGCTGGCGCAGGCGGCGAGGAGGCCGGCGAGCAGGGTGGCGGACACGAGGGCCGTCGGGAAGCCGGGTCTGTGGCGGGAATTGCGCAAAGTCATGTGCATGTGGCGCCTGCATGCGGCGCGCGGGAAATTCGTCGAACGGGGTCGGGTGCGGGGGCGGGCGAGAAACCCTGCGCAGAACGCGGATGAGTCCGGCGCTGCGCTCCGGTATGATTCTGCCGCTTCCACCCGGCGGCGGGTGCACCGATTTTCGAGGAAAACGCGATGAGTCTTGATCAGCAAACCGTAACCGAAGCGCTCAAGCAGGTGATCGATCCCAACACCGGCAAGGATTTCGTGGCGGGGCGCAGCATCCGCAACCTGTCGGTGCAGGGTGGCGAGGTCCGCTTCGACGTCGAGCTCGGCTACCCGGCGAAGAGCCAGCACGATCCGATCCGCGCGCTGCTGAGCGAGGCCGTGGCCAAGCTGCCGGGCGTGGAGCGCGTCGCCGTGACGGTGTCTAGCAAGGTGGTCGCGCACGCGGTGCAGCAGGGCGTCAAGCTGCTGCCGGGCGTGCGCAACATCATCGCGGTGGCCTCGGGCAAGGGCGGCGTGGGCAAGAGCACGACCGCGGTGAACCTCGCGCTCGCGTTGTCGGCCGAAGGTGCCCGCGTCGGCCTGCTCGACGCCGACATCTACGGTCCCTCGCAGCCACAGATGCTGGGCATCGGCGACCAGCGCCCGGTGTCGGAGGACGGCAAGACCATGACCCCGCTGCAGGCCTTCGGGCTGCAGGCGATGTCGATCGGCTTCCTGATCGACCCCGATACGCCGATGGTGTGGCGCGGCCCGATGGCCACGCAGGCGCTCAACCAGATGCTCAAGGACACCGCCTGGGACGACCTCGACTACCTCGTCATCGACATGCCCCCGGGCACCGGCGACATCCAGCTCACCCTGTCGCAGAGCGTGCCGGTGACCGGCGCGGTGATCGTCACCACGCCGCAGGACATCGCGCTGCTTGACGCGCGCAAGGGCGTGAAGATGTTCGAGAAGGTGGGCGTGCCCATCCTCGGCGTGGTCGAGAACATGAGCATCCACATCTGCTCGAAGTGCGGCCACGAGGAGCACATCTTCGGCCAGGGTGGCGGCGAGAAGATGTGCGCGGACTTCAAGGTGCCCTTCCTCGGTGCGCTGCCGCTCGACATCCAGATCCGCACCGAGGCCGACAGCGGCGCGCCCACCGTGGTCGCCGATCCGGATGGCCGCATCGCCTCGATCTACAAGCAGATCGCGCGCAAGGTGGCGGTGCGCATCGCCGAGCGCTCGAAGGACATGACGCACAAGTTCCCCAACATCGTGTTCAAGTCCGCCTGATTGCGCAGGCCGCGCCCGTCCGTAGCGGCGGGCGCGCACGTCGAGCGTGCCCGCCGTGCGCCAACTTCGCGCGATCCGGCCGCGATTCGTTTTCCCTCCGCCTTTCGTCCGCCGCTTGCCTGCCTTACACTACGCGGCTTTTCACGGACGGCCTCCGCCGCCCGCACCGCAACCCGCCGGAAGACGCGCCCATGTCCATCAAGTCCGACAAGTGGATCCGCCGCATGGCCGAACAGGCCCGCATGATCGAGCCCTTCGCGCCGGAACTGGTGCGCAGCAACGACACCGGCCGCATCGTGTCCTACGGCACCTCGAGCTATGGCTACGACGTGCGCGTGGCGAACGAATTCAAGATTTTCACCAACATCAACTCGACCATCGTCGACCCCAAGGACTTCGATGCGCGCAACTTCGTCGACTTCACCGGCGACGTGTGCATCATCCCGCCGAACTCCTTTGCACTCGCGCGCACGGTCGAGTACTTCCGCATTCCGCGCAGCGTGCTGACCGTGTGCCTGGGCAAAAGCACCTACGCGCGCTGCGGCATCATCGTGAACGTCACCCCGCTCGAGCCCGAGTGGGAAGGCCACGTGACCCTCGAGTTCTCCAACACCACGCCGCTGCCGGCGAAGATCTACGCCAACGAGGGCGTGGCGCAGATGCTGTTCTTCGAGTCGGACGAGGTGTGCGAGACCTCGTACAGGGATCGCGGCGGCAAGTACCTCGGGCAGACCGGCGTCACCCTGCCCAAGATCTGAGCGCCTTCGCTTCGCCGACCTTCCTCCACGGGGCCGCCTGACGGCCCCTTGTGCTTTTTCGAACCAATTTCGGTAACGCGCGGGCAATCTTCGCCGGAGTACACTGCCGGCTTTACCCGGCCCGCACGGACCCGCTGGAGACGACCAGGATGAGATTCCACTTCCCCATCATCATCATCGACGAGGACTTCCGCTCGGAGAACACCTCGGGACTGGGGATCCGCGCGCTCGCCAAGGCGATCGAGGAAGAGGGCATGGAAGTGCTCGGCGTCACCAGCTACGGCGACCTGACGTCCTTCGCGCAGCAGCAGAGCCGTGGCTCGACCTTCATCCTGTCGATCGACGACGAGGAGTTCTCCTCGCCCGAGGCCTCGGCCAAGGCGATCGCCGACCTGCGCGCGTTTGTCGTCGAGATCCGCTTCCGCAACGCCGACATCCCGATCTTCCTGCACGGCGAGACGCGCACCACGCGCCACATCCCCAACGACGTGCTGCGCGAGATGCACGGCTTCATCCACATGTTCGAGGACACGCCGGAGTTCATCGCGCGCTACGTGGTGCGCGAGGCGAAGAACTATCTCGATTCGCTGGCGCCGCCCTTCTTCCGCGCGCTGGTGCACTACGCGGCCGACAGCTCGTACTCGTGGCACTGCCCGGGGCACTCGGGTGGCGTTGCTTTTCTGAAAAGCCCGGTGGGGCAGATGTTCCACCAGTTCTTCGGCGAGAACATGCTGCGCGCGGACGTGTGCAATGCGGTCGACGAACTCGGCCAGCTGCTCGACCACACCGGGCCGGTGGCGGCCTCGGAGCGCAACGCGGCGCGCATCTTCAACTGCGACCACCTGTACTTCGTCACCAACGGCACGTCGACGTCGAACAAGATGGTCTGGCACACCACGGTGGCGCCCGGCGACATCGTGGTCGTCGACCGCAACTGCCACAAGTCCATCCTCCACTCGATCATCATGACCGGCGCGGTGCCGGTGTTCCTGACGCCGACGCGCAACCACTACGGCATCATCGGCCCGATCCCGCTGGAGGAGTTCTCAATGGAGAACATCCGCAAGAAGATCGAGGCCAACCCCTTCGCGCGCGAGGCGAAGAACAAGAAGCCGCGCATCCTCACCATCACCCAGTCGACCTACGACGGCGTGGTGTACAACGTCGAGGCCATCAAGGAGCTGCTCGACGGCGAGATCGACACCCTGCACTTCGATGAAGCCTGGCTGCCGCACGCCGCCTTCCACGACTTCTACGGCGACTATCACGCGATCGGCGCCGATCGTCCGCGCTGCCGCGAGTCGATGGTGTTCGCCACCCAGTCCACCCACAAGCTGCTCGCCGGACTCAGCCAGGCCTCGCAGATCCTGGTGCAGGACTCGCAGACCCGCAGGCTCGACCGCGACATCTTCAACGAGGCCTACCTCATGCATACCTCGACCTCGCCGCAGTACGCGATCATCGCGTCCTGTGACGTGGCGGCGGCGATGATGGAGGCGCCGGGCGGCACCGCACTGGTCAATGAATCGCTCTCCGAGGCGGTGGAGTTCCGTCGCGCGATGCGCAAGGTGGACGCCGAATTCGGCGACGACGAATGGTGGTTCCAGGTCTGGGGGCCGGAGTACCTGGCCGAGGAGGGCATCGGCGAGCGCGACGACTGGACGCTGAAGGCCGGCGAGCGCTGGCATGGCTTCGGCAACCTGGCCGAGGGCTTCAACATCCTCGACCCGATCAAGGCAACGATCATCACCCCGGGCCTGAACATGGACGGCGACTTCGCCGAACACACCGGCATCCCGGCGGCGATCGTCACCAAGTACCTCGCGGAGCACGGCATCATCGTCGAGAAGACCGGCCTGTACTCCTTCTTCATCATGTTCACCATCGGCATCACCAAGGGCCGCTGGAATACGATGGTGACCGAGCTGCAGCAGTTCAAGGACGACTACGACCGCAACCAGCCGCTGTGGCGCGTGATGCCCGAATTCATCGCCAAGCATCCGCGCTACGAGCGCGTCGGGCTCAAGGATCTGTGCGACCAGATCCACAGCTTCTACAAGGCCAACGACGTCGCCCGACTGACCACCGAGATGTATCTGTCGGACATGGTGCCGGCGATGAAGCCCGCCGACGCCTTCGCCAAGATGGCGCACCGCGAGATCGAGCGCGTGGCGCTCGACGAGCTCGAGGGCCGCGTCACCGCGATGCTGGTCACGCCCTATCCGCCGGGCATCCCGCTGCTGATCCCGGGCGAGCGCTTCAACGCGACGATCGTGCGCTACCTCAAGTTCGCGCGCGACTTCAACGCCCGCTTCCCCGGCTTCGAGACCGACATCCACGGCCTGGTCAAGGGCGAGGACGGGCGCTACCACGTGGATTGCGTGAAGGGCTGAGCCGCTCCCGCCGCAGGGGGTGTCGAATGACGAGGGTCGCGCGATGCGGCCCTTGTCGTTTCTGCGGCAGGGCAGTCGGCGCGGCCGTCGGGCTCAGCGCCGGCAGTAGCGCACGAAATCGAAGTCGAAGGCGTTGTCGGCGTCGGCGTGGTGTGTCTCGCGACGCTCCTCGACGAACCGCGCCGGATCGACGGCGGGGAAGTGCGCATCGCCCTCGACGTCGGCTTTCACCTCGGTGAGCTCGAGGCGGTCGGCGAGGGGAAGCAGCTGGGCGTAAAGTTGGGCGCCGCCGATCACGAACAGTGTCTGGGCCTCGCCGGCCGCGGCGATCGCGGCCGCGGGGTCGGCGAAGCATTCGGCGCCTTCGGCACGGTAATCCGGCGTACGGCTCACCACGAGGTTGCGCCGTCCTGGCAGCGGGCGGCCGAGCGATTGCCAGGTCTTGCGCCCCATCAGGATCGGGTGCCCCAGGGTGAGGGCACGGAAATGCTGCAGGTCGGCCTTCAGCCGCCAGGGCAGCTCGTTATCGCGGCCGATCGTGCCGTTGCGCGCGACCGCGGCGATGAGGACGATCTCGGGCTTCTTCATACCGCCACCGGGGCCTTGATGTGCGGATGCGGGTCGTAGCCTTCGAGCGCGATGTCCTCGAAGCGGAAGCCGAAGAGGTCGCGCACTGCGGGGTTCAGGCGCAGCGTCGGCAGGGGGCGCGGGGCGCGCTCGAGCTGCTCCCGCGCCTGCCTCAGGTGGTTGCTGTAGAGGTGGCAGTCGCCACCGGTCCACACGAAATCGCCCGCTTCGAGCTCGCACACCTGCGCCACCATGTGGGTGAGCAGGGCATAGGAGGCGATGTTGAAGGGCACGCCGAGGAAGATGTCCGCGCTGCGCTGGTAGAGCTGGCATGACAGGCGACCACCGGCGACGTAGAACTGGAACAGCGCGTGGCAGGGCGGCAGGGCCATGGCGTCGACTTCGCCCGGATTCCATGCCGAGACGAGATGGCGGCGCGAATCCGGGGTGCGCCGGATGCTTTCGACGACGCGTGCGATCTGGTCGACGCTGCGCCCGTCTGCGGTCTCCCAGCGCCGCCACTGCTTGCCGTACACCGGGCCAAGCTCGCCGTCGGCGTCCGCCCATTCGTCCCAGATCGACACGCCGTTTTCTCTCAGGTAGCGGATGTTGGTGTCGCCCTGCAGGAACCACAGCAACTCGTGGATGATCGAGCGCGTGTGCAGCTTCTTGGTGGTCAGGAGCGGAAAACCGTCCTGCAGGCGGAAGCGCATCTGCCAGCCGAACACCGACAGGGTTCCGGTGCCGGTGCGGTCGGTCTTGGGGTCGCCGTGCTCGAGCACATGGCGCATCAGGTCGAGGTACTGTCGCATCGTCGCTCCCGGAAAAGGCGAGATTCTACTGTGCAGGGCGAAGGATCTGTGATGGCGGTGGCGATACGATCGCTTCGTCCCGGCGTGTATGCGGTGGACATCGCCGTGGACGCTGGTTCAGAATGTGACGAAATCTTTCGTGCGACGCCTGTTTTCCCTGGGGAACACAGGCAGGGCGCGGTTTGTGCGGAGAAAGCCCTTTGGACCAGCCCAGGACGCTCGACTACACGCCTGCCGGTGTGCTCGCTGGTGGAGGCAACCCGGTCGCGGGCCTGGAGGCGGCGACTGCGACGCTGCGGGCATTGTACAAACCGGGAAGCCAGAAGACGGAGGTCGCGGGCTTGCATGTGGTGTCCAGCTTCGACGACGCCTTGCGTGAAGCAGTCGAGCGCTCGGCGCCGGTCGGGGTGCGCGCTCTGGCAGGCGCCGCGCCCGAGCGTGACCACGCGTGGTGGGTGCGTTGGCTCGCAGGGGTCCGGGATGCCTGGATGGCAGTGTGCGATGGCTATTGGTGTCTCTCCCCGTCGAACTCGGTGGCCGCCTCCGAAGAGATCCGGTTGCGTCTCGCGAGCAGCGTGGTCGAGGCGCTGAAGTGGTCCGCCTGCGATCGCTTCGGCCCCGAGGAGGTGCTCTGGGGGCGCATCGGCCAGTTGTTCTCTTCCTCGCCGCAGGCCCGCGACAGCGTCGTCGGCGGAGACTTGCACAGCATCGGGCGCGAATACCTGCGCGCGGTCGCCCACTACAGCATCAACCTCGATCAGGTCGAGCTCGAGATGGGCGTCGCGCTCGGGCACGTGGTGGATATTTGCCTTCCGTTTCTCTCCCTCGATCGGCGCGCGGCGGATGTTCCGCAGTATGTGGTCATCCCCGAGGAGGGAACCATCCCGGTGCGCCAGATGGGCAAGCACCGGGATGGCGAGTGGCGTTTCGCCCCGTGGGCGGCGGGGGAGTTGCTGACCGAGTTCTCGAGGCAGCTCGCGCGCTCGATCGTGCCCGCTCCGTTCGGGCGCCTGCCACTCGAGCATGCCCGCGCAGCCGTCGAATACCTGCGCATGCAGTGGTCGCATACCCCTCCGGTGCGCACACGACGCCGTTACGCCCAGGAGGCGAGCGCAGATATCGCGCGGGGATTGCACGCCTGTGCCGCGGTGATCGGCGGGCAGCCCTTGCCGGTGCCGCGAAACTGGAGGGTGGTCGATTTCAGTCGCAGCGGCCTGCAGATTGTCGCCAACAGCGACCCGACGCGCGCGTGGCCAGACATCGGTGAACTCCTCGGCATCCATTTCGTGGACGGCGAAGGCTGGCAGCTTGGCATCGTGCGCCGGTTGCGCATGTGGGCTGCGCACGCGGGTCTGGGCATCGAGTTGCTGGCTCGCAGTCCGACGCTCGGCGTGATCGATGACGGTCGCGCCAGCGTGGACGGCATCCTGTGCGATCTCCCGAGCAAGGGCGAGGCCTTGCGCGTCTTGATGCCCGCCAATGCGCCTGCGCTCGCCGAGCCGGTCTTCGTCAAGACCGCGGGGGCGGTCCATAAACTACGCTCGCTCGGTGTTCTCCGGCGCGAAGCCGGTTATCAACTGCAGGTGTTCCAGGTTCTGTAAGTCCTTAGGCGCTCCTTGGCCGATCCGACCGGCCGTTCGCGGTTGTCGGATGCAAGGGGGGGGGCGGGGATTTCTTTGGTTGGCGTCGTGCGAGGGCGACGCAGGTCGAGTGTGCTTGGCGTGGATGGCCTGTGGTTTTG
>NZ_AMXD01000078.1 GCF_000310185.1 Thauera aminoaromatica S2 | reverse complement strand
CGCCCCAGGTGCAGGCGCCGCCCCCGCCCGTGCCCGCGCAGCAGGCCCCCGCGCCGGTGTTCGAGGCCTCGCCGCAGCCCGCGGCGGTGACGCCGCCCGCGCCCCAGCGCAACGAGCGCATCTACCTGCAGGTGGGCTCGTTCGAGAACCCGTCCGAAGCGGACAACCTCAAGGCGCGGCTGGCGCTCTCGGGCATCCAGGCGAGCGCGCAGCGCACCCAGCTGCCCGACGGGCGCATCGTGCACCGCGTGCGCGTCGGCCCCTTCGCCAAGCCCGAGGACATGAACCCGATGCGGGCCCGCCTCTCCGATGCGGGTTTCAATGCCTCGGTGAGCCGCAACCAGTGAGCCTGGACACGCTGCGGATTGAACGTCCGTGCGCCGTCCGCGTCTCACCCAGCCTCAGTCAAAGGAGTTCCGCATGAATCGTCGTGATGCCCTCAAGCTGGCCGGCCTGGCCCTCGCCCTTCCCGCCGCCTCGGTCGTGCAGGCGAACGAGCCCTTCCAGATCATCGAGCCGGCACAGAAGGCGGACGATCCCTCGAAGATCGAGGTGCTCGAGTTCTTCCACTACGGCTGCCCGCACTGCCGCGACTTTCATCCGCTGATCACCGCGTGGAAGAAGAAGCTACCCGCGGACGTCGCCTTCCGCGCGGTGCCGGCGGTCTGGAGCAACGCCCAGCTGGGCGGCCTGGCGCGTCTGTTCTACACAGCGCAGATCACCGGTGATCTTGCAGCGCTCGAGCCGGCGATCTTCGCCGCGGTGCAGGACGACAAGCGCCCGCTGTTCAACGAGCAGCAGGTGTCCGAATGGATCGCAGGCAAGGTGGGCAATGCGGCCAAGTTTGTCGAGACCTACAAGTCCTTCGGCGTGGGCTCGATGGTGCAGCGCGCCGATCAGCTCGTGCGCGCGATGAAGATCCAGGGCGTGCCGTCCATGGTGGTCGGCGGACGCTACCTGACCTCGGCCTCGCTCACCGGCAGCCACGAGAATACGCTCAAGGTCGCCGACGAGTTGATCGCCCGCGTACGCAAGGAGCGCGGCTGAAGATGAGCGATCGTGGCGCCAGCGCCGTGCCGCAGGCGGTCGAGGCCGCCGAGCGCCGCCGCATTCAGCGCTTCCTGGCCCAGCGCCGTGGCCAGCCTTGGTTCTGGGTGATGATCGGCGACGAGCGCATTGAGCTGCGCGACATCTCGGTCGATGGTTTCGCCATCGCCGCCGAAACGCCTCCGGCGGGCGGCGAGCCTTTCGACTTCGTGCTGCAGCGCGAGGGCGTTCCCGACCACATCCGCGGTCGGGCGCAGGCGGTGAATTTCATCGCTGCGAGCGGGCAGGCGGGCTGCCGCTTCCGCGCGCTCGAGGGCGATGGCGCCGAGCGCTTGCGCGACTGGCTGATCGCATTGGTGATCATGAACGCGAGCGTGCGCATCAGCGAGAAGGACGCGGCGGCAATCGTCGAGGGGCCGTCGCTGATCTGAAACTTCCTGACGTGCCCGGCAGTCGTGGGGGACGGACGTCGCTCTGGAGGTAGCGACGTCCGTCCCCCACGGTCTTTCAGGCGCGCGTGGGCTGCTGCCGTCGCGCGCGGCGAGTCTGCGCGAACCAGACGAAGCCCAGCAGCGCGAGCGCGGGCACGAACATCCATTCCCTCGACGGACGGTCGACGGACGGTACCTCGATGCGGGCGATCTTGTACCCCTGCTCCAGCCCCAGCTTCTCGCTCTGGCTCCCGAAGCGCACCGCGGCGACCTGGACTTCATCTCCAAGGCTCATCAAGGTCAGCCCGACCCTGCCCAGGCGCTCCCTGGCGCTGGGCGCAGTGTCGCCGAGCGGAAGCAGCATGCCTTTCGAGACTTCCTCGCCCTCGAGCGAAATCCCCTCCACCCAGATGCGCAGGTTGTCGTTGCGTGGAGCCTCCTCGACCAGGCGGGTCAGCTCCGAGGCCGGCAGCTCCTGATAGGGTGGGTACAGCATGTCCATCCAGAAGCCCGGGCGGAACAGCGTGAAGGTCACCAGCAACAGCAGGATCGACTCGTGCACGCGGTTGCGGGTGATGAACCAGCCCTGGGTGGCCGCCGCGAACATCAGGTTCGCCACGATCGCACTCGATACCGTCAGGGCGAACAGCCACACCGAATCGACGCCGATCATCAGCAACTGGGTGTTGAAGATGAACATGAAGGGCAGGATCGCCGTCCGCATCGAGTACAGGAAGGCCTGCACGCCCGCAGCGATCGGGTCGCAGCGTGCGATCCCCGCGGCGGCGTAGGAGGCGAGGCCGACCGGTGGGGTGACGTCGGCCATCAGGCCGAAGTAGAAGACGAACATATGCACCGCGATCAGCGGGACGAGCAGGCCGCTTTGCGCGCCGACCTCGACCACGACCGGCGCCATCAGGGTCGACACCACGATGTAGTTCGCCGTGGTGGGCAGGCCCATGCCGAGGATCAGGCAGATGACCGCGACCATGACCAGCATCACCATCAGATTGCCGCCAGACACCGCCTCGACGAACTCGGTGAGCACCAGGCCGACACCGGTCAGCGTGACGGTGCCGACGATGATGCCGGCGGTCGCGGTCGCGATGCCGATGCCGATCATGTTGCGCGCCCCGGTGACCAGGCCGGTGTGGAGGTCGGCGAAGCCCTGCCGGGTTGCCTCACCCACGTTGCCGGTGTTGCGGAAGATCGCCTTGAGCGGGCGCTGCGTGACCAGGATGAAGATCATGAACAGGGTCGCCCAGAACGCCGACAGCGCAGGCGAGAGCTCCTCCACCATCAGGTTCCAGATCAGCGCGACCACCGGCAGCAGGTAGTACAGGCCCGTCTTCAGCGTCGGGCCGGTCTCCGGCAGCTCGGTCAGGGGGCTGCTGGGGTCGTCCATGTGCAGCTCGGGGTGCCGCGTCGCGTACCACAGCAGGCCGATGTAGCAGCCGAACATGAGCACCGCGACGATGATCGCCGAGGCGTCGCCTGCCAGCGCCTTGATCCAGCCCATGCCGTAATAGACCGCCCCGGCAAGGACGATCAGGCCCGACACGGTGAGGCCGAAGGACAGCAGGCGATGTCCGGCGGATTTCGTCACCCGGCGCGGCAGCCCGCGGATGTCGGCCTTGAGCGCCTCGAGGTGCACCACGTAGAAGAGCGCGATGTAGGAGATCAGCGCCGGCAGGAAGGCATGCTTGATGACCTCGGTGTAGGGAATGCCCACGTACTCGACCATCAGGAAGGCCGCAGCGCCCATGACCGGCGGCATGATCTGGCCATCGACCGAGGCCGCGGCCTCGACCGCCGCCGCCTTCTTGGGCGCATACCCCACGCGTTTCATCAGCGGGATCGTGAAGGTGCCGGTGGTGACGACGTTGGCGATCGAGGAGCCGGAGATCAATCCCGTGCTCGCGGAAGCCACCACGGCGGCCTTGGCCGGGCCGCCGCGCAGATGCCCGAGCAGCGAGATCGCCGACTTGATGAAGTAGTTGCCGGCGCCCGCGGTCTCGAGCAGGGAGCCGAACAGCACAAAAAGGAAGATGAAGCTGGTCGATACCCCGAGGGCCACCCCGAACACGCCCTCGGTGGTCAGCCACAGGTGGCTCATCCCCTTCGCCAGCGAGGCGCCGCGGTGGGCGATCATCTCGGGCATGTAGGGGCCCAGAAAGACGTAGCCGATGAACACCACCGACAGCACGACCATGGGCAGGCCGAGTGCGCGGCGTGCGGCTTCGAGCAGCAGGATCAGGCCGCACACGGCGACCGCGAGGTCCGTCGTGGTCGGCAGGCCGGGGCGGGCGGCCAGTTCCCTGTAGAAGAGGAACAGGTAGCCCATGCAGAACGCCCCGACCGCTGCAAGTACCCAGTCCCCGAGCGGGATCCGGTCGCGTGGAGAGCGCTTCAGTGCCGGGTAGGCGAGAAAGGCGAGAAACACGGCCAGTGCGAGGTGGATCGAGCGCGCCTCGGTGTCGTTGAAGACGAACATGCCGAGCGAGAACGGCAGCGGCGAGGCGATCCAGAGCTGCATCAGGGACCATGCCAGCGCGACCAGCACGATGAGCCGCGCCGGCCATCCGGTCGGCTTGCGCCCACCCGTGTCGGCCTCGGCGACGATCTGGCGGAGCTGTTCGTCGGTGAGCTCGAAACCGTGTTCTTGTTTTTCCGGGCTGGCCATGGCCTACCTCGTCGTGAAAGTCCGCATTCGACGGACGATGGAAAGAAAACGGCGAGGGCCTCGGGACCGCCGCCGTTCTCGTGACATCGGGCTTGCTCGCCAGGGATGTGGCAAGCGGTGGACTTACATCCAGCCCTTTTCCTTGTAGTACTTCACCGCGCCCTCGTGCAGCGGGGCCGACATGCCGTTCTTGATCATGTCCTGCGGCTGCAGGTTGGCGAAGGCCGGGTGCAGCTTCTTGAAGTCCTCGAAGTTCTCGAACACCGCCTTGACCATGATGTAGACCGACTCCACCGGCACCTTGGCCGAGGTCACGATGCTCGCCACCACGCCGAAGGTCTTGGTCGCATCCGGGTTGTTGGCATACATGCCGCCCGGGATGGTGACCGGAGCGAAGTAGGGGTACTGGGCGAGGATCTTGTCCACGCCCGCGCCGGTGATCGGCACCAGCTTGGCGCCGCAGGTGGTGGTCGGGTCCTGGATGTTGGCCGCCGGGTGGCCGACCACGAAGGCGAAGCCGTCGATCTTGTTGTCGCATAGCGCGGCGCCGTGCTCGTCGGGCTTGAGCTCGGAGGCGAGCGAGAAGTCGGCGAAGCTCATGCCCATCGCCGGCAGAAGCACCTCGAGGGTCGCGCGCTGGCCCGAACCCGGGTTGCCGATGTTGAAGCGCTTGCCCTTGAAGTCCTCCATCTTGCCGATGTTGGCTTCCTTGCGCGCCAGCACGGTCAGCGGCTCGCCATGCAGCGAGAACACCGAGCGCAGGTCTGCGAAGGCGCCGCCGTCCTTGAACTGGACCTCGCCCTTGAGCGCGTTGTACTGGATGTCCGACTGCGAGACGCCGAAGTCGAGTTCGCCGGCCTTGATGGTATTCACGTTGTACACCGAACCGCCGGTGCTTTCGACCGAGCAGCGCACGCCGTGCTGGGCGCGGTCCTTGTTGATCAGGCGGCAGATCGCGCCGCCCGCGGCGTAGTAGACGCCCGTGACACCCCCGGTACCGATCGTGATGAACTTCTGCTGGGCGTGCGCGGGGGCGGCGCCGAGCGAGCCGGCGATTGCGAAGGCGGCAGCCAGGGCAGTCAGTCTTTTCATGTGAGCTTTCTCCGTGAAGGTGGAACGCCGGCTGGCCGAAGGGGCGCCGACAGGGAGGACACGTGCTGCGGATCGGGGCGGGAGCCGGGTGGCCGCGAAAGCGGCCACGAGCGCCCACCAAGGATGGCCAAGCTTGGCACAAAACGATTCCTGCCTGCACTCGGGATTTCCCGAGGTGCGCGGCTTGCGCATGAATTCCCCGCAGGGTGCGAGGGCGGGAGGGTGTGGCGCGATAAGATGCGGCTCCGCACGTTTCATCCGAGCATCGACCATGCATTCCAAGGCTTCACAGGACGGGTGCCCGACCTGGATCGACGCTGCCGGGCGGCTGCATTCGCCCGCCGGCGCGGACGCGCGCATCGTCTCCCTGGTGCCCTCCCTGACCGAACTGGTGTTCGACCTCGGCCTGGGCGAGCGCCTCGTCGGGCGCACCGGCTTCTGCGTACATCCGCGCGAGGCCTTGCGCGCCGTTCCCAAGGTCGGCGGGACGAAGGACGTCAATCTCGCGCGCATCCGCGAGCTCGCGCCCACGCATGTTCTCGTCAACATGGACGAGAACCGCCGCGAGACCGTCGACGCGCTCGCCGCCTTCGTGCCCCACATCGTCGTCACTCATCCCAACACGCCGCAGGACAACCTGGTCCTCTTCGCGCTGCTCGGCGGCGTCTTCGGCGCTGAAGGAGCCGCCGCCCGGCTCGCCCACGAACTGCGCGCAGTGCTCGACGAGGCCGCGGCGTTGCGCGCGGCGCTCGCCGGCGAGCGCGTGCTCTACCTGATCTGGCGCGAGCCCTGGATGACGGTGGCGCGCGACACCTACATCGCCGCCACGCTCGCCGAGGTCGGCTGGAGCACCCTGCCAGCGGTGGAAGGTGGCGAGACCGGAGCGGCGCGCTATCCCGCCTTCGACTGGAATGCGCCCTGGCTCGCCGGAGTCGAGCGCGTGCTGCTGTCCACCGAGCCCTACCGCTTCCGCGCGGCGCATCTCGCCGAGGTCGCGCGCCTGGCTGCGCGCCCGGCGCTGCTGGTCGATGGCGAGATGGTGTCGTGGTACGGTAGCCGTGCCGCGCGCGGCCTGCGCTGGCTGATGGCGCTGCGGCGCGGGCTGGCGTGAGCCGGGGGCTCAGGCCGGCGTTGCGCGCGGCTGTGCGAGCGTGTGCTGCACTCGTTCCGGGGTGAGGATGGCGAAGCGCTCGCGTACGAGGCGGTGGCGCGCCAGGCGCAACAGGGCTTTGTCGCGGGTGATCAGCGTCGCCATGCCGGCGGCGCCGGCGATTTCGAGGAACTTCTGGTCGTCGGGGTCGCGACAGCTGGGGAGCGTGCCGGCGTCGGCATCGTCCGCCAGCACTGCGATGCGGTCGATGTAGCGTGCGCGCAGGCCATCCTGGCGGCCCGGGTCGAGACCGAACTGCGCATAGGCGAGCACGCGGCGCAACTCTTCCAGCGCATCTGCACGCGAGACCAGGCGGCACGATCCTGCGTCGATCCACGCGCGTAATGCCTCGAGCGCGGGGTCGCGGAACATCCACAGCGCGAGCACCGTGTTGGTGTCGAGCACGAGGGTGGGCGGCAGGGGGGCTTGCGAGGAGGGTTCGGTCACGTTCGCAGTGGGTGAGCCGGGTCGCCGGCGCGGCGATGCAGCGTGGTGAACGAAAAACGGGGAGGGCTTCCCCTCCCCGTACTCGTCGCGACAAGGCTCAGGCGGCGGCCTTGGCGTCGATGCGGATCTTGACGAAGCTGCCCGGGGCGTCTTCGAGGACCTCGAGCTTGCCGTTCACCGGATCGCGCGCCTCGGTCTGCTCGCTGTCGTGTGCGGTGACCCAGGCCTGCCAGTCGGTCCACCACGAGCCCGGGTGCTGCTGAGCGCCTTCCAGCCAGGCGTCGGCGGTCTCGGCGAGCTTCGCGCTCGGGTTGAGCCAGTAGCCGTACTTGTTGGCGGCGGGCGGGTTCACGATGCCGGCGATATGGCCGGAGCCGCCGAGCACGAAGCGGGTCGGGCCGCCGAAGCGACGGGCGCCCATGTAGGTGCTCTTCCACGGCGCGATGTGATCCTCGATCGTGGAAATGAAGTAGCACGGCACCTTGATCTTGCCGAGGTCGATCGGGGTGCCGTCGATCTCGATGCCGCCCGGCTCGATCAGGCGGTTTTCCATGTACATCGTGCGCAGGTAGAAGCTGTGCATGGCCGCCGGCATGCGGGTCGAGTCCGAGTTCCAGTACAGCAGGTCGAACGGGAACGGATCCTTGCCGAGCAGGTAGTTGTTGACCACGAAGGACCAGATGAGGTCGTTGGCGCGCAGCATGTTGAAGGTGCCGGCCATCTCCGAGCCTTCCAGGTAGCCGCGCTCGAACATCTTCTTCTCGAGGCTGGAAACCTGGCCTTCGTCGATGAACACGCCGAGTTCGCCCGGATCGGTGAAGTCGGTCATGGTGGTGAAGAAGGTCGCCGAGAGGATGCGCTTCTGGCGCTTGGCGGCGAGGTAGGCGAGCGTGGTCGCCAGCAGGGTCCCACCCAGGCAATAGCCCGCGGCATTCACTTCCTTCTCGCCGGTCTGGCGCTCGATCGCGTCGAGGGCGGCGATGACGCCTTCCTTGACGTAGGCGTCGAAGCTCTTCTGCGCCAGGCGCTCGTCGGGGTTGACCCAGGAGATCACGAACACGGTGTGGCCCTGGTCCACTGCCCACTTGATGTAGGAGTTCTTCTCGCGCAGGTCGAGGATGTAGAACTTGTTGATCCAGGGCGGCACGATCAGCAGCGGCTTCTTGAGGACCTTTTCGGTGCTCGGGGTGTACTGCAGCAGCTGCATCATCTCGGTCTGGAAAACGACCTTGCCCGGCGTGGTGGCGACGTTCTTGCCCAGCTCGAAGGCCGAGGTGTCGGTCATCTTGACGCGCAGGTTGCCGCCGCCGTCCTCGACGTCGCGCAGCAGGTTGTTGAGGCCCTTGAGCAGGTTCTGGCCGTGGCTCTTGACCGTCTCGCGGAAGACCTCGGGGTTGGTCATCGCGAAGTTCGACGGCGACAGCGCGTCGATATACTGGCGGGTGTAGAAGGTGACCTTCTTCTGCGTCTGCTCGTCGAGGCCGTCGACGCCGCTGACGGTGTCGTGGATGTGGCGCGCGGCGATCAGGTAGGACTGCTTGATGAAGTCGAACAGGAAGTGCTGCTCCCACTCCTCGTCCTTGAAGCGCTTGTCGCTCTTCTCGGGGGCGGCGACGGGCGAGGCGCTCAGGCCGGCGACACGCATCATCGAGTGCTGCCACAGCGAGAAGTAGTCCCACACCAGATTCATCTGCGCCTGGGCGAGCTTGTACGGGTTGGCCAGCAGCTTGGCCATCATGTCCATGAAGGCCTGGGCGATGCCGAGCTCGTCGGCGGGGGTGCTCACGCCCTTCTTGAGTTGGCGGTGCACGTGGTCGCTGATCAGGTGCGAGGCGCGGCGGGCGACTTCGGCATAGGTCTTGGCGACTTCCTGCGGGTCGGGCAGGTCGCAGGCGGGGGTCTCGTTGCTGGGTGCGGCCATCTTGTTCGGGCTCCTGTTTTTGCGGCGGGGCGGTCTGTTGCGGACAATGTTACGGACAATGGGTGAAACGGATCAGGCCGTCCGCATCGACGCGTCTCGAGAGCTCTCCCCTCTTCTCGAGATGGTTGAGGTGAGCGATCGCTTCCCCCATGGCGAACATGACCTGATGGGTATCGAGCTCGCGCGGAAACAGCGTCGGCAGCAATGCTGCGGCGCTTTGCGGCATGGCACAAGCCGCCACAAGCACCTCGCAACGTTCGCGATGATGCTCGACGAGCTGCTCCACGCGTGCCCGGATACCCTTGAAAGGTTTGCCATGTGATGGTAGCACGAGCGTGTCGTCGGGCAAGGTGCAGAATTCTCGCAATGAGTGGAGAAACCATCCCAGGGCGTCGCCATGCGGCGTTGCAGCATAAACGCTGACGTTGGTGGAGATGCGCGGCAGCAACATGTCGCCCGCGATCAGCACGCCGAGCTCCGCGCAGTACAGGCTGGCGTGCTCGGGTGCGTGGCCGAAGCCGACGATGACGCGCCAGGTATGGGCGCCGATGCGCAACTCGTCGCCGGCAAACATGCGCTCGTAGCGGCCGGGCACCTGCGGCGCACCGATGCGGTAGGCGTTGCCGCGGGTCAGCAGGGCGTCGCGGCGCATCTCGTCGAGGCCGTGGCGGCGGAACTGCTCGACCATGTCGGTGGCGCAATAGCCCGGCAGCTGGTGCCACACTGCCTGGGCGGCGAAGAACTCGCCCTGGGTCATGTGGATCGCCGCGTCGTCGCGCGCGGCCAGCCAGGTGGCGAGGCCGATGTGGTCGGGGTGGTGGTGGGTCACCACGACGCGGCGCAGTGGCCGGCCGTCCGCGGCGAGCACGGCGTCCCACGCCTCGCGCGTCTCGTCGCGGGCGAAGCCGCAGTCCACCACCGCGAGCGCCTCGCCTTCGTCGAGCAGCCACAGGTTGATGTGGTCGAGCGCGAAGGGCAGGCGCATGCGCACCCAGCGCAGGCCGGGGGCGATCTCGATCGAGTGACCGGGCGAGGGCAGGCTGTCGAAGGGGTATTCGAGGACCGTGGGGTCGGGGGGGCTCATGGGGTCTCCTCTACGGGGGGGCGGGCACGTTCAGCGTGCGGACCGGCGTGCGCGGGCGGCGCTCACGCCGTCGGGCCGTTCCGGAATGGGATCGATTACGTTAACGTTAACGTATTGGCTGGCATAATTACACACTCGACGGAGACACGAAGATGCGCCCCGAATTGCCCCAGTTCCAGCCCCGTGACCCCGGCTACGCCGAGCGCGTGCGCGCCAGCTTCGCCCTGCAGCAGGCAATGCGCCTGATCGGCGCCGAGATTCCGGTGGTCGAGCCCGGCTACACCGAGATCCACCTGCCCTTCAAGGCGGAGATCTCCCAGCAGCACGGCTTCGTCCACGGCGGGGTGGTCGGCATGATCGCCGACTCGGCCGCGGGCTACGCGGCCAACACCCTGACCCCGGCCGACACCAGCGTGCTCACCGTCGAGTACAAGCTCAATCTCGTCGCCCCCGCCGACGGCGAGCGCCTGGTGGCGCGCGGCGAGGTGGTCAAGCCGGGGCGCACGCTGATCATCACCAAGGCCGAGGTCTTCGCCATCCGCGACGGCAAGTGGACCTTGTGTGCGCTGATGCAGCAGACGATCATGGCCATGCACGGCAAGAAGGAGCGCGCCGCCTGAAGGCTTGCTCTTCCCCCTCCCCCGAGAGATCCGTCCCCGAACCTTCCCGGAGTCCTGCCATGCCCACCCGTCTGTGCGCCCTCGGCGCCAACGACACCGTCGAGCTCGAGCACGTGCGCGGCTTCTTCCGCCAGTACGCCGCCTGGCTCGGCGTGGACCTGAGCTTCCAGGGCTTCGCCGACGAGATCGCCAACCTGCCGGGGGCCTACGGCGCCGCCGACGGCCGCCTGTTCTACGCCGAGGTCGATGGCAAGCCGGCCGGCTGCGTGGGCATCCGCCGCTTCTCCGAGGGCGTGTGCGAGATGAAGCGGCTCTACGTCGATCCGGCCTTCCGTGGTGGCGGCGTGGGGCGCAAGCTCGCGCTCGCCGCCATCAAGGCGGCGCGTCTGTTCGGCTACCGCCGCATCCTGCTCGACACCATCCCGTCGATGCGGATCGCGGTCAAGCTCTACCGCGAGCTCGGCTTCAAGGAAGTGCCCGCCTGCTACCCCTCGCCGATCGAGGGTGCGATCTTCCTGACCCTGGACCTGGAGAACTGGTCGGAGGACGACGTCAGCAACGAGAACCTCTTCCACCTCTTCGACTACAACCAGGCGTGGTCGCGCCAGATGCAGCAGCTCGACCCCGGCTTCTTCGGCAAGCTGGCGCAGCTTCAGGCCCCGGAGTACCTCTGGATCGGCTGTTCCGACTCGCGCGTGCCGGCCAACCAGATCGTCGGCCTGCTGCCGGGCGAGGTCTTCGTCCACCGCAACATCGCCAACGTGATCGTGCACACCGACCTCAACGCGCTGGCGGTGATCCAGTACGCGGTCGATGTACTGCAGGTGAAGCACATCATGGTCGTTGGCCACTACGGCTGCGGCGGCGTCAAGGCCGCGCTCGAACGTGCGCGCGTCGGCCTCGTCGATCTTTGGCTGCGCCACGTGCAGGACGTCCATGTGCGCCATCTGAAGGCCGTCGATGGCCTGGCGCCCGAACTGCGCCACGATCGCCTGTGCGAGCTCAACGTCATCGAGCAGGTGGCCAACGTGGCGCAGACCGTGGTCGTGCAGGACGCCTGGCGGCGCGGCCAGCGCCTCACCGTGCATGGCTGGATCTACGGCCTGCAGGACGGTCTGATCCGCGACCTCGGGATGAACCTCAGCCGTTCCGACGATCTCATGCCGCGCTACGTCGCGGCGCTGGAGGCGCTCGGCAACTGAGCGCCGCGCAAATCGAATCGATCAACACCCATAACAGGAGAGTTCCATGTCCGATCCCGTCGTCATCGTTTCCGTCGCTCGCACCCCGCTGGGTGGTTTCCAGGGCGACCTGTCCAGCCTCACCACGCCGCAGCTCGGCTCGATCGCGATCAAGGCCGCGGTCGAGCGTGCCGGCGTCGCGCCCGCGCAGGTGCAGGAAGTGATCATGGGCTGCGTGCTGCCCGCCGGTCTCGGCCAGGCGCCTGCCCGCCAGGCCGCGCTCGGCGCCGGCCTGCCGCTGTCGGCCGGCTGCACCACGATCAACAAGGTGTGCGGCTCGGGCATGAAGGCCACCATGCTGGCGCACGACCTCATCCTCGCCGGCAGCAACGAGGTCATGGTCGCCGGTGGCATGGAGTCGATGTCCAACGCCCCCTACCTGCTGCCCAAGGCGCGTGCCGGCTATCGCCTCGGCCACGGCCAGATGTTCGACCACATGTTCCTCGACGGCCTGGAAGACAGCTACTCCAAGGAGAACAAGGGCCGCCTCATGGGCACCTTCGCCGAGGATTGCGCCGGCCACTTCAACTTCACCCGCCAGGCCCAGGACGAGTTCGCGATCGCCTCGACCACGCGCGCGCAGGCCGCGATCAACAACGGCGACTTCAGCTGGGAGGTGGTGCCGGTCACCGTGGCCAGCCGCAAGGGCGACGTGGTGGTCGACAAGGACGAGCAGCCGCTGAAGGCGCAGATCGACAAGATCCCCTCGCTCAAGCCGGCGTTCAAGAAGGACGGTACCGTTACGCCGGCCAACTCGAGCTCCATCTCGGACGGCGCCGCCGCGCTGGTGCTGATGCGCAAGTCCACCGCCGAGAAGCTCGGCGTGAAGCCGGTCGCGACCATCATCGGCCACGCCACGCATGCGCAGGAACCGGCGCTGTTTACCACCGCGCCGGTGGGCGCGATGCAGAAAGTGCTGGCGAAGGCCGGCTGGAGCACCGAGCAGGTCGACCTGTGGGAGATCAACGAGGCCTTCGCGGTCGTCACCATGGCGGCGATGCACGAGATGAAGCTGCCGCACGACAAGGTCAACGTGAACGGCGGCGCCTGCGCGCTCGGCCACCCGATCGGCGCTTCGGGCGCGCGCATCCTGGTCTCGCTGATCGGCGCGCTGCGCAAGCGCGGCCTCAAGCGCGGCGTGGCCAGCCTGTGCATCGGCGGCGGCGAAGCCACCGCGATGGCGATCGAGGTCGATTCGTCGGTGGCCTGCGGCTGAATCGGATCAAGCGCTGCGGCCGCTCGCGAGACGACTCTGCCAGGACCCGCGTTTCGTTAGGGGCGACCCGCCGGGGCGCCCCTACGACGTGCAGCGCCACACCAGCAAGGATTTCTACAAGGACAGCAGTGCAATGATTCTCACCCAGGAACAGGAACTCATCCGCGACTCCATGCGTGCCTTCGCGCAGGAGCGCCTGGCCCCCTTCGCTGCCGAATGGGACCGTAACCACACCTTCCCGCGCGAGGCGCTGAATGAGCTCGCCGAACTCGGCGCGCTCGGCATGGTGGTGCCCGAGGAATGGGGCGGCGCCGGCATGGACTACATGAGCCTGGTGCTCACGCTGGAAGAGATCGCCGCCGGCGACGGCGCCACCTCGACCATCGTCAGCGTGCAGAACTCGCTGCCCTGCGGCATCCTCAACCGCTTCGGCAGCGACGCGCAGAAGGAGGCGTGGTTGAAGCCGCTCGCCCGCGGCGAGAAGCTCGGCTGCTTCTGTCTGACCGAGCCGCATGTGGGCTCGGACGCTTCGGCGATCCGCACCAGCGCGGTCCGCGACGGCAACGAGTGGGTGTTGAACGGCGTCAAGCAGTTCATCACCACCGGCAAGCACGCCGATGTTGCCATCGTGTTCGCGGTGACCGACAAGGCCGCCGGCAAGAAGGGCATCACCTGCTTCCTGGTGCCGGCCAATGCGCCCGGCTACCAGGTGGGCCGCATCGAGGAGAAGATGGGGCAGAAGGCCTCCGACACCACCCAGATCCTCTTCGAGGATTGCCGCATCCCCGCGGATTCGGTGGTCGGCAAGGAAGGCGAGGGCTACAGGATCGCGCTGTCGAACCTCGAGGCCGGCCGTATCGGCATCGCCGCGCAGTGCCTCGGCATGGCGCGTGCGGCGCTGGAGGCTGCGGTCAAGTACGCCCAGGAGCGCGAGAGCTTCGGCAAGCCGATCTTCGAGCACCAGGCGGTCAACTTCCGCCTCGCCGACATGGCCACGCAACTGGAGGCTGCGCGCCAGCTCGTGTGGCACGCCGCCAGCCTGAAGGACGCGGGCCGCCCCTGCCTCAAGGAGGCCTCGATGGCCAAGCTGTTCGCCTCCGAGATGGCCGAGCGCGTGTGCTCGGACGCCATCCAGGTGCACGGCGGCTATGGCTACGTCACCGACTTCCCGGTCGAGCGCATCTACCGCGACGTGCGCGTGTGCCAGATCTACGAAGGCGCCAGCGACATCCAGAAGCTGGTGATCGGGCGCGCGCTGGCGGGCTGAGCCTGCGCTGGCGCGGCTGCAGGCCGGCTTCCCTGGGCGGGGGGCGGCCTTGCGTCCTGTGCGGCTCGGGAAGCTGTTTCCTGCACCGCCGTCGCCCCTCGTGGGCAATCTGCCGGGCGGTCGTGACCCGTGCCACAGCCGCAGCGGCCGCGTTCGTGAGAACATCCGCTGCAGGAGCGTCGGAGCGGGCTGCGAATGAATGGCTTTGTGCTTGCAGGCCCGGGCGCGCTAAAAAGCTTGAAGAACGATCAGCGAGGCGAGCGTCATGGAAGCCGTGTCCCCTGCAATGAATTCCGTCACCCGCGAGCTGATGCGGCCAAGCGAGCCGCGTCAGGCGCAGGCCGCCGCGCCCGAACAGGCGGCGCGTGCGCAGGAACCCCCAGCACGTGACGCCTCGGCAAGCCAGGTCGCGCAGCCGAGCGCGGTGGTCACGCTGAGCGCGGCCGCGCGTGGCGAGGGCGTGGCGCAGCCGCCTGCGCAGGGCGGCTCGGTCGAGGCACGTGCGGTCGAGCAGGCCCGCGCCGCCGCGGCCAATGGCGACGTGCGCAGCAACTACTCCGCGCAACGTGCGCTCGCGTCCTACGAGGCGATGTCGCAGGTGGGCGCCAACAATGCTTCCGCGCGCCCGAGCCAGCCTGAGCAACCGACGGCGCCGGGCCAGCGCGAGCCGGGCGTGTTGCGTACCTGAGTCCCCGCAGCGGTGCTCAAGCCCGCTGAGGGCCGGCCATCATGTCCATACAAGGTCTCGGATCCTCCGCCTCCACGGCCTCCTGGGTCGGCGCGCAGCTCTCGCGCGAGCAGGCACGGCGAAGTGCCGAACAGCTCGAGGCCAAGGCGGCCGCGCTCTCCGCGGAGGCTGCGAGCGCGCGTGACGAGGCGGACACTGCCCAACGTCGCGCCGACGAACTTCAGACCCAGGCGGGGCAGGCACGCACCCGCGCGGAAATCGGCAAGCAAGCGGTAGCCTCGGTGCGTGGCATGGACCGTGTGGCGCAGACCTTATCGGCGGCGGTCGGCCGGCTCGCCGATGCGGCCGAGGCGGGCCCTTCCCAGGGGCTTGGGCTGCAGGAATCCGGCCGGATCCCCGCGCCCACAGCATCCTCTGACCTGTACACCCCCGCGGCCGGTGTCCGGCCTGCGCTGAGCGTCCAGCCCGGGCAGGTCGTCGATCTGAAGGTGTGACCTGCGCCCGGCGGGTGGGCGTTGCCGGGTTCTGGCCTCAGGTTTCGTCCCGCTTCGCGACGAACTCCGCCGCCAGCTCCGGATATTCCTGCCTGAGTGTGTCCCCGTCTTGCCGCCACGCTGCGCAGCCGCCGACGAAGCCGACCGCGCGGCGGTCGGTCCATTTTCGTGGGTCCGGCTCGGCGGCGAACTGGCGGGCGATCAGCGTGGGCCAGATCGCCTGGGTGTAGGTGTTGCCGACCTGCACGAGCAGGTCGGTGAGGTGGGTGCAGCCCGCCACCCCGCCCACGCGCTCGCGGACCTCGCGCATGAAGCCCGCGCCGATCTGCAGCCCGATCAGGCGGCGGTAGGCGGCCTGGCTTTCCGGACAGGCCGCCCAGGGCACGGTCTGCATCCGCGCGGCGACGTCGTGGATCACGGCGTCGTCATCGATCAGCACGGCGATCGTGATGTCGTGGAGGGATTGCCCCGGGCGCACCATCGGACGAGAGCGGAAGGGCATGTCCTCGCCCTTCTCGTCGATCACCGTCGCCTCGATTTCCCACAGCCCGTCGCGGCGCCGAAAGGCCTCGCACACGATGCGGCGCGTGTGCACCCGTTCCCGTTCGCTGTTTCCCAGCATGTCGTCCGCCCTCTGATCCGTTCCGCCCTCGTGGCCCGCGCGCCGTGGCGCCTATACTGCCGTGGCTGGGAGGTGGACGATAACAAGAGAGCGAGGAGGCTGAAAGATGGATATCGAACAATTCATGCAAGGGTACAAGAAGGCCTGGGAGGAACGCGACGAGGCGCAGTTCTGCGCCCTGTTCGCGGAGGATGGCGAATACCACAACACCCCCTTTGCGGTGCAGCGCGGACATGCGCAACTCGCCGCCTACTGGCAGCGCGTGAAGCTGCAGGAGGACGTGCAGGTGCGCTACGAGATCCTCGCCACCTCGCCCGCCGGCGGCATCGCGCACTGGCACGTCACCTACCAGGTGGCCTCTGAGGAGTTGTTCCGGATCTGGGCGCAATCCACCGGCACCAACCTGGTCTCGCGCAAGCCGGGCGACCCGCTGCCACGCATGGTGCTCGACGGCGTGTTGAAGGCGGAGTTCGGCAGTGGCGTGTGCACGCGCTGTGCCATCTGGTGGCACAGCATGCCGGAACCGGTGTAAGGGCTGCAGGGGTGTGCGCGGACCGGGGCGCCCCGAGTCGCTGATCCGGGCGTGCGGCGTGGTGCTGTGGTGTCGACCTGCACCCGTCCCGCCGCGGGGGGTGCGGGATCCCGGCCGGGTCATCAGCGCTGGAAGAGTGTCGCGATTCCCGCCACGAGCAGGTAGCCGGCGGCAGTGAGGACGATGGCGAATTTCATCGTTGCGCAGACGGTGATCCATCGCGCCAGCGGTTCGCTCGCACCGTGGTCGATCATGCGCAGCGTGGCCAGATTCTCGATCGCGTCGAGCGGTATCGCCGCAAGTGCGAGCCAGGCGACGAAGATCCCGATCGTCGGCAGAGGGTTGCCTCGCGCCTCGGCCAGCATCGCGCAGGCGAGCGAGAGTACCGCCGGGTAGACCAGCAGGAAGAGGAAGTCCCAGCGGGTCTGCGAGCGCAAGAGATCCTCCAGGCCGCGCCAGGCGACGAGGAGATGCGCGGCGCGGGCCGCCGATCCAGCGAACTGGAGCGCCATGATGCCACCCTCGCCCCTGGCCTTGATGAACTCGTCCAAGCTTGCGATGCGTCCGAACAACAAGAGCGCAGAAAGGGCAAGCAGCACGGCCAACAGCAGCCAGCGTTGCGGCCAGGTCAGGAAGGCGAGGAAGGGCGCGTTCATTGTGGGGGCCTGGGGTCCTGATACGCTCATTCTAGACCCGCCGGCGCGCAGTCCGCGGCGGCCTCCCGGCCGGGGGAACGTGGTGGGGGCGCGAGGACAGGGGGCCGCGCGAGCGGTCGGGCATGGAGGAGGACGGCGGTGCGCCTTGGGCTGGAGCGTGCGTTGGCGAGCTGACTGGTCGGGGCCGGCTCGCCAGATCGGGCAGCGAGGCTAGAATGCGGCCTCCACTGCCTCCCCGTTGCCGCCATGCACAAGACGCTCACCGCCTTTTCCGCCGCAAAGACGCAACCGAGCTTCGACTTCCCTCGCCTCGAGCGCCTGGTCGCGGGCAATCCGCAGCGCGCCACGTGGGCCCACTTCGAGCGCGACGGCATGTCCGCCGGGCTGTGGGGCTGCGAGCCGGGCGCGTGGCGGATCGCCTTCGCCGACGACACCGACGAGTTCTTCCATGTGCTCTCTGGACGCATCCGCATCACCGACGAGGGCGGTCTCGCACGCGAGTTCGGGCCGGGCGAGGCGTGCGTGATCCCGGCGGGCTTCAACGGGGTGTTCGAGGTGCTGGAGACGGTGGCGAAGCACTACGTGTTCGTGAAGCGTGGCGAGATGGGTTGAGGGGCGCGATCGGGCGGGCGCCTTGCCCGTGGCGGGTGCAGCGTCTAGGCTGCAGAAGCCACCCGGAGGTCGCTGCCATGCCCGCAAGATTCTGTTCGCTCGTTCTTGGCCTCTGCGTCGCTTCGGCGGTCTTCGCGCAGGCGCGCCCACCCATCCCGAACGTGGTGCTCGATCACATGGACGAGCTCGACCGGCGCTGCGTCGCCGCTGGCGGTCGCGCCGGGGCAGGGCGTTTCGTCGTGGCGCAGGATTTCACGGGCGATGGCCGGCTCGACTATCTGCTCTCCGAGGGCGATTACGACTGCCTCGGCCGGCCGGGTCTGTTCCGCCCGGGGGGCGCAGGGCGGGTGGATATCTTCGTCGTCGATGCGCGCAACGCGGCGCGCCGCGTCTATTCCGATCGGCTCGTCGGCTATCGGGTGCTCGCCGGCAAGCCGGCCAAGGTGCAGATCGCCCGCCAGGGGGCAGCCTGCGGTGCAGGCAGCAACCCCCGCACGCAGTGTGCCGCGCAACTGGCGTGGAACGGGCATGGCTTTGGTGAAGCGGTCGCGGTGAGTGATGCGGGGGCGGCACCATCCGCGGCCGCGCCTGTGCCGGCGGCGCCAGGTGTCGGCGCAGCGGCGGGTTCCCCGCCCGCGCCCCTGGTGGTGCCGCCCG